>NZ_JBZEEQ010000006.1:0-235547 GCF_058310155.1 Chryseobacterium sp. DT-167 | reverse complement strand
TCTGTAGCTTTTTTCTTTACCCTAACTTCTCTTTATTATTAATTAAATTTATTGTTTTGCAAACATAGGATGACAAACTTTGCGTTTAAAATGAATAATAGAATTGCAGATAATAACAGGAAAATAAAAGTATTCTTCTAAAGAGATAGTGTTTAAAAAGCATCTTTGTCATTTCGCAGGAATCTCAACAAAGTTTTTCAGAGTTTAGTTAAAATTCCTCAGGAATGACAAAAAACCTGGAATTTTAAAAATAAAAAAGCCCTGATTTCTCAAGGCTTCAATCTATATTTTAGAAAGTAAATTTCTGAAGTTCGTTTTCTCATCAATGATTCGCCTCAACTCAGAAACAGGAACTCTTTCCTGCTGCATCGTGTCTCTGTCTCTGATGGTCACGGTATGATCTGTAAGTGAATCGTGATCTACTGTGATGCAATAAGGTGTTCCGATCGCATCCTGCCTTCTGTAACGTTTTCCGATCGCATCTTTTTCTTCGTAGAATAAATTGAAATCATATTTCAGATCATTGAAGATATTTTCAGCATATTCTGCTAAGCCATCTTTCTTCATTAATGGTAAAATTGCTGCTTTAATCGGAGCCAAAGCCGGAGGTAATGATAAAACCGTTCTTTCCGAACCGTCTTCCAGAACTTCGTCTTTTAAACAATGAGAGAAGATTGAAAGGAATAATCTGTCTAAACCAACCGAAGTTTCTACAACGTACGGAACATAATTTTCGTTTCTTTCAGGATCAAAAAACTGTAATTTTCTGCCGGAGAATTTCTCATGCGCCTTTAAGTCAAAATCTGTTCTTGAGTGAATACCTTCCAGTTCTTTAAATCCGAATGGGAAATTAAATTCAATGTCAGCTGCAGCATTTGCATAATGCGCCAGTTTCTCATGATCATGGAATCGGTAATTTTCGTTTCCTAAACCTAGAGCCAAATGCCAGTTCAGACGTTTTTGCTTCCATTGTTCGTAGAATTCAAGTTCAGTTCCCGGAGCTACGAAAAACTGCATTTCCATCTGTTCAAATTCACGCATTCTGAAAATAAACTGTCTTGCAACGATCTCGTTTCTGAATGCTTTACCAATCTGAGCAATACCAAAAGGAAGTCTGTGACGAGAAGTTTTTTGAACGTTTAAGAAATTTACGAAAATACCCTGAGCGGTTTCCGGTCTTAAATAAAGATCCATCGCAGAATCTGCAGAAGCACCCAGTTTAGTTCCGAACATTAAGTTGAATTGTCTTACTTCCGTCCAGTTTCTTGAACCGGTATCGGGATCAGCAATTTCCAATTCTTCAATTAAAGCTTTTACATCGGCAAGATCTTCATTTTCCAGAGATTTTGCCAGTCTAGAAAGTATCGTTTCTCTTTTTGCTCTGTATTCTAAAATTTTAGGATTCGTTGCAACAAATTGATCTTTATCGAAAGACTCACCGAATCTTTTCGCTGCTTTTTCGATTTCTTTATTTTCTTTATCCTCGATTTTTGCGCAATAATCTTCTACCAAAACATCTGCTCTGAAACGTTTTTTAGAATCTTTATTATCAATCAAAGGATCGTTGAATGCATCAACGTGGCCCGAAGCTTTCCAAGTTGTAGGGTGCATTAGAATTGCCGAATCAATACCTACAATATTTTCGTTAAGCTGTACCATTGCTTTCCACCAGTATTGTTTGATATTATTTTTCAGTTCTGCACCATTCTGTCCATAATCATAAACAGCGGATAAACCGTCATAGATCTCACTGGAAGGGAAAATAAAACCATACTCTTTAGCGTGAGAAATCACTTTCTTGAAAACATCTTCTTGCTTTGCCATAATTTTTTTACGTCTGATGTGCAAAAATAGTGAAAATGTAGGAAGATGGAAGTTTTTAACAATGAAATTATTGGGAGCCGGGAACCTGCTTTCCGCTGTATCTTTTTCGCCATCGCTTTTTTCAAGCCCATTAAGAAAAAGGATGTCGCTGCAATCAGGGCTATTGAAGAAAGTCCGCCTAAAAACTATTGATAAACCCGTCAGGTTTTGCATTTTGAATTTCAATAAGATGAAATTCCCCCAAAAAAAGATAATTTTTTAAGGAGAGATGATATTTATTTTTCAATTTTATGAGTAGTTTTAACGTTCAATATTAATTGTCATTAAACTTAAAATTTAATATGAAAAAAAAATTTGAATACAAAACTGTTGTGGTAAAGCCTAAAGTTAGCTTTTGGACTGTAGAATACGATCCAGTTGAAATGGACAAAACACTAAATCAATATGGTATGGATGGCTGGGAATTGGTGGGTGTCGAAAGTAGAGAACATATGGGAACGTATTTGTTTCATTATACATTTAAACGTGAACTTTAATCACAATCTTTTCTGGTGAACAGGGTTTTCCTACTTTTGCCAAATGTTAGAAATTCTTTATCGTGACGAGCATCTTATTGCCATCAATAAACCAAGCGGATTATTGGTTCATAAATCTTTTTATTCCGGAGAAGCAGATACATATGCGATTCAGGAATTGAGAAAGCAGATTGGACAAAAAGTTTTTCCTGTACATCGCTTAGACCGTAAAACTTCGGGTGTACTGCTGTTCACTTTAGATAAAGAAACTTTGAAAATCATGAGCGCTCAGTTTGCATCACGAGAAGTCAAAAAGAAATACATTGCGATTCTTCGAGGATGGACGAAAGAAGAGGAAACAATTGATTATGATTTGATTAACGAAGACGAAATAAAACAGAATGCAATCACTTATTATCATCGTTTGCAGACTTCGGAAATAGATTTGCCTTTTTTAAAGCATCAAACTTCGAGATATTGTCTGGTAGAAGCGATTCCTGAAACGGGACGATTTCATCAGTTAAGAAAACATTTTAAACATATTTTGCATCCGATTTTAGGCTGTCGTAAACACGGTTGCAATAAACAAAACAAGTTATGGCTTCAGACATTTGGTATCACAAAAATGACGCTTCACGCCCATCAGTTAATTTTTAATCATCCCATTTCTAATGAAAGAATTACAGTAAATGCCACTATCGATGATGAGTTCAAAAGAGTAGGAGCTATTTTGAGTTTTGATTTAAGTTTGTATTCTTAGCTATTTTTACCCTAATGTTTGTCATCCTGAAAGGATCTATGCGTAGTATTAGAGATTTTATGGAAAGATCCGATTTTAGGTTCCCCCGGAAATCGAAGATTCGACGAAGTCAAGGGCAAACTCTGTGTCTATTCGCGCAAACATCCGTATAATCTTTAAGGTCAAAACCGACAATAATCTTCATTTAAATAAATTATCACATATCAATAATTCATTAATTTTAAATTGAGTATTTTTGTAAAACTTTTTTTCAATGTACAAATCGCTGATTCGCCCGATTCTTTTTAAGTTTGATCCTGAAGAAGTACATCATTTTACTTTTTCAATGCTTAAAAATTTTGGATTTCTTACCAAATTATTCTTACCAAAACCAATTGTCGACAAACGTCTGGAAAGAGAAGTTTTCGGACTGAAATTTAAAAATCCGGTAGGCTTAGCTGCAGGTTTTGACAAAAATGCAGTTTTGTTTAACGAATTGGGAGATTTGGGTTTCGGATTTGTTGAAATCGGAACGGTAACTCCAAAAGCTCAAGCAGGAAATCCTAAAAAAAGACTTTTCCGTTTGATTGAAGATGGTGGAATCATCAACAGAATGGGTTTCAACAACGATGGTTTGGAAGCCGCGATTGAAAAATTGAAAGGAAATAAAGGAAAAATCATCATCGGTGGAAACATTGGGAAAAATACCAACACAACTCCAGAAAATTACACACAAGATTATCTAGACTGTTTCGAAGGACTTCATCCTTACGTAGATTATTTTGTACTGAATGTGAGTTGTCCAAACGTTGGAAGTCACGCAAAACTGGAAGATGTTGAATATCTGAGAGAATTGATTACAGAAGTAAAGAAAATCAATCAGACAAAAGCAACTCAAAAACCAATTTTACTAAAGATTGCTCCGGATTTGAACAATCAGCAGCTTGATGAAATTATTGAGCTGATTGCTGATACAAAAATTGACGGAATCGTCGTTTCAAATACATCAGTCAACAGAGAGGGTTTGAAAACTTCTCCTGAAGTTTTGTCCGAAATTGGAAACGGTGGTTTGAGCGGAAAACCAATTCGTGAAAGAAGTACAAAAATGATCAAATATCTTTCGGATAAAAGCAACAGAGCGTTCCCGATTATCGGAGTCGGTGGAATTCATTCTGCAAAAGATGCCATCGAAAAACTTAATGCAGGGGCAAGTCTGGTTCAGCTGTATACCGGATTTATTTATGAAGGTCCGCAATTGATCAACGATATTAATCAGGAACTTTTGACTAGAGCAGGAAGAATTTCTAGATAAAATTAATTTAAATAAAAAAAGCAAAGTCATTAAGGCTTTGCTTTTTTTATGTGTGCAAATTTAGTTTAAAGAAAGAAATGCGAAATCGTATAAATAATCAATCCCACCAATCCACCAACCAAAGTTCCGTTCACGCGGATGAATTGTAGGTCTTTACCCACCTCTAATTCAAGCTTTTCGCTTAATTCTTTACCTTGCCAGTTTCCGACGGTCGAGCTGATGAGGTTTCCGGCTTGATGCGTGTTTTTGAGGATATATTTGTACGCAGTAACTCTTACCCAATTGTCGATTTTATTCTGAAGTTTTTCGTCGGTTTTTAAATTTTCAGAAAACTCATTCAGATTTTTAGAAATATATTTTTTTAATGAAGATTCATTTTCCTGTAGCTCTTCGCCGAGTGTTTTTTTAATGGAAAGCCAGATGTCATTTGAATATTCATCTAATTTATCATTTTTCAGAAAGTCGTTTTTAATAGACTTGAATTCATCATTCCATTTCGGATCTTCTTTTAAGTCATTAGAAAATTCGTAAATCTTTTTTGTGATTAAAGCTCTGATTTCGTGATTGGTATCTTCCTCTACTTCACGGAAGAAATCTGAAAGCCCGCTTGCTATTTTCTCAGCAATTTTATTGTCAATAAACGAAGGGATAAAAGAATAACTTCCTTTTTTCACCCTTTCCTGAATCATGCTATCATTTTCGATGAGATATTCTTTGATCTGTTTTGAGAGATTGGTTACAATTTTCTGATGATCATTTTTGTCTAAAAGATAGATAATTCCGTTTCCAAGAATCTGGTTAAGTTGTATGGTATCAGTCATTTCACTCACCTTTTTGCTGATAAAATGGCTGACTTCAGAATCATCAAGCTTGTTAAGAATGTCTAAAACAATATCAGAAAGATTTTTAATTAAAACGTCCTGATTTCTTTCTTTTGAAAGCCATTCCCCAACGAAATTTGAGATTTTTATTTTCTGAATATAAGGACGGATCGTTTCGGGTGAAAGAAAATTTGAAACCACAAAACTTCCCAGATTATCGCCCAATTTCTGTTTGCTGTTTTCAATCAGATTGGTATGCGGAATCGGAAGTCCCAACGGATGACGGAATAATGCAGTTACGGCAAACCAATCTGCCAAAGCTCCGACCATTGCAGCTTCTGAAAATGCACGTACATAGCCGATCCAGTGAGAATCATTGGTTTTTTGAAAAATTGTTGTCACAACAAAAATAACCGCCATCAAAACAAAAAGTCCTGTTGCGAAAGCTTTGTACTTATTGAGCTGTTTTCTTTTGAGTTCGTCATTCATATTCTCAAATTTAGTAAATTTGATCATGGAAACCGAAATAAAAGTTATTTATAAATCAATAACGGATTAAAATTTGCATTCCATTTTTCACTTTTTACAACAATCATGAAATTTTTTATTTCAATATTTTTATTAACCTTTCTGCAGATGTGCTCTCAGACTAAAAAACCTGTCAAAACTACTCCTATGGAAAATACAGAAGCAAAAAACAATCCATATTATTCAAGAACAGACCGTACGAAACTGAATGTTTCAAATGCTGAATGGAAGAGAATTCTTTCGCCTGATTTGTACGCAATCGCAAGAGAAGCAGCTACAGAGAGACCTTTTACCGGAAAATATAATGAATTTGACGAGTTGGGAGAATATTATTGTGCAGTTTGCGGTAATCATTTGTTCAGATCAGATTCTAAATTTTCATCAACTTGCGGATGGCCAAGCTTCTTTGAGGCAGATAAAGAAGGGACTGCTTACAACAGAGATTCTTCTCACGGAATGGAAAGAGTTGAAGTAGTCTGCAAACGTTGTGATTCTCATTTGGGGCATGTTTTCAATGACGGTCCGGCTCCTACAGGAACACGATACTGCATGAATTCTGTAAGTTTAGAGTTTGTTCCCGATTCACAAAAATAAAAGCTTATTATCAGATAATCATTGCGTTAAACTTTCTTAAATTCAGTTAAACTTTCCGAGATTTCACGGATTGCGTATTATGTTTTCATAATTTTGTATCCGCAAATTTAATTTAACATAATATTAATGAAAGGATTTTATAGCTTATTAGGTATTGTGTATTTGGTCTCAACTTCATTTTATCTTTCACCGGAGAAGACGGATAATAAAGAGATTAATAACACAAAAAAAATAGAAACTTTAATTGAAACAAAATCAGTAAAAAATACAAATAGCCTGAGTGCTTCTGAGGAACTTTACCAATCAATCTCATTCGAAAACACCAATAAACTTCAATTTGATGTCTTTGCAAAAGCTTTATTAGGATTTGAAAATCTCAAAAAAGCAGGAAAATTAGGACAAGAAGCACATTTATTAACGATCTGCGATTTCTCTTTATCTTCCAATACAAAAAGACTTTGGGTGATTGATACTCAGGAAAAGAAAGTTTTATTCAACTCACTTGTTGCCCACGGAAAAAATACTGGCGAAGAATTTGCCACCAACTTTTCAAATACGGAAAGTTCGCTTCAAAGCAGCATGGGATTTTATGTTACTGAATCAACGTATAATGGGGATAACGGATATTCTTTAAAACTTTTAGGAATGGATAAAGGTTTTAATGATGCAGCTTATAAAAGAGCTGTTGTGATGCATGGAGCAGATTATGTGAGTGAAGAATTTGCAACGGTACACAAAAGAATCGGAAGAAGCTGGGGCTGTCCTGCAATTCCACGAGCTTTGACAGAGCCTATTATCAACACGATAAAAGGTAAAAATTGCCTTTTTATTTATTATCCTGACGAAAATTATCTCTCTTCCTCAGAATGGTTGAAAGCATAATCGATTTTAAAGGAAATGAATAATTCAGATTTTATACCAGCTGTGCGATTAAAAAATAATCCCGATGGCAGCAGTACTTTTGAAAAAGGAAAATTGCCGGCTTTGAAATCAATCAATACTTCATCTTTTTGGATAAGTAAACATACCGAAGAGTGGGAAAAAGATGTTCACCCTGCTCCAAGAAAACAATATGTGGTGACTTTAAAAGGGAATGTCAGATTTAAAGTAAGTGATGGTTCTACATTTCTTATTGAACCCGGAATCATTCTTTTGGCGGAAGATACTGAAGGAATTGGGCATAGTTGGGAAATGGAAGATCAGGTCTGGGAAAGAGTATATATTCCTATGGACGAGAATTCAGCAGATTTATTTGTTTCAGATGAGACTTAATCTCATATTTTATATTTAAATAAAAAAGCAGTCTAATATGGACTGCTTTTTTATGTTTTTTACAAAATCATTTAAACTTTTTGAAAATCAAAGTGGCGTTATGTCCCCCAAATCCAAAAGCATTGCTTAAGGCATAATTAATTTCTTTTTCCTTAGCCTCATTAAAGACAATATTGATGTCTCTAGGAATTCTCTCATCCACATGATGATTGTTGATCGTTGGTGGAATGATCCCCGTCTGAATAGCTTTTATTGAAATAATTGCTTCTGCTGCTCCGGCTGCACCCAACAAATGTCCAGTCATTGATTTGGTAGCGCTGATGTCGAGATTGGTATTTCCTTTAAAAATTTTATTGATGGCATTCAATTCAATTAAATCTCCAAGCGGAGTAGAGGTTGCATGAGGATTGATGTAATTGATGTCTTCTGCATTTGCCCCGGCTTCTTCCAAAGCAAGCTGCATCGCTTTTATGGCTCCGGCTCCGTCCGGATGAGGTGCCGTCATGTGATAAGCATCGGCTGTCATTGCAGCTCCCACTAATTCTGCATATATTTTTGCGCCACGGGCTTTTGCATGTTCATATTCTTCAAGAACCAGAGATCCTGCACCTTCCCCCATTACAAAACCATCTCTGTCTGCATCGTAAGGACGGCTTGCCGTTGCAAAGTCATCATTTCTGGTAGACATTGCTTTCATTACAGAAAATCCGCCAACCGAAGCCGGAGTAATGGCTGCTTCAGAACCTCCGCTGATGATTACTTTCGCTTTTCCTAGACGGATATAATTGAAAGCATCCATGATTGCCGTATTTCCTGTGGCACATGCAGAAACGGTTGTATAATTGATTCCCTGAAGACCAAATTTCATAGAAATCATTCCGGAAGCCATATTGGCAATAAATTTAGGGACGAAAAAAGGATTGAAACGAGGATTGCCTTCACCTTTTGCAAATTCCATTACTTCATGCTCAAAAGTCCACATTCCGCCTTGTCCGGTTCCCCAGATGACACCTGTGTCAAACGGATCCATTTTTTCAAAATCCAAACCGGAATCCTGAATTGCTTCCGCAGAGGAGTATAATGCGTATTGCGTGAAAAGGTCACTTCTTTTTATTTCGTTGTGGGTAAGATGAACTTTCGGATCAAAGTTTTTCACTTCACAGGCAAAATGAACCTTAAATTTTTCAGTATCAAAATGCGTGATCAGATCTGCCCCGCTTTTTCCGTTGATGCTGTTTTGCCAAAAATCTTCGACATTGTTTCCCAAAGGTGTTACTGCACCCATTCCTGTGATGACAACTCTTTTCATATATAGATTTATTCTTTATTAAAGCTTAACATAATCATGCCAATGTAAATGGTGATTTTTATGTTTAATTATTGATTTTAAATAAATTAGAAGTTCCTCTGGCGATCAGACGGCTTTTATCCGCATTCCAGATTTCGCATTGTGCATTCACAAACTGTCTTCCTCGTTTGATCACTTTTGTTTCGGCAATGATATTATCGTTCTCTTTGGCGGTAGAAAAATAATCAATTGCATTGTTGATGGTGGTGATGAATGATCTTTCGTTTAAAGAAAACATTGTTGCACCAATAATATCATCCACAATTGCTGCGGTTACGCCTCCGTGGAGATTTCCCATCGGATTGAGCCATTCTGCTCTTACTTTATATTGAAAAACGATCTGACCCTCTTCAGCTGAGATCACGATTGGATTTAACCAACGCATAAAAGGAGAGGGAGATTCGGAAAATTCTTTCCCGATAAACGATTGTAGTTTTGCGAGTTTGTCCATAGCAATATTTATGATGGAATTTTTATTTCACGATCGATGATTGATAATACTCTGTCTAAAGCGAGGTTGAGATATTTTTCATCGTCTGTTGTTTTTGAAAGTAAAATGCCGCCTTCAATCAGCATGATGAAGAGCGATGCAAATTCTTCCGCATTAATTTCTTTATTAAATTCGCCGCTTTCCTGCCCTTTTACAATGATTTTTGATACAGTTTTCTTCCAGTTTTCGAAAGAAATGGCAACCTGCTTTTTAAGATCCGGAAAAGTATCGTCAGATTCTGTGGCTGCATTCATAATTGGGCAACCTCCGTTTGCAAAAACGAAATGCCAGTTTTTTCGGTAAAATGCAACAAATGCGTAGAGTTTGTCTGATAAAGTAGGAAATTCATCGCCGAAAGATCTCAACAAATTTTTTCCAAGCAATCCGGAATTGAATTTGTAAACTTCAATGGCTAGCTCATCTCTGTTCTCAAAATTACCATAAATACTTCCTTTCGTCAAACCTGTCGCCTCAGAAATATCAGATAATGATGTTCTCGTGTAGCCTTTGCTGTTGAACAAGGCTGCTGTTTTTTCGATGATGAACTGTTTTGTCTTTTCTGCTTTAGACATTTTACCAAATAAAGTATGCAAATATAACAAAAATATACCGACTGGTATATTTTATTTCAAAATAAAGTCTGAGAATAATTATAAACTCAGACTTATATTATTTTATGACTTATATACTCAATCTGTCTTTCCGTAGAAATCTATGCAAAGATTTTATATTCAATCTCTAAAAAATTAGTTTGGATTCCTGCGGAATGACAAAATGGGAGTTTGCTTTCTAGAAAATTCTTACGAATCTTTAAGCTAAAGTAGCATTCAGAGTGATCTCAAAATTGAAAGCCGCACTTACCGGGCAACCTTCTTCAGCAATTTTCGCATACTTTTGAAAGTCTTCTTCAGAAATTCCCGGAACTTTTGCTGTTAAAGTCAATTCAGATTTTGTAATTTTTCCGATGCTTGGATCTAGAGTGATTACCGATTTTGTTGTCAGTTCTTCAGGAGTAAAACCAGCCTGAGAAAGTTCTGCGCTCAGTTTCATGGTAAAACAACCTGCGTGAGCTGCTGCCAATAATTCTTCAGGATTTGTTCCTACACCATCCTCAAAACGACTGCTGAAAGAATATTGAGTTTGATTTAAAGTTGTGCTTTGAGTTGTCAAATGACCTTTTCCTTCTTTTACGGTACCGTTCCAAACGGCTGTTGCGTTACGTTTCATAATGTTTGAATTTTTTAATGTTAAATATTAATTGCTTTTTGATGATACAAAGATATGGAGTGTATGTTCTTAAATAAATAGATTAAAAGCATTAAATGTTGTACTTTTTTCCCGATGTATAATTTTTCTTAAAATTAATCGGTGTGCTTCCAACTTTCTGTGTGAAAAGTCTGTTGAAGTAGGCAGGATCTTCGTAACCTAAATCATAACCAATCTCTTTCACTGTTTTTTCGGTGTAAAAGAGAAGTCTCTTTGCTTCCAGCAAAATTCTGTTGATGATGTATTGATTGGGCGACTCCAGATTCAGATTTTTAAACTTGTGTGCTAATGTTTTTGGGGCAATATGAAGCATTTCTGCATAGTCAGAGACATGATGTTTTTCTCTGTAATGAATTTCCAGATAACGACTAAAATCTCTGAAAATATCTACTTCATGATGGTTTATCATCAGATTTTCTGTTTGTATATTCTGAACTTTCCATTTTCTTGTGGCACGAATGATTATTTGTTTCAGATACGTTCTGATCATTTCTTCAGAAGACGAATCTTTAGACTGCAGTTCATCTTTAATGTTGTCAAATAAGCTCTTGATGATCTCGTTTTCAGAATCATTAAGCTCAACTTTTGGATTTTCAAATACGTTATGAAAAAGCAATCCGTCGCAGGCAACTTCTTTATCATGGATTTGAATACAATAAAAATCTCTGTTATAGTAAAGAAGAGATGCCTCATCCGTATTTCCTTTTTTGATATCGAGAAGTTGATACGTGATGAAGAAAAGACTTGGAGATTCTGTTTTGTAATGATTAAAATCTACAGTCAGTTCGTATCCGGCAGGCAAATACAATACTTTAATGTATGGTTGTGATTTTATACGTTCCACACTTTCAAAATTGTTTTGTGAGAAATGTCCGAAACCAAATTTTTTATAATCGTCTTCCAAAAATAAGTTCTGCAAACTCATGCATTTTCTTTAATTGAAAGGTACAAAAAAAGCATGATGCAATAAGATTAAATTATTGACATCATGCCTCGAATTTTATTTTTTGAAATGAGTTAATTTAAAAACTAACCCTATATTCTATAGCTTTCAAACTAGAAAGTTACATCCAGTCCAACATAGAAATTGGCTTTCATAATCGGAGCGTAAACCATTCCGCCATCAAAATAGTTTCCGAAAGGATTTTTGAAATCTACAATCGCATTTTTCTGATTATAAGAAGTTAGGTTTTCACCACCAAAATAAGCTCTGATTTTCTGATTGAAATTTCTTGAAATCTGGGCATTCAAAACCGCATAAGATTCGGAATACGTTGGAATATGAAATTCTGCAGGATTGCTTGAAGTATTTGGAAGTCTTTGCTTTCCGACAACGTTTAGAGTAGTATCAAAGCTCCAGAAAGCTCCCTTTGTACTTTTATTTGTAGAATAAGCTAAGTTGACGAAACCTCTGTGCTTCGCCATAAAAGGAACCTGTCTTCTTCCGTCCAGATAATCCGCCTGAACATCGTAATATTTGTAAGCCAGTCTCACGTCAAAGTTTTTGAAAGGGGTAAAATCCCATTGCGTTTGAAAACTGTTTGCAAAAGATTTTCCTTCTAAATTATAAAAAGTCAGTTGCTGAGGTGAACGGTCAAGATCTACCAAAACCTGATCCTGAAAATCTGTTCTGAAAAAATCTGCCATCAAAGTCGATTTTCTTCCGAATAATTTGAATTCCTGTTGTAAACTTGCTCCATAATTCCAGGCAATTTCAGGTTTCAAACCATAAATGTCTCCACCGTTCTGAAGAATCTGAATATTTCTGTTGGATGCAAAATACTGTTGGTTTTCAGCAAAAACGGAAGCGGTTCTGAAACCTCTTCCAGCCGATAATCTCAAAATCGTTTGCGGAGTAAAATCATATTTAAAATTCAATCTCGGTGTAAATTGGGTTCCAGCCAAATTATGGAAATCGGCTCTTGCACCTGCAACCAACGTGTATTTTAAGCTTGTCAAAGTATATTCGGCAAAAATTCCCGGAACCACCTCGTTTCTTTTAAAACTGTCTGATAAATAATTCTCATCATAAGAATCGTACATAAAACTTGCTCCGGTTTTATACTTATGATTGGTATTTCCGATGATGCTTTCAAAAATTAAATTTGAATAATAAGTGTGTTGCTTTCCTGAATAATTTCTCAAACCGAAAAAGCTGTCCTGCTGATGATAAACATATTGATTCATCCAACCTAAACTTTGATAAGGCTTTCCTTTGAAAACGTATCCCGTTTTGTTCCAGACCTGAAATCTTGAAATGTCAATTCCGACACCGTAAGCTGCCTGATCTTCCTGATCTATTTGTTTATTGAAAGCGGTTTGTCCCGCAGTTCTTTCATCTTTTACGAAATTAATTCCAAAGTGCGAACCGAAACCTGATTTTTCTAAGTCATTAAAATTCAACAAATAAGCTGCATTGATCTGCGACCCTTTAGGACGATCCAAAAAACCGTCATCATTCATGTCAGTGTTTCCAAAAGTTCCGTTTCCGTGAAGTAAGAATGTCTGCGTCCAATGTTCATTGATCGGGGCAACATGGGTAATATTTGCTTCGGCTCTGCCGTTAAAATCTGAAAATAAATTTAAAGAAGTTTTTGGTTTGTCTGAACTTTTGATCAATTCTGTATTGATCTGTCCTGTAATGCTTTCGTAGCCGTTTGTGACTGTACTTCCGCCTTTTGTCAGTTGAATACTTTCAATCCAACGTCCCGGAATAAGATTTAAACCATACGCAGAAGCGATTCCTCTGATCTCAGGTAAAAGCTCTTTGGTTAAACTCGTGTATTTTTGGTCTAAACCCAACATTTTCAGTTGTTTGGTTCCGGTTACAGCATTGCTGAATGATACATCAACGGTTGCGTTGGTTTCAAAGCTTTCAGATAAATTGCAACAGGCAGCTTTTAATAATTCTTTTGAATCAATATTAAAAACCAGACCTGCATCTTTTTTACTGATTGAAGTTGCTGCTTTTGAAGCAGTTACTTTCACTTCTTCAATATTCTTTTCGTTATCGCTTTCTTTTTTGGTTTCTTCAATATGATTTTGATGATCAGCTTCTTTTCTGTTTTCATCAGAATGTACTTCTGCTCCTTTTTGTCCTAAAGGAATTTCTCTGTCATAAAGACAACAACCAGGAAGTTTTTTATAGACAGAATCCGGGGCTTTATACTTTTCGTTATCATGACCTACATCAGCGATTTTTTTAAGAATTTTATCTGATGAGGTTTTTGAATTGTCAAAATTTAAGGAAACGATCTGAGTTTCAGAATTCCAGTTTGCCGAATTGGCTCCTGCATCTTTTGCTGCTTTTTCAATTCTGGCTTTACAAGATTCGCAGTTTCCTTTCACAAAAAATTCGTTTTCACCTTTAGAATGATCATGATGTTCTGTTGCTAAACCGGTTTTTGGAAGATCTCTTTCGTAATGACAACAGCTTGGAAGACTTTCATAAGTTTTGTCAGAAGCCTTGAATTTTTCATTATCGTGTCCTGCTTCCGCTACTTTTTTCAGAATATCGTCAGTAGAAATATTTCCGTTGGTTTCTAACGTAAGTGTTTGATTGTCGATTGAATACCTTGCCGCAGAAGCTCCTGCTTTCAATGCTGTGGTTTCTATTCTTTCTTTGCACATATCACAGTTTCCTTTGACTTGGAACTGGCTTTTATTCAAGGTTTGCGCAAAAATAAATTGTGTGAATAACAGGAATAAACCAAGAAATATCTTGGTGGTATATGATTTCATTTGTTTGAAATTTAGATTAATTAAAAAACGATTCATTAAAATTTTTAATGAATGACCAATTGATAATTAACCTAGTTTTGGAGGTTGCCAAATGTCTTTTAAACTGTCTGAAATATGAGGATCAGAATATTGAAATTCTAATTTTTTATCCGTTTTAAATGGAGAATGATTGAAAAATACCGTCTTAGCAGCAAAATTTTCAACAAAATTATTACAAGTTACACAAAACGCACAACAGTCATCGTTGCATGCTGATTTATCATCTTTCTTTCCGTGGTTGCTATGATCTTTATCGCAGCAGCTGTGTTTTTTTGAATCTGTTTTGCAACAATTTTCCTGTGAAGCCTGGGCATAAAAATTATCTTTAGGAATCAAAAAAATTCCTAAACAAAAGATAATGAATAAAACCTGAATGTACTTCACGTTTGCAAATCTACAAAAAATAATTAAAGTGCTTCACCCACTTTTTTAGCACAGTCATGCCAAGGTTCGCCGTGAGCTGGATTCAGTTTAGGTTTTGGACCAGTGTTATTGGCAACAGCTTGAGGAGCCGGAGCGGGCTGTGAGACTACTTGCGGCTGAGCATTTTGTGTAGTTGGTGGTGCAGGTTTACTATTTAATGGCTGACCAACCGGAATATCACATCGATGACCGGGCTGTCCGTGTGGAGGATTCATTCCAGGTGCAGTTTTTACCTGTTTCCCGTTTTGATCAATCATAATTTTTCCGGGACTTACTGCATTTGGATCAATCTGAATCGTATTATTGCCATTCACTGCTACATTCTGAGATGCTGTTGCGGTGGGTTGAGCTGACGGTTTGCTGTTTAAAGGCTGACCTACAGGAATGTCACATCTATGTCCCGGTTGCCCGTGAGGAGGATTCATTCCCGGTGCAGTAGCAACTGATTGTGAAGCCGGTGCAGCAGTTGGAATTCCTGCCTGATTTAATAATGAAGGTTGTGGCGTATTATTAACTTGAGGAGCGGCTGATTGCTGAACTGCTGCTTCTTCTTTTATGTAAGTAGGTCTTTCGTCTTTCTTGCAAGAAATCACCAATATTCCGGTTGCAATTATTCCTAAAAATATATTTTTCATGATAAATAAGCGTAAAAAACAAAATTAGCAAAACATTTCCAAATGCTTTGCTAATTTATATATTATGTTACGATTTTAACGTTCGTTTAGTTCTTAACCAAAAGTCTGAAACCTTCGCCGTGAACGTTGATGATTTCCAGACCATCATCATCTTTCAATAATTTACGAAGTTTTGCAATGTAAACATCCATACTTCTTGCGGTAAAATAATTCTCTTTTTTCCAGATTTTTCTTAAAGCCAGATCTCTCGGCATAAAGTCGTTTCTGTGAAGACAAAGTAATTTTAAGAGTTCGTTTTCTTTTGGTGAAAGTTTGTACTCATTATCACCTACTCTCAATTGTCTCAGCATAGAATCAAAGAAAATGTTGCTGATCTTAAATTGCTCCTGCTCTTCGTTCTCCAAAGTAGAACTTCTCTGAAGAATTGCTTTGATTTTGTATAAAAGTAGCTCAGTATCAAATGGTTTTGTAATATAATCATCTGCTCCCAACTGATATCCTTTTAATATATCTTCTCTCATATTTCTTGCGGTAAGGAATATGATCGGCGTATTTTTATCGATTTTTTTTACGTCTTCCGCTAAAGAGAATCCGTCTTTTTTCGGCATCATTACGTCGAAAATACAGATGTCGAATTCGTTTTCTGTAAATTCTTTCAATCCCTGCTCACCGTCAACTGCTAGAGTTACTTCAAAATTGTTGATAGAAAGGTAATCTTTCAATACCGCTCCGAAACTCTGGTCGTCTTCTACTAATAATATTCTGTTGCTCATATTTTGTTTATTTGTTTAATTAAAATTTGTTTTGTTGATAATTTCATTTATATATCTAAACCATCGGAAGTTTAATAATAAATGTACTTCCTCTGTCTTTTTCTGAATCTACAATCACTTGACCTTTGTGAAGTTCAATGATTTTTTTTACGTAAGAAAGTCCGAGTCCCTGTCCTTTTACGTTGTGGATATTTCCTGTTTCTTCTCTGAAGAATTTTTCAAATATCTTGGTTCTGTTTTCTGTTTCCATTCCCATTCCTTTATCGGAAATTTCAATTACATACCAATTGCCTTCATTTCTTGTTTTAACGCTGATTTCCGGTGTTTCGGGAGAGTACTTATTGGCATTGTCCAAAAGATTCACCAGCATATTTGAGATGTGGAATTCATCAATTTTAAAATTGTATTTTTCAGCATTAAATTCCTGTCTTAATGTTCCGTTTCTCTGCGTAACGATCAATCCGAATGATTCAGTCGTCTTTTTGATTAGCTCTCTTACATTGGTTTCTTTCAGGAATAATTTCACTTCATTCCTTTCAAGTTTTGACATATTAAGGACATTCTCAACCTGTTTTTTCATTCTCAGATTTTCCTGTTTGATTAAGCTGGAATAATATCTTACTTTCTCAGGATTTGTGGCAATCTTATCATTCGCTAAAGAATCTGTTGCCACAGAAATTGTCGCTAAAGGAGTTTTAAACTCATGAGACATATTATTGATAAAGTCGGTTTTGATCTCAGCGATTTTTTTCTGCTTCATCATATAATTAATGGAAATGATATAAATTCCCAAAATCGTCAATAGAGAAAGAAAAGTTCCTAAAAGCATTGGCCAGTTATTCATCGCTAAAGAATATTCCTTTTTCGGAAAAACTAAAGCTAAAGTATACAACGTTCTGTCTTTCGTGTCTGTAAACAGAGGGTAAGAATACGTGTTTGCTTCTTTTTTTTCTTTAAAAACCTTATTCACGACATTGGTAAGTTTGTTGTTTTTGTCACTGACTCCATATCCGAAAGTTGCTGTAATCCCTTTCATATTAAGTTCTTTTCTGAGGATAGAATCTAAAACTTTGGCTTCAACACGTTTTGTAATCGGCATACTGCTCCCATTTACCTTTACAAACTCTTTCATCCCCCAATCACCACTCTCAATGTCCTGATTGATCTCAGAGGTTAATTGTTCTCTGTGCGTCGTATCTTTTTTTATTTTGTAAGCAGCTTCATCTGTGTATAGGGTAGTTAAACGTAACGAATCTCCTGTTTTGTTGAGTGGTAGCTGTTTTTGCTCGATAAGATTTTTAGAGTAAACAATTGATCTTTGAGTTCCGGAATCTATCGTTTGCTGAATCGTTGTTAATGACGGTTGTTTGCTGTTTGCTTTAATGTTATCTCGGAAGTTTTCATAGTTTTCATTTAATAATTTTTCAACTTCCAATTCAGAAACTGTTTTTGTGGTATTTTCGAGAGCGGTATATACTTTATTGGAAAACTCCTGTTCCAAAGCTCCGTAATATCCTTTAAGCCAATAAAACTGCAGCGTTACAAAAACAATTAATGAGATCGTCATGAAAACTGAGATTATCGGGATGAACTTGTTATTCATTATAATAATTTGTAATTACAAATGTTAAAATTAAATATTTTATGACCATATAAACAAAAAATGCGCCAATAAATTGTGTTGTATTTCTTAAAATCGTGTTTTTTAACATTTTTTTGGGAATTACCGGGTTTTTAAAGGGTAAATAATGTTTTTAGGTTTAATTTTTTTAATTTTAAATAAAAATATATCTAATGAGTTCAGAAATTGTTTTTAATAAAGATTTTGATGCAAAAAGTATCTATGTAATGAAAGTGTATGATGCTGAAGTCCTTCAGGTTTGGAATCATTTTACCAAGCCAGATCTGCTCGATCAATGGTGGGCTCCAAAACCATGGAAATGTGAAACTGAAAATCTCAACTTTGAAGAGGGCGGAGTTTGGCTGTATTCTATGAATGGTCCGGAAGGAGAGAAAATGTATTCTCAGGTAAGATATGGTGAGATCAATGATCACCGGAGTTTTGACGGAGTTGATGCGTTTTGTGATGAATCCGGAAAAATTGATGAAAGCTTGCCTCAGACAAAATGGCTTTTAGGTTTTACAGGGGTTGAAGAAGGAACCAAACTCTCTGTAAACATGCATTTTCAAACAGAAGAAGACATGAAAAAACAACTGGAGATGGGTTTTGAAGAAGGTTTTAAAATGGGCTTGAATCAGCTTGAAGAACTTTTAAAGAAATAATTGAAAAAGGAAAGCATTTATGCTTTCCTTTTTATTTTTAAATCAATTCTTCTTCCTGAAAGTAATGAATAATCGCTTTCTTCATCAAAAGCTGTTGCTCATTAGGTTTCAATTCCGGAAGTTTTTCCACTTCTTCAAAGTGCGGATATCCATCTTTATCGTAATGGGTAAATTTAAAATACCCGAAAGGTTCAAGCAATCTGCAAACTGCAATGTGTAGAATGTTCAATTTATCGTCTTTCGTATATTTTTGTTGTCCGCTTCCCAATTCCTGAACACCGATTAAAAATAGAATGGTGTCAATCTGCGGATGTTTTTCTGTGTCGAAATTTATTTGAAAAAATTCTTCAACCTTAGCCCATAATTCTGCTTCTGTCATATTTTAAGAATTTGTTATCTTATTTAAATCAAGTAAAATTTAAACCTGATTTTTAATTAAATTTTGTTTTCAAGTTTCATCAAAAACGCATACTCCAGTGCATCTTCTTTTAATGATTCAAATCTTCCGCTTGCGCCGCCGTGACCAGAACTCATGTCTGTTTTAAACAATAAAAGATTGTCATCGGTTTTCAATTCACGTAACTTTGCAACCCATTTTGCAGGTTCCCAATATTGTACCTGTGAATCATGAAACCCGGTCGTAATCAGCATATTCGGATAATCTTTGGGTTCCACATTATCATATGGCGAATACTGTTTCATATAATAATAATATTCTTCATCATTCGGATTTCCCCATTCATCGTATTCTCCTGTCGTCAAAGGAATTGTTTCATCCAACATCGTTGTTACAACATCCACGAAAGGAACCTGTGCAACGATTCCGTTGAATAATTGAGGTTCGTAATTTACGACAGCTCCAACCAACAAACCACCTGCACTTCCGCCCATTGCGTAGAGATGTTTTGAAGAGGTATAATTTTCTTTAATTAAATATTTAGCGGCATCGATGAAGTCGAAAAAAGTATTCTTTTTAAACAACATTTTTCCATCCTCATACCATTCTCTTCCCAGATATTCTCCACCACGGATGTGGGCAATGGCATATATAAAACCTCTGTCAAGAATCGAAAGCCTCACATTAGAAAAACTTGCGTCGACCGTATGTCCGTAACTTCCGTATCCATACAAAAGAAGAGGTGTGTCGGCTGTCTTTTTTGTTTCTTTGTGATAAACCAGTGAGATTGGGATTTTTGCTTCACCATCTCTTGAGCTGGCCCAGATCCTTTCAGAAATATAGTTTTCTGAAACAAATTTCCCTCCCAAAACTTCCTGCTGTTTCAGAAGTTTGGTGGTTTTTTCCTTCATATTATATTCAAAAGTAGAGCCCGGAACCGTAAGTGAAGTGTAGCCGTAACGTAAAACGTCTGTATTAAATTCCAAATTAAGACCGATATATGCTGTATAAGTAGGATCAGAAAAAGGCAAATCATGAGATTCTCCGTTTTTTTCGTTGATGATTTTTATCTGCAAAAGACCTTCTTCTCTTTCCTCCAAAACGAGATAATCTTTGAAAATTTCAAAACCTTCCAGCAAAACTCCGGCACGGTGTGGGATTACGTCTACCCAGTTTTCCATTCCGCAATTATCAATTTTTGTTTTTACGATTTTAAAATTCGTCGCATCATCTGCATTCGTGATGATATAAAATTCATCTTCATAATGCTCTACAGAGTATTCCAAATCATCAATTCTTGGCTGAATCACTTTCCATTCTGCAAAAACATTATCAGCAGGTATAAAATGATGCTCATCAGAAATCGTACTCGAGCTTGCGAGGAAAATATACTCTAAGGATTTGGTTTTAAAAACGGTCACATCAAAAGTTTCGTCTTCTTCATGGAAAATTAAAACGTCTTCCGTCGGATTTGTTCCCAATTTATGCCTGTACACCTTATAAGCACGAAGGCTTTCGTCTTTTCTTATATAAAAAATATGTTCATTGTCATTTGCCCAGACTGCTTTTCCGGTTGTGTTTTCTATTTTATCTGAAAGAATTTCACCGGTTTTTAAATTTTTAAAATTTAAGCTGTAGATTCTCCTTCCTACATTATCTTCTGAAAAAGAAGCCAATTGATTATTCGGGCTTACCGCAACATTGGCAACTTCAAAAAATTCCTGACCTTCTGCGAGAATGTTGACATCGAGGATGATTTCTTCAGGATTTTCCATGGTCTGGAATCTTCTGCAGAAAATAGGATACTCTTTTCCTTCCTCATAGCGTACAATGTACCAATATTCGTTGAAAAAATAGGGTATAGACTCGTCATCTTTTTTATAACGGGCCTTCATTTCCTCATAAAGTTCTTCCTGAAAAGCTTCTGTATCTTTCATCATTACTTCTTCGTAAGCATTTTCCTCTTCAAGGTATTTGATGACTTCAGGATTTTCCCGGTCATTCATCCAGAAATAATGATCAATTCTTTTATCACCGTGAATTTCGAGTATATTTTCTATTTTTTTTGCTTTGGGAGCTGTCATCCGAATGTTTGATTTTTTAATTGAATAAATATTGCTCATTTTTAATGCAAAAAGCAGTTTGGAGCGAAATATTTTATCAATATTAATTTTTGTTCAAATTTAATTAAAAAAAAGCCATCTTTCCTTTGAATGAAAAGACGGCTGTATGGTTTAAAGTTTAAAAAACTATTTGTGTAAACTTTTAATATATTTTTCAAGTGCCATTGTCATTGATGGTGTTTCCTTTGTAGGAGCCATTAAATCGATTTTTAAACCTGCTTCTTCAGCCGCTGCCGAGGTAGTGGGACCAAAAACTCCGATCTTGGTGTCTTCCTGCTTAAAATCCGGAAAGTTTTGCTGTAAAGATTTGATTCCTTGCGGACTGAAAAAGATCAACATATCATAGTCATTGATATTGATGTCTGTCAGATCGCTGCAAACCGTTCTGTACATAATTGCTCTCGTCCACTGAATATTGGCTGCATCTAAAGTTTTCGGAATATCCGGGCTCAAAACATCGGATGAAGGCAGTAAATATTTTTCGGAAGGAAATTTCTTAAACAAAGGCAAAAGATCTGCAAAGTTTTTTTCTCCGAAGCTTATCTTTCTCTTTCTGTAAACGATATGCTTTTGAAGATAGTTTGCAATTGCCTCAGACTGACAGATGTATCTCATCGTATCAGGAACAGAAAATCTTAGTTCTTCTGCCAATCTGAAATAATGATCTACGGCATTTTTACTGGTAAAGATGATACCGGTATACTGCGTTAAATCTATTTTCTGAGTTCTAAGCTCTTTATTGTCAACTCCTGCGACGTGGATAAAAGGACGGAAATCAATCTTTATTTTTTCCTTCTTTGCAATTTCCAAATATGGAGAAGACTCACTAGGTGCTGGTTGAGAAACCAATATAGACTTTATTCTCATCATGTACTTTATTAAATAAATAATAACTTCCATAGCATCAATAAAGGTGCTATTTGAAGCGTGCAAATATACAAAAATTTATAATACCATTTCTGAGGTAAGATGTTGTTTCTGTGAAATAAGTAGAAAAAAACTTTGAAAATAAAAACAAAAACAAAAAAATAAAAATAGTATAGAAATGCTTCATTTCTGTCTATGGGGAAGTAATAATGGGTTATACAAAGGATTATCACTAAAATAGAGAGGATGAAGCTGAATTTTGTAGAGGTAAAATAAAAAATATTCCATTTTTTTCCGTCACCGATGCTTTGGTAAAATAAAAAACCTAAAGCAGTCCTGGTAAGATAAAATAGTGAAACAACAGCGAGGCTATATCCGAATTTATTCATCTGATAGCCAAAAAGCTGCAGTTTTGCCGCATACTCAGGAACTACAGGAACGTATTGTGAGATTAAAACCGCTAAACTTAACGTGATTACGCACGATGTAATGATCCAGCTTGGCAAATTATTGCTGGAATCATAATATTTCTGCAGAAGAAAATCTTTGAGGTTGGCTTCTCTCTCTATAACATTCATCATGAAGATGTAAAGGAAAAGGCATCCTGTCAATATAAAAATTACCCAATCATTATTTTCGGGTATTCTTATCTGGTTTGTAAAACTATGTGATATGGGCAACGGGAAATTTTTTGCAAAATTATAGATTATTTTGTATAAAATAAAAAGCTTAAATAACTTATCTTTGCAAATTCAAATGAAAAAACTCGTCATCATTCCAACATACAACGAAAAGGAGAATATCGAAAAGATAATTTCTGCTGTTTTCGCATTGGAACAAGAGTTTCATATTCTGGTTGTAGATGATTCTTCGCCTGATAAAACGGCAGACATCGTCAAAGAATTACAGAAAAAGCATCCTCATACCTTACATTTATCGATAAGACACATCAAAGACGGATTAGGGAAAGCGTACATTCATGGGTTTAAATGGGCGTTGCAAAACAATTACGACTACATTTTTGAGATGGATGCCGATTTTTCTCACAATCCGAATGATTTGCCTAAACTTTTTGAGGCTTGTCTGGATGCTGATATGGCAGTAGGATCAAGATATTCGAAAGGGGTAAATGTTGTCAATTGGCCAATGGGAAGAGTTTTATTGTCTTATTTTGCCTCGAAATATGTTAGATTCATTTTAGGACTTTCAATTCATGATACTACAGCAGGTTTTGTTTGTTTTTCGAGAAAAGTTTTAGATGAAATCGGGTTAGATAATGTAAAACTAAAAGGATATGGTTTTCAGATTGAAATGAAATTCAGAACTTTTAAGAAAGGCTTTAAAATTGTAGAGGTTCCCATTATTTTCACCAACAGAGAATTGGGCGAGAGTAAAATGAATGGCGGAATCATACACGAAGCTGTTTTTGGTGTTTTAAATTTAAAATGGAAATCAATCATCAATAAGTTATGAGCAGACTGATTTGTTTTTTTATGTTCTTATTTTTGGTTTCTTGTAGCGAATACATTGATAAGCCAAAAAACCTTCTTGATACAGATAAAATGTCTGAAATTATGGCAGATCTGTCAATTAATGATCAGGTCAGCAATACGTATCAAGGCAAAAATTTAGAAAGCGGAACAAGATATATCCTCAAAAATCATCATGTAAAAGCTGATGATTTTGTTGAAAGCTATAAATATTATGTGGCAAAGGGAAAAATGAATAAGATTGTGGATGATGCGCAGGCGATTCTTCTTGAGAAAGATCCAAAAGCGAAAGATTTTGTGAAAAGTAAAACAACTCCCAAAACAGATCTTCCCAAATTAGAAAGATAAAATATGCAGCAATTTTTTAAGATAGAAAAAACTTCGCAGGGAAAAGCCAGAGCAGGAGAATTGGTAACAGATCACGGTGTGGTACAAACTCCGATTTTTATGCCGGTAGGAACTGTTGCGAGTGTGAAAACTGTACATCAGAGAGAATTGAAAGATGATATCAAAGCCCAGATTATTCTTGGGAATACCTATCATTTATACCTTCGTCCGGGAATGGAAGTAATGCAGGAAGCTGGAGGTTTGCATCAATTTATGAATTGGGATCTTCCGATTCTTACCGATTCCGGTGGTTTTCAGGTTTTTTCACTTTCAGGAACCAGAAAAATGTCTGAAGAAGGAGTGAAATTTAAATCTCATATTGACGGAAGTGTTCATTTATTCACTCCGGAAAAATCAATGGAAATCCAAAGACAGATCGGAGCAGATATTTTTATGGCTTTTGATGAATGCGTTGCTTATCCAAGTGAATACAATCAGGTAAAAGCTTCCATGGAAATGACACATCGATGGTTAAAAAGATGCATCGACTGGAATGAAAAAAATCCTGAATTATACGGTCACAAGCAAAGATTTTTCCCGATTGTTCAGGGTTCTACCTATTCAGACTTGAGAAAAATTTCTGCTGAGGTTATTTCGGAAGCCGGTGCAGAAGGAAACGCAATCGGCGGACTTTCTGTGGGCGAACCGGAAGAAGAACTATACAGAATTACCGATGAGGTGACTGATATTTTACCAAAAGATAAACCAAGATATTTGATGGGAGTAGGAACTCCGTGGAATATTCTAGAATCAATCGGACTAGGAATTGATATGATGGATTGTGTGATGCCTACACGAAATGCCAGAAACGCGATGCTTTTCACATGGCAAGGCGTGATGAATCTCAAAAATGAAAAGTGGAAGAAAGATTTTTCGCCTTTGGATGAGTTTGGGACGAGTTTTGTTGATCGGGAATATTCTAAAGCATATGTTCGCCATTTATTTGTTTCAAAAGAATATCTGGCAAAGCAGATTGCATCAATTCATAATCTTGCATTTTACTTAGATTTGGTAAAAGTGGCAAGAGAACATATCGTAGCGGGAGATTTCTACGAATGGAAAAACTCTGTAGTGCCTGTTTTAAGACAAAGACTTTAAAATTTCAGTATGTTTAAGATTATAGACAGATATATCATTAAAAAATACCTTGGAACTTTCAGTTTCATGTTAATTTTGCTGTCTATTGTAGTTTTGGTAATTGATGTTCAACAAAAAATTCCCAGAATTGAAAAAGCTACCGATCTTGATCCGAAATTGAATCTGACTTATTTCCTGATTCATTTTTACCCTTTCTGGATCATCAATCTTATTGTAACTTTCCTTGCTATTCTTGTTTTTATATCCGTGATTTATTTTACTTCGAGGATGGCAAACAATACAGAGATTGTTGCAATTATCAGTAGTGGAGCAAGTTTTCACAGGTTCGCAAAGCCTTATCTGCTTACTTCCCTATTGATTGCTGTGATATCGCTTGTGGTGAATCATTTCGTTCTTCCATGGGCAAATATTAAAAAAAATGAGCTTGAAGCTTACACTTATAACCAGACAAATAAAGATAAAATTTTAGGTACAGCTCCTGTTTCGGCACAGTTAAGCAAAACGGAATATATTTTTGTCAACTCATGGAACAAGCGTGAAAACAGAGGTTACGGTTTTGTTTATCAAAAGTTTGATAAAAGCAGAAAAATGATCTACGAACTAAAAGCAAATGATGCTGTTTGGGATCCTGCTAAAAAACAGTTTGTGCTCAACAGCTATCTCGAAAAAACAATCAATAAAAACGATTCTGAGAAATTAGGCCAAGGTTTTGAAGTAAGGAAAAGCTACGGACAGGCACCTGAAGAATTATTCCCAAATGAACTTCTGGGGCAGAATAAAACAACTCCCGAACTCTTAAAATTCATCGACAGAGAAAGAGAAAAAGGAAACAGCAACTTAAATACTCACCTCAATGAGTTGTATCAGAGAACTTCGATGCCTGTTGCGATCATTGTCCTCACTTTTTTGGCGCTTTCACTTTCTTCACAAAAGAAAAGGGGAGGGCTTGGAATTAATCTGGCAATTGGTATTTCCTTAGCCTTTGTATTTGTGTTTTCTTTTGAAGCTTTAAAAGTGGTTTCGGAAAACAAAGTCCTGGCTCCAGCATTGGCAATGTGGATGCCGAATATTATCTTTTTCCCGTTGACTTTTGTTTTGTATATCAGAAGAGCCAATCAGTAAAGAAGTTTTATTTCTTTGTGGTAAAAAGACTTTATTCCGTCTTCAAATTCAATCCAGATTTCGCTTTTTTCGTCTGCTTTTCTGATGATGCCATTTTGTCGCTTTCCATCAATTTCAAAAACAGAGATTTCGTCTTTACGGAACAGATTTGAATTAAATTTCTCTAAAATTTCATCTTCAGAATCTAGGTTTTTAAATTTTTCAACTAAAAATTCATGTAGATTTTCAGTTAAATTATTTAAATCAAATTTTTCTCCGGTTTGAGTTAAAATAGATCCTGCATTAGAAATTTCGTCAAATTTTTCCTGAAGAACATTAATTCCGGCTCCGATAAGAAAATAATTTTCACCATTAAATTTTTTCTTTTCAATTAAGATTCCAACGACTTTTTTATTGGCAAGAATAATATCGTTTGGCCATTTGATTTTTGTTGTCTTCTCAGTCAATTTGGCAACAAATTCCCTGATTGCGATGGCGGTATAATAATTGAATATGAAATCACTGAGCGTAATGTTTTGTGTTTTTACAGCTAACGTGTAAGCGAGATTCTGCTCAGGTATGGAAGTCCAGCGATTTCCATACTGTCCTCTTCCTTTTGTTTGATTAAAAGTATAAAAACCAACAAAATCCGAATGCGGGTAAAGTAAAACCTGAGATATTTCGTCATTAGTAGAAGAACACTCTTTTTGATAAAACAGTTGGCTCATTTAAGAAAACTTTAAGAACATTAAAGCCCTAAAAGTAAGGCTAAAGTAAAAGAAAAACAATAAATTTGCAGATTATAGTATATTTTAATGAACAAAACAGTAGAAAAGCAAGCGCTAATAGATAAAATTGTAGAAGCTATCCAGGATGTAAAGGGTGAAGACATTATGATTTTCGACCTTTCAAAAATTGAAAACTCGGTAGCAGAAACATTTATAATATGTAGTGGAAACTCAAATACACAGGTTTCAGCATTAGCAGGAAGTGTAGAAAAAAAAGTGAGAAACGATCTTCAGGACAGACCTTGGCATGTTGAAGGTACAGAAAACTCAATGTGGGTATTGGTAGATTATGTAACGGTCGTTGTGCATATCTTTCAGAAAGAAACCCGTCAGTATTATGATATTGAAGAACTTTGGGGTGATGCGAAGATCACCAAAATAGAAAGTGAAGTATAAATTTTAAAAGTATTAAATGAATAATAAAGGATTTAACTGGTTTTTTCCAATCGCAATAATTGCACTTTTGTTATTTTTTGCCTCAAACTTTTTGAGCGATAATAATGCAAAAACTATTGACGAAGATGCTTTCTTCAGAGAAATGCAGGCGGGAAAAGTTCAGAATGTGTTGATCGATAAACAAGCTCAGAAAGCAGAAGTATTTTTGACACAGGCTGCTAAAACAGCAACGGTAAAGAAAGAAGATAAAACAAGTCCTTTTTCAAATTTAGGTATGTCTTCCAAAGCTGATTATAGCCTGAAATATGGAGATTTACAGCTTTTTTTAGAGAAATTTGAAACAATCAAAAAAGATAATCCGGCAATAAAGACATCCAAGGATTATGCAGACGGCAAAAGTCCGTTTACTGAAATTTTATTTTCAGCTTTGATCTGGATCGCAATTTTAGGACTATTCTATTTCATCCTGTTCAGAAAAATGGGAGGCGGTGGAGGTCCCGGAGGACAGATTTTCTCCATAGGTAAATCTAAAGCCAAATTATTTGACGAAAAGGAAAAAATCCAAACTACATTTAAAGATGTTGCGGGATTGGAAGGAGCTAAAGAAGAGGTACAGGAAGTTGTAGATTTTCTGAAAAATTCTGAGAAATACACAAAATTAGGAGGTAAAATCCCTAAAGGTGTACTTTTAGTAGGTCCTCCGGGAACCGGTAAAACGTTATTGGCGAAAGCTGTGGCGGGTGAGGCTAAAGTTCCTTTCTTCTCTCTTTCGGGTTCAGATTTTGTTGAAATGTTTGTTGGTGTAGGAGCTTCAAGAGTAAGAGATTTGTTTGCTCAGGCAAAAGCTAAATCTCCTGCAATCATCTTTATTGATGAGATTGATGCAATCGGACGTGCAAGGGGGAAAAACAATTTCTCAGGCGGAAATGACGAAAGAGAAAATACATTAAACCAATTGCTTACAGAAATGGACGGTTTCGGAACCGACGTGAATGTAATTGTAATGGCTGCAACCAACAGAGCCGACATTTTAGATAAAGCATTGATGAGAGCAGGTCGTTTTGACCGTTCAGTGTATGTTGACCTTCCTGAATTACATGAAAGAAGAGAGATTTTTGATGTTCACTTGAAGAAAATCAAATTGGATGATACTGTTGACAGAGATTTCTTGGCAAAACAGACTCCAGGCTTCAGTGGTGCAGACATTGCTAATGTTTGTAACGAAGCAGCGTTGATCGCAGCTAGAAACAGCCACGAATCTGTTACCAAACAGGATTTCTTAGACGCAGTAGACAGAATTATCGGTGGTCTTGAGAAGAAAAATATGGCAATCAAGCCATCAGAGAAAAAGAGAGTAGCTTTCCATGAAGCAGGTCACGCAACGATCTCTTGGTTGGTAGAGCATGCTTCACCTCTGTTGAAAGTAACAATCGTTCCGAGAGGACGTTCATTAGGTGCAGCTTGGTATCTTCCGGAAGAAAGACAGTTAACGACTACTGAACAAATGTTGGACGAAATGTGCGCAACTTTAGGAGGCAGAGCAGCAGAACAGGTGATCTTTAATAATATTTCTACCGGAGCGCTTTCAGATTTGGAGACAGTTACCAAAAGAGCTCAGGCAATGGTGACAATCTACGGATTGAGTCCTAACATTGGTAATATTTCTTATTATGACAGTTCGGGGCAGTCAGAATATAGTTTTGGTAAGCCTTATTCTGAAGCTACAGCTTCAAAAATTGATACGGAAATCAAAACAATTATTGAACATCAGTATGAAAGAGCAGTAAGAATTCTGAGTGAAAACAAGGATAAACTGAATGCTCTAGCAAATAAGCTTTTAGAAAAAGAAGTGATTTTCCGTGAAGATCTTGAGGATATATTCGGTAAAAGAGCATGGGATCCTGAATTGACAGAGAGACCTGTAACGAATACCATTCCTTTACACGAGAAAGTAGAAGAAAGCGAAATTCAGGCGCCGGAAACTCCTGCCCAGCTTTAAAATATTTAAATTCAATTGAATACAGCCCGGTGATTGTAAAATTGCCGGGTTTTTTCATTTTAAAGCGATATTATTAGAAACAATTCTAATTAATTTTCTATTTTTGTATTAAGTTGACTAAAAAACATTAAGTTGAGTTTATTTAAGAGAATTGTAAGCAAACTAACCAATCAGCCAGAGGAAGACGACAAGCAAAGTCTTGAAAAGCTGGGAGATTCGCTGAAAAATGCTGATCTGGATTATAAGTTTGCCCAATTATTTACGCATTCCGGCGGTTTTTTTAACTATTGTGCCGATGAATCGGAAGCTTTGCAGACACTAAATCAGATCCTAAAAATTGAAGGGGTAAATTCTGTATTTTGTTGTGATAAAGATCTGCAGAATTTTTTGAATGTTGTAAAGATTTCTCAAACTCCACAGCTTGAAGCAGGTAATGATGCCGCATTTATCACCTGCGAATACCTTATTGCCTACGACGGCAGAATCATGCTTTCGCATAATAATATTTTACATTATCATTCTTCCAGATTGCCTTCGAAAATTATCATCATGGCAAATGTTTCTCAGATCGTCAATAATCTTAATGATGCGATGGGGAAAATAAAACGTACGGGAAATATAAAAAATCTTACCTCAATCAGCGGAAATCATTCTAAACTAGACACTGCGGCTAATAACAATACCAAACTGTTTCTATTGCTGTTAGAAGACTAGCATTATATTCTAAATTTTAAATTTTGGACAAAAATCTTATTCAGAGAACCATTTCGGGGATTGTTTATATCGCAGTCATTATTCTCTGTACCACACCTTTCGGGGCTCAGCTTCTGGATCATATTTCTCCCGGACTTGTAAAGCAGCAATATCTTTATTACGGACTGATCACTTTTCTTTTATTAGTAGGAACGTGGGAATGCATTAAAATCATGAAATTTGGTGACGGTTACGAAAAATGGATTGTCTTGCCAATCGTGCTGTTGATCTTTTATATGTTTTCAAAAAGGTTTTTTCATCACGATTTTTATTTCAATTTCAGACTCTCGGAAATTCTTGCACTTGCACTGATCGTTATTGCGGTTGTCACTTTATTTAAATTTACAAGCGAGCTGTACTTTGATAGCGGCAAGCTTATTTTCACTGTTATATATGTTGCTTTACCATTTTCTTTTGCATTGGGTTTACCAAAATATTCATCTTATGATAGTAATTTTTCATTAGAAGTTATTTTCCTTTTTATTCTGATCTGGAGCAGTGATACTTTTGCTTATCTGGTCGGAAAGTTTTTCGGAAAACATAAAATGGCTCCCAAAATTTCGCCCAAGAAAACCTGGGAAGGTTATGCAGGCGGAGTAGTTCTTACTTTGGTTCTCTCTTATTTTGTTGAAATGTATCAGCCGCAGCTTCGCGGAAACTGGATGATTGTTGGTTTTCTGATTGCTGCATTTGCTCCTTTGGGAGATTTAGTAGAAAGTCAGCTCAAAAGAACTTTTGCCGTAAAAGACAGCGGAAATATCATTCCGGGGCACGGTGGTGTATTAGATAGGCTTGATAGTTTTTTAATCTGCGTTCCTGTCGTATATTTGTACTTTATTTTAGAAAAATTTATTTAAACTCATGAAGCCGCACGATTTTCAACTTTTAAAATAATGCAATTGCTCATGACAAATAAAAAATTAATATCCTCATATGAAATTACATAAGGAATCGAAAGGAACGATCATTGTAGCGAGTCTGCTTTTTGCTGTGGTAGCGGCTTTATCTATTTATTTCCTCGAAATGTGGTCACTATTGATCATTATACCGCTATTGATTATTTACAGTTTGGTTTTTTGGTTTTTCAGAGTTCCGAATCGTGATATTTTAGATCATACAGAGAATGTAATTGCACCGGTAGACGGGAAAGTGGTCATGATAAAAGAGGTTGAAGAAACAGAATTTCTGAAAGAAAAGGCAATTCAGGTTTCTATCTTTATGTCACCTTTGAACGTTCACATCTGCAGATTTCCGGTATCAGGAAATGTAGTTTATAAAAAATATCATCCCGGAAAATATCTGGTAGCGTGGCACGAAAAATCGTCTACTGAAAACGAAAGAACGACTGTTGCTGTTGAAAGTTTAACCAATCATAAAGTAGTATTCAGGCAGATTGCAGGGTATGTTGCAAGAAGAATTGTTTTCTACTGTAATGAAGGTGATTCAGCAAAAGCCGGACATGAATTTGGGTTTATTAAATTCGGTTCCAGAATGGATATTTTCCTGCCTCTTGATACGGAAATCATCTGTAAGATCGGAGATAAAACAAAAGGCGGAATTGATGTAATTGCCAGAATGAAAGATTAATGTTCAGAATTAAATAATAAAATAAGCAGACCGTTTCGAAAGAAGCGGTTTTTTCATATAGGAAATTTGACAATGTTTTTTAAAGACAGAGTTACAAATTTTTATAATGATCGAGTGTGAATCGGTATTAATAAATAATCATCCGGATATTTTATTGTCTAATTTTTAAAATTATTTACTTTTTGTTAAAAATAACATACTCATTTGATACTTTATTATTGGTATTCTTCATTTTAAAGTTTATTTTTGAAGATAAATTATTAATATTAAAGATTAAATGAAAAAAACTCTACTTCCTTTACTTTTGTTTATAGGATTTTGCATCAATGCGCAAACCAATATCAATGTGTTTTCTCAGATCGTTTTTTATGACGGATATGCAGGAAATGTATCCAACCCGGTTCCGGCAAATACAATCAGACTTGCCAATTACAGATATGCAAAAAAACTGACCGATGCTGAGCTCAATTCTTTCCAGAATAAAATCCAGATGAATGTGACCATTGGTGCACTGTGTGATAATTATGACCGGATTGGAGGAGTACACATTGCTTTAGTTCCAAAAAACCAGGTTTCTTATACGCTGAGCGATCCTTTGGTGAAGAGAATTGAAATCGGGAGATACATTACACCGTTTATGAACAAAAATGTTTTCCCTACTGAGGTTCCTTATACGTATGAAGTAGATAATCTTTACGCTGTTTTCAGCAACACAACACTTAGAAATACGTATGATATTTGGGTGGAACTGGATGTTTTTGGAGTTCCTTATGCGGCTAATACACAAGTTGCAGGTTGCTCGGGAAGAAATGATGTTTTTGCCGGAACGCTTGATTTTATTACTTATAATGATCCTGCGGTGACCAATACTTACAATAATTTGTTACCATTGCTAGATTCAAACGAACTGAACAATTATAACAACACAGATCAGGCAGGACAAACCGTAAGACTGGTTACTTTCAATTTAAATCAAAGTACCACCAATGCCAAGTTTTTTATTGTTACAACGCCGCACGGAGCCAATACCAATGGTGAAGAGTATGTGAGAAGACAAAACTTTGTTTCTTTAGACAACGCTCAGATTTTAACCTTTACACCGGGAGGAAAATCATGCGAGCCATACAGACAGTATAATACTCAGGCAAACGGGATCTACGGCTACAACCCACAAAGTGCTGCATGGTGGACGTCTTGGAATAATTGGTGTCCTGGAGATGCTGTTCCCATCAGAAGTTTTACCTCTCCTTCACTTGCAGCGGGTAACCATGTCTTGAAATATGAAGTTCCTTCAGCTGTTTTTTATAATCAGGACGGGCGTATTGTGCTTTCAATGTATATGCAAAGTAACAATCAGCTTTTGGCGGTTAACGATATTTCAACGGTTGATGTATCTGTATATCCTAATCCTACATCAGATTTTGTAAACATCAGATCAGATAAAAAGGTAAAAAATATAACAATTTATTCTCTTGAAGGGAGAAAACTGAATGAAGTGAGAGATTCAAAAGTAGATCTTACCTCTTATCCTGCAGGATCATATCTGTTGGATATCACCCTTGAAGGCGGGATGCAGTTTAAACATAAAGTGATCAGGAAATAATTTTCTGACTATGAATAAAAAAAAGAGAAACCCATTAAAGTTTCTCTTTTTTTTGTTTAAAATTCGATCCTATGATACATTAGAAAAAGCATTTATTAGGATACAGAAATATTATTTCTGTTGAAATTTTAAGATTTTAATTTCTTTTAAAAGATTTTCGTTCTCCTTTTCTAACTTTTCAAGATACTTTTTTTGAGCTTCTAAAAAGAAATCTGGAATATTAGAATAAGCAATATTGCTTCCAGAATGATCATGGAAAGTAGAGTAGTCAAATTGAAATGAAAACTTTGTATCATCATCTTTAATATCTTCAACCTCAACATCCAAAAGTGTAGAAATTTTCTTCCATTCCAGATCAGTTATTTTTATTTTTCCGGATTCTCTTTTTTGGTATTGGGGTTGGCTTATTTTTAGATATGTAGCAATATCAGTCTGTGAAACTTTTTTTGATTTCCTAATAGTTTTTAGTTTTTCTTTTTTCATTGATTGTTTTGTGTTCTTACAACGAATTTAAGAATAATTTTCGTATTTCAAAATTTATAGGCTATAAAATGCCATAGTTTTTGTTTTTTTAATTGAATTTTCTTCTCTAAGTTTGAATTGTCAATAATGGCACATAACAAATTTAATTATTTATTATTCATGAAAAAGTTAGAAAATCTTAAAAACAAGGAAATTAAAAATTTATCAAACCTCAGAGGTGCTAGTTTAGCAGTTTATCCACAAATGACTATAAGAACAGAAGGGAATTGTACAATTGAGGATGTTATACACTATGATGAAAACGGAGATGAGATTTACAGAAAAGACATAACAAAAAGTTGTCCTCAATTGTCTATTTATTAAATTTGGCACAGTTCCTTTAAAGAGATTAGTCTCGTCATTTAGTGATGACAAGGCTAATCTTTTTGTCTTACCTTTTTTAAAAGATAATAAAATGATAAAAAGATGGTACCTATTTGTGTGCATTGTGATTTTTTCATTCACCCATGCGCAGCAAAAATATTATGAATCTATGATTGCTATAGATGTAGCGATTAAACAAAATAATTATAAAGAAGCGTATGATATATTACAAGGGATAAAAGAGCCTTTATCAGATTTGGATAAGAGAAAAGCATTAAATATTTATCTGAAAAACGATAAAAAGAAACCGGCTCTGAAATTGATAAGTAAATTGGGTGAGATAAATTATCCTGTAAAATATATGCTGACTAAAGACTCATTGATATTGAAGACAATGAGTAAAGAAAAGTTTTACAAAGCATACAACAAGGGGCTGAAAAAATTTATTGTAGACAACAATCAAGAGTTTAGTAACATCATAACCGAATCTATTTATCTGGATCAATATGTACGAACCAATCAATCATTTTCTCAACTAAAAAGAGAAACTGACTTTCTGAAAGATACAGATCTGTCTAATTATAAAAGAATAGCACAGCAAATCGATAAATATGGTTTCCCTACCGCTAAAACTATTGGTTATGAAAAACTCAATAATCTTGACGTCATTTTATTCCATAGTAGTCGTTATAATGACAGCATCTACACCAAAATAGTATCTCATTATGAAGCTGCCATAAAAAATAAGAATTTGAAACCAATACAATTAGGATTTTTAATAGACGATCATGATGCAGTTGTACAAGAAAAGGCAACAACATTTGGACTTAAAACGCAGACCTCAAAGGAAGGACAAAAGCTATATGAAGAAAAAAAAATAACTATTATGGATTTGATTGAGAATAAAAAATATATTGAATTTAAACCAATAAAAGATATAAAAAACGTAGATGCTCTGCGAAAAAAATATTTTCTTCCGATGGTATGGCAGCAAGCTATATTAAATGAGATAAAAGAGCTACCACCTGGATATGAAAGAAAATACGATTAATATAATTACCCAAGCCAATGATACGGTCTCCAATACCGTATGTGAATATCTTTTAGGGAAAAAAATACCTTTTAACAGAATAAATGACAACGATTTTTATCCTGTAACTTTTGATGTTAAAACTATAAATAAAAAGCTTAAGATATGGGACAGAAGAGGAAGTGTAAATACAGTTCCTGATAGTATTGATGATTATCAACTGCTTCATTTTTTACAAAAAGACCGAGACAGCCTTGCAAAAGCCTACGAAAGGATTCACAAAGAAGAGTCAAAATATATCGGGGATTATGAAGAAGAACGCCAATCAAATAAAATTTATGATTTGTTTTTGGCACAAAAAGTAGGGCTAAATATTCCAGATTCAATAATAACAAATATCAAAAAAGATTTATTGTCATTTTTTCAAAACCATCAACGAATCATTACTAAATCCATTACTCTTTATCCCAAAATTTTCTTTGATAATAAAGAGTATAGCTCTAATAAAACTGTTATTGTATCACAAGATCAAATTGATAACCTAAATGAAACTTTTGCAACTTCTCTATTTCAAGAATATGTAGAAAAGAAAATAGAAATTAGAATTTTTTACTTTGAAGATGTGTTTTTTTCTATGGCTATTTTCTCACAAAATGATAAAAAGACTGAAATAGATTTTAGAAATTATAATTACGAAAAGCCTAATAGAAATATTCCTTTTAAACTGCCAAAAGAAATTGAAAATAAGCTGAAGAAATTTATAAATATTAAAAAGATAAATTCCTGTTCCATAGACTTAATATTGACGCCTGAGAATGAATTTGTTTTCTTAGAAATAAATCCTCAAGGACAATTTGAATGGGTTTCTGCTTATTGTAATTACCACATAGAAAAACAAATTGCTAATCATATCTCAAAAAAATGAATCCCCTAATAAAAAATATAAAATACCTACCAATAATCTATCAAAATTTAGAGAAAAGATTAACAAATACGAATAATGAAGTAAGATCCATCAAAGTCAAAAGCATCAATGCAAATATTCAAACTACACAACATTTCCATCGTTCTATCTCTAAAATAGTAAATTTTGATGAGTAAAGAAGTTATAAAGTTATATACCAATTGCATTCCTGTGAAAGGAGCAACACAAAGTATTATTTGTGATTTAAACAGAAATACATTTGACGTAATTACCAATGATTTATACCAAATTTTTAAACAATTTGATGGAAAGAAAAGCATTGAGGAAATAAAGGCATATTACAAAAGTAAATATGATGATATAATTGACGAATATTTTGAGTTTTTATTTGATAACGAGTATATTTTTATAACAGATACACCAAAATGGTATCCAAAAATGGGCTTAGAGTATGATTATCCTTTTGAAGTATCCAATGCAATTTTTGACAGAAGTAGATCTTCAAACTATGATATTTATAAAGCATTTGATAAGTTAGAAAATATGTATTGTAAGTTTTTAGAAATACGTTTTTACGACGAAATTTCCTTGCAAGAAATAGCCGAATATCTTAATTATTTTGAAGGAAAGCAATACATTACATATTCTATAGGTTTGATTTTGCCTTTTTCTAAAGAAACAAAAAAAGAAAATTTAGAAAAATTATTTTTAAAGCATCCTAGAATTTCGTTTTTCATGATTACTAATAGCGATAAAAATGAATTGATACCTTCTAAAACAGAGACGATGGGGTATATAATTTACGCAAAAACCAATGTTGAAAGTGAAAAATGTTGTGGTATTATAACACCTGAATATTTTTCATCAAACATCAAACTTTTCACAGAATCCCTCCATCACAATTCCTGTCTTCACAAAAAAATATCTATTGACGTAGATGGCAATATAAAAAACTGTCCATCGATGCCTCAAAACTTCGGCAACATAAAAAATACAACATTAGAAGAGGCGCTAAATCATAAAGACTTCAAAAAATACTGGAATCTTACAAAAGACAGCATTGAAGTCTGCAAAGATTGTGAATTCAGATACATCTGTACAGATTGCAGAGCTTACACCGAAAGGACTCATGAAAATGAAGATGGTTTAGATACTTCAAGACCTTTAAAATGTGGTTATAATCCTTACACCGGAGAATGGGAAGAATGGAGTACAAACCCTTTGAAACAAAAAGCGATGAGGTATTATGGAATGAATAATTTTAGAAGCTAAACAATATACCTCTTAACCTCATCAATCAGCTTTAAAATAAATTTTACCGGCAAATCTTCATCCATATCAATTAAAAGAATTTTAAATTTCTTTCTGCCTTCAGAAAGCAATTCGGGATAATCAAGCCGATCACCGTGATAAAAGCTGATATAATGTTTCTTGTGTTTTTTGCTGTAATATAGGTAACACAGCATTTTCTTTTTAAATTTAAAAAACGGCAACCCGAAACTCAGTGTTTCAGTAATATTTTCTGTATCCGATTCTAAAATTTTCTTTCTTAAAAACAAAAGAGCACTTCTTTCAGGTTCGTCAATTCTGAAGAAATACTCTTGTATGGGATTCATTTTAAAATAGATTTAAAAAGATTTAATTTTAATCAAAATTTTGCAGCTCAACGAGTTTGTGATAAGTTCCTTTTTTCAGGATAAGATCATGATGAGTTCCCTGTTCTACGATATCGCCTTTTTCCATAACTACGATCCAGTCAGCTTTTTGAATGGTAGAAAGTCGGTGTGCAATAACAAGCGAAGTTCTGTTTTCCATCATTTTTTCAAGAGCATCCTGCACAAATTTTTCAGATTCAGTGTCTAAAGCAGAGGTTGCTTCGTCCAGAATCATGATGGGTGGATTTTTAAGAACGGCTCTTGCGATAGAAACCCTTTGCTTTTGTCCGCCAGAGAGCTTTCCGCCATCGTCTCCGATATTGGTGTCGTAGCCATTCGGAAGTTGAGTGATGAATAAGTCTGCATTGGCAATTTTGGCAGCAGCAATGACTTCTTCTCTGGATGCTTCAGGTTTACCCATCAAAATATTGTTGTAAACCGTATCATTAAACAGGACAGATTCCTGGGTCACCATTCCCAGTAATTTTCTGTATTCTGTCAGTTTTAAATGTTTGATATTGGTTTTGTCAATTAAAATTTCACCTTCGGAGACATCATAAAATCTAGCTAAAAGGTTAGCGATGGTTGTTTTACCGCTTCCGCTTTGTCCGACTAAAGCAACAGTTTTCCCTTTAGGTATTGTTAAATTGAAATTTTTAAGGATCAAATTAGACTTATCATAATAGAAACCAATGTTTTTGAACTCAATATGGGCATCAAGATTAGAGATAGAAACAGGCTCGGCAACTTCTTCAATTTTCACATCGGCTTCAAGAATCTCCAAAACCCTCGTTAAAGAAGCTTCACCCTTCTGAATATTTGAAATAGAGGTCGACAGGCTTTTCATCGGAGGCAAAATCTGGAAAAACATTCCTAAAAACACTAAAAAATCTTCCGGAGAAATACTCTGCTCTACGATAATTTGTTTTCCTCCGTACCATGCGATAATTAAAAATGTGATTGAGCCCAGAAACTCGCTCATCGGCGATGCGAGTTCTTTTTTTCTTCCCAGCCTTATCGAGCTGTTGATCCACTTCTGCATAGAACCCATAAAACGGTTGTTCATTATTTTTTCGGCACTGAATATTTTAATAACCTTTGATGATTTTAAGGTTTCATCTACAATTGAAAAGATAGTTCCCATCTCGTTCTGAGCTTCATGAGAATCTTTTTTAAGGCTTTTACCGATTAAAGCGATCAGTGTTCCCATAACGGGCAAAACTAAGAGAGAGAAAAGTGTCATTTCAGGGCTTAAGAAAAATAAAGTCACCAAAGTGCTGATTAACATAAACGGAGAATTAATAAGATCGACCAAGCTTCCTAAAATATTCCCTTCTACTTCACCTACATCATTTGACATACGAGACATCATATCGCCTTTTCTGCTTTCTGTAAAAAACGAAACAGGAAGAGACAGAATCTTACGGTACATTGCACCCCGAAGATCTTTTGTAACTCCTACACGATAATTGATCAATAAATAGGATCCGAAATATCTAAAGATGTTTCTTAGCAGAAACATGAATGCCGTAATGATGCAAAGCCATGCCAAAACATTCAGACTGCCATATTCTGTAACCAGATTTTGTACGGTATAGTTTAGATATTCTTTCAGGTAAGATAATGCATCTACAATGTCACCGGAATAAACAGGTGCCGATTCGTATTTTTCTGGTTTGATGGTGCCGAAAAGCATTCCCAACACAGGCAGAATGGCTCCTAAAGAGGCAATCTGAAAAAAAGAATACAAAAGATTGAAAAATAAACTTCCGTAAATATATTTCTGATGAGGTCGGGCGAATTTCAGTATTTTTTTATATTCGTTCATTCAATAAAATTGGATAGCAAAATTAATTAAAATATAATGATAAGACGTTTTTAATTGAATTTTACTTTATCATTATACTTCGGATCGAAGTTTTTTGGGTTTAATTTTTCGAGAGTCTTTCCAAAATTGTTGATGAGTTGGCTAAGATTTTCAAAATCAACGATGTTGATGTCGTCATTTACCTGATGATAATGTTTGATTTTACTCATATCTGCAGTTGAAATAGAATGCGCAATGATTTTTTTCTTCACAAAACTTACATTGTCAGATCTGTAGAATAATTGTTCTGATGCATAAGGATCCGGATGTATTTTTAAACCGTTTGCTGCATTTTTGTTAAACAATTCGTCAAGGTCAGAAAATTCGTCCCCCGTAATAAAGACCGCATTTTTTCCAAATTCAGATTCGGTTGCTACCATTTCAAAATTGAAAAGTGCAGAAAGATTGTTATAAATTTTATCTAAACTTTTATTTTCAGCGATCGCTGTTGAACCCAGCATTCCTTTTTCTTCACCGTTGAATGCCATGAAAACCATTGAAAACTCGGGTTTTTTATCTTTAAAATAATCTGCAATTCCTACTAAAGTCGTGATTCCGCTTGCATCATCATCTGCACCGTTGTAGATGGTGTCTTCGCCTCCTTTTCTGCTCACCCCGATATGATCAAAATGTCCTGAGAAACCCAAAGTTTTTTCTGCTTTTCCCTTTTTGATTCCGCAGACATTGTACGCTGTCTTCCCTTTATAATTGAAAGGAACGAGATAAGAATTACCAGTACAGTATTCTAAATTATTTTCTTTAAACAGTTCAGCAATATAATTAGCTGCGTTGTCATTTTCAGGAGTTCCGATTTCACGGCCTTTCATTTCGTCAGAAGCCAGGGTAGTGATGACCGTTTTTATTCTTTCTGCAGAAACTTCCTGTGCAAAGCTGGCTGCAGAAAAAAGAGATAGAAAAAGATAGGCTAGTTTTTTCATAGGGTAAATATTTATTCTAGTGAATATGTCGCAATTTTATTTGAAATGTTGCATAAAATTTTTAGAAAAAATTATGAATGTAAAATCTCAAAAGAATAATCAGCGTATTTTGACAAATTTAAAATAAAAAAAACAGCTCCAAAAGAAGCTGTTCTTACTCAAAAAAAATCATTGTCAGGTTATCGCAGTCTGTCTACAGATTTTACGAGCCTCTCATCTTTCTTGATAAAAATATTTGCCAAAAACAAACAAATTACCGCAATCAATGGGAAAACCGGCTCAATACCCTTCTCAGGAAAATCTATTCCTCCGGATAAGTTTTGCATCCAGTACACCAATATACCAATCAACAAAGCGTTTATAATGATGCTGATATTATTCAGCATGATCTGTCTTTTTCTGTTTTTAAAGCTAAACAAACTGAATGCGCCTATCAAAACCAAAACAATTGATGAGATGCTTATGATCGGCGTTTTTCCGAAAACTTCTACATCCTGCCCCGTAATATATAGAAAAGCCGCTGCTAAAACCGATAGCAAAATCCAAATAGTCTGTATTCTTTGTAACATAGAATCTTAAATTCAGCAGCAAAAATAACATAAATTTTGCACAATTCAAAAATAAGTGTAGATTTGCAATATACAATGTACTTGAAAACAAAAGTCACCGGACTTACTTTTCTTACTCACAACTAATTACATTTTTACTTTAAATATGTTTAACATAGAAACGTTAAGGTCAAAATCCGTAACGGAATTGGCTAAAATCCTAAAAGATTTGGGCGTTAAGGTTGCAAGAAACAGCACAGATAATGATAAAATCTTCGCCGTTCTTGATTTTCAGGCTTCTAACCCTAAAGTGGCGAAAGATTACTTCAATACTACAGAAAGCAATACAGAAACTGAAGAAAAACCTGCCCCAACAGAGAAAGTGGTGAAAGCTGCTCCTAAAAAACCAGCAGCCAAAAAGCCGGTAAGGTCAAAAGTTGCCACAGAACCTCCTAAAGAAGCAGAGCCTGAAAAAACAGAGGAAGCAACCGAAGAAAAAGAAGTTATTGCAGAAGCTATCGTAAAAGAGCCTGCAAAAGGTGCGGTGGAAGAAAGGCCTGCAAACAATGCTTCGAAACAGAAAAGAAAAAGGGTAGCTCCTGCAAATTTACCTGAAAGCCAAACTCAGGAAAAAGAGGAAGCTCCTGTAAACACAGATTCTCAAGCTGCTGCACCTTCTGCACAAGCCAGAGAAGAAAGACCTAAAAGACCGCAACAGCAACAGCAAGGTCAGTCTCAAAATCAGAAAGGTCAAAACTATCCACAACAAAACAGTGGAAATACTCAAAATAGAAATCAGAACAATAACCAAAATCAGAATTCTAACCAGAACAATCCTAATCAGAATAACCCTAATCAAAACCAGAATCCTAATCAGAATCAGAACAGAAATTCTGAAAGAGAAGAAACTGAATCTAAAAAAGAGTTCAATTTCGATGGAATGGTGAGTATTGAAGGAGTCTTGGAAATTTTACCTGACAACTACGGATTTTTACGTTCTTCAGATTTCAGTTATATATCTTCTCCTGATGACGTGTATGTTTCTACGGCACAGATCAGAAATTTTGGATTAAAAACAGGAGATACCGTAAGAGGTATTGTGCGTTTGCCAAAAGAAGGCGAGAAATATTTTTCTTTATTAAAACCTACAGAAGTTAACGGACGCGATCTTGCATTTATCAAAGACCGTGTTGCTTTTGAATATTTAACTCCGCTTTTCCCGGAAGAGAAATTTAATCTTTCAGGTGATAACTCTACGATGTCTACGAGAATTGTAGATCTTTTTGCACCTATCGGAAAAGGACAAAGAGCCATGATTGTTGCCCAGCCGAAAACCGGTAAAACCATGTTGCTGAAAGATATTGCAAACTCTATTGCAGCCAATCACCCTGAAGTTTATATGATGGTGCTTTTGATCGACGAACGTCCTGAAGAAGTTACCGACATGGAAAGGAGTGTAAATGCAGAAGTTATCGCTTCTACATTTGACGAAGCTGCAGATAAGCACGTGAAAGTTGCCAACCTTGTTTTGGCGAAAGCTCAGAGAATGGTAGAATGTGGTCACGATGTGGTTATTTTATTAGATTCGATTACAAGATTGGCAAGAGCGTACAATACAGTAACTCCGGCATCAGGAAAAGTGCTTTCCGGTGGTGTGGATGCGAATGCTTTACATAAACCGAAAAGATTCTTTGGTGCTGCAAGAAAAATAGAAAATGGAGGTTCATTAACAATTATTGCAACTGCATTGATTGATACAGGTTCTAAAATGGATGAGGTAATCTTTGAAGAATTCAAAGGTACCGGAAACATGGAGCTTCAATTAGACCGAAAAATAGCCAACAGAAGAATTTATCCTGCCATCGACTTGGTTTCTTCAAGCACAAGAAGAGATGATTTATTGCTTGATGAAGTAACTTCACAGAGAATGTGGATTTTCAGAAAATATCTTTCGGAAATGAATCCTATCGAAGCTATGGAATTTGTCAACAAAAATATCAGAGGAACTCTGAACAACGAAGAATTTTTAATGTCTATGAATAGATAGACATACGTTAATATTGTTTATAAGAGCGCAGATTTCGGTCTGTGCTTTTTTGTTTCATTAAATTTAAAATTTCTAATCAAACTGTCAATGTTAAAGATTTATTAAAATAATCTGCAATTTTTGATATTGGCTTAAATATTGGCTAAATTTACATATTAACATTAAAAATTAAACTTATGTCATTCGAATTACCAAAATTAGGATACGCGTACGACGCTTTAGAGCCAACTATTGATGCAAAAACTATGGAGATTCACCATACAAAGCACCACCAAGCATATATCGATAATTTAAATAAAGCAATTGAAGGAACTGAATTAGAAGGGAAAACAATTGAAGAAGTTTGTAAAACAGGTACTGATAAGCCAGCAGTAAGAAATAATGGAGGAGGTCACTTTAACCATTCTCTATTCTGGGAAATTTTAACTCCGGGCGGAAGTTCTACTCCGGTTGGAAATGTAAGCAATGCAATTGAAAACTACGGAGGTTTTGATAAATTCAAAACTGATTTTGCAGAAGCTGCTAAAACAAGATTCGGATCTGGATGGGCTTGGCTAATTAAAAACGAAGACGGTTCTGTATCTGTATCTTCTACTCCAAATCAGGACAATCCTTTGATGCCTGTGGCAGATGTGAAAGGAACGCCGGTTTTAGGTTTAGATGTTTGGGAACATGCTTATTATCTAAACTACCAAAACAGAAGACCTGATTATGTAACTGCATTTTTTGATGTTGTTAATTGGGACAAAGTTGAAGAATTATTTAATAAATAAATATCTTTAAATAGTATAAAAAAGGTTCAGAAAATTCTGAACCTTTTTTTGTTGTTATAATTTTATCCTGAATTTATTTTACAATAACCTTTTTAGTAGTTGTTTTGTTGTTAATATTAATTTTTAATAAGTAAGAAGCCTTTGGCAAGTTTTGTACATTTACTTGAGTTGAACTTCCTTTCAGGATGCTTCTTCCTGAAATGTCAACTAATTCCCAAGAATTAATCTTCTCATTTCCTGAATCTATATTGATGTATGTTGATGCAGGATTTGGATATATATCAATTTGCTTATCCAAATCTTTCTTTTCTTCCATATCTAAATTTAAAACCATATCTTTTTGATTAAGATTAGCCTTAAAGATTTTAGAAGTAGTATTATCTTCGGTACAACGTGCAATAAAAGCATGGTAATTTGCTCTTAATTGAATATGTGTACCAGGCAAAAGATTTATATTTTGTCCTGCTTGCATGGAAATGTTATATCCAGCACCTACAATATAATTATCCAAAGTCGTGATATTGTTTCCAACTACATAATTGAAGTTTATGTTTGGTTCTGATGTCAATGTTAAACTATCTATACAAGGAGAGTACGTAGACTTGTTTTCAGTAATAAGTTGGGGAAGACCATATCTAGAAATTCCGTCACCCAGATTTACAGAATTCATATTTACGTTCATATTCGAACCATATATCTCGGGATTATTTATAATTCCTAAAAAGCTACTGCCAAATCTATTTATATAAATATTACCATATTTATTTCGCTGAAGATTTGTGTAGCTAGCTGAGGAAGGTGTTGTTGGACCATTAAAAATTTGTAAAGAATTGACATTGCCAGTGGAAGAGTTTTGCAAATTCACCGCAAATATTGATGTGTTTGCTAAGAACAAGACTGAACCATTTGTATTAAATTCTGGCAGATAACTTCGAGTTGAATTTACATTTAAAGAATAATTATTGGTTATTAATCCTGTGCTATAATTGAACGAAACGACTCTGTTAACAAGTTGCAAAGTGCTGCCAGGATTTACACTATCTTGCCAAAGTGATACACAAATATAATGGGAGAAATTTTGATGATTCAATTTTGGAGAAGCCTTTATGCTATAGCCTGCTGGAGAAACTAAATTACCCGGAAAATTAAGATTGCTAGTAACAGGAACGCCAGAAAATCCGGTATTATCAATTTTATAGCTAAAAAGGTTATTTCCGCTAGGAATAAGAACCCAGTAGGTGTTTGCCGTATATCCTGCAACAACCGTAACTGCTTCTGAACGAAAAGTGTTTCCAAGATTGTCTAAAATTGGAACATTCTTAAAGTTTTGTAAAACCGCACCCAATGGTAACCCGCCAACAACGGGACCAAGTGACATATCAACGATCGAAAATGAAATCCATTGAGGAAGTGCATTAGGGTCAGTAAGATTCTCGACTTCTGGGGTGACAAAAACATAATATTGATTGCTATTGGCTGGATTTTTTACAATTGCTAACTGTTGTGACGAAGCCCCTCCTGAAAGTCCAGTTCCGTTTAGCATTGGTTGATGCTGTCGATTCCAAATTGTTTGCGAATTACAGTAAAAAAGCAAATTTCCATTTGCGTCACTTGCTGTGCCAGAGGCTTCAGACGTATTCATCTGGCTATTGCTCATAGCTACAGGCATGGTTGGATTGGAAAAATTTACAGCAGCTCGATTTCCAAAATACCAATTATCGTTCTCTCCCTGCGCAAAAGTTGTGATAAAAACTAAGTTTAGCACAAATGTTAGAAAAATATTTTTTGTTTTCACGGCTTATCTATTTTGTTGATTATTAGAATTCATCCGTTTTTTGAGCAACTCAATTTCTTCTTTTTGAATTTTAAGTTGCTTACTTTGCTCAATCGTATAAAGAGTAAGCTCTTCAATTTTCTGTAAAAGTTTAATCTGAAACTCACCCACATTTACTCCTTCTTTTTCCATTTGTTTAGCCGAAGCTATTTCAGGTAAATGTTTTTTCTCTTTGATGTGTTTTTCAACATCTTCTAATGTTGGAAGATTGTATTTTTCTTCAAAAACGAAATCTGCAGTTGGTGAAAGTGTTACTTTTATTTCTTTAGCTTCAAATTTTGCATCAACCTTTACATTATCTGAAAATGATGCTTTACCGTTTACATCTAATTTATATTGTGGAGAAGAAGTTCCTATTCCTACATTCCCATCGACAAACATCTGACCGTCATGACGTAATGAGAATGTAACATCATCAAAACCAAGTCCCTGAATAATATTCTTCATAAAATATCTGTCAGTGTTTCGATTATGTGCCGTTGTTATTGCAAATTCATTTGATCCGACTCCACCATTGTTATGTACGGTTAGTTTATAGAGTGGATTTGTAATCCCTATTCCTACATTTTTTGGTGTATAAATGTCTCCACTAAACCATACGTCACCATTGTTTTGAAATTTTGTTTGTGCAGACCATTCATAAGTAGATCCTATTTTTGGTGCAATAAATAAATTTGTACTTCCCACGCCATCTGGAGTATGAAATATCCAAGAATTTTGTCCTGAACTAATTATATCCCAAAAACTTGCGTGTCCCAAAACGTCTAATGGAACTTGAGGGTTGTCTGTACCTATACCCACATAATTATTTCCTGAAACTGTCGGTGAGACGGTTCCATTTGGAGTGTAAATTTGTGCAGATAAAGTTATTGAAGCAAAAATAGCTAATGATAAAATTTGTTTTTTCATGTTTTATTTAAATTTTTAGTGATTAAAATAATGATGTCTAGATAAGAAAGAGGCTCTTAATATTTGAGCCTCTATTATTGTTATTATTTTACGAGAACTTTTTTGGTGACTTGTCTGTTTACCGTATTTATTTTTAACAAATACATTGCTTGTGGCAAGCTTTGTACATTTATTTGATTAGAAGTTCCTTTTAGAATATTTTTTCCTGAATTGTCTAATAATTCCCATGCAGTAATCTTTTCATTTCCAGCATCTATATTGATGTATGTTGATGCGGGATTAGGAAAAATTTTTATATCTGAATTAATAATTTTACTTTTAATATCTGATATAGATTTATCCTTTTGAGTTTTTGATTGATCACCTTCGTTACATGGCGCTATGTATGCATGGAAATTTCCAGTGTTATATGCTGTAGCATAAAAACCATTAGTTAACTGAATATCGTAAGCGGCTCTGAATTCTACATCAATATTAGGATAAATTGCAGATGCCGAATAAATGCTTCCAAATGCATAATAATTAGCTGAACTTGTAATTGGTTGATTAGTTTCAAAACGCCACTCTTCTGCACATGGAATTGGGCAATTGTTGAAAGAAACATCGGGACCAGGTGGATTTGTATTAAATACTACAACGGTATTTTGAGGTATGCCATTTATTGTATAATTTAATTGTGCAAGGATATTAAAATTTGTAATATTACTTGGTCCGGTAGGATAAAAACTGGCATTTGTTAAATTAAATGAAAAATTACCTCCCGTTGCTGTTGTAATTGTTTGACTACTGATATTTGCATTATTTGCAGCATTATTAACTAAAAGCATAATATTGCTTAAAATTGCATTTGGTGGAAGTGTAAAGCTGCCTGTAACCGGAAATGGAAAACTTGGACAATTGTTTTCTTTTATTGGATTTAAAGTAATGCTAGGATTAAATGATGAGATAGGACAGTTGAAGCCACAAAAATCATCGAAGTAAGCATATCCCCAATGTCCGCCTTGTCCGCAATCACCCAATATAATTTCTAATGTTAATGTTTGTCCTATAAAATTTGATGTATCAATACGCTCGCATAACCAATTAGTAAAAAGTATGCTACCAGATTGCTGGAAAAGTGGATTGGCGGGATCACCCATTACGTTTCTTTGAAAAATAGTTTGAGTTCCATTTTTCAGTATAACTTGATAGTAGGGATTTGTGTTACTTGATATATGTTGCTGTCCTGCATTTTGTAAGACTAAAGCAAACGCAAAACTGATATTGTTTTCATTGACAACAAATTGTCTTGTCATTTTGGTAATATGATAATAATCCGGTGGGGAATTGGGACTTTGTGAAGTTGATGCTATATTGTTATTTAATCTTATAGCATATCTGCCATTATTGACTCTTGGAATTCCAACTAAAGGATCGTTGCTAAAATTATCTATAATGGTTGCTTTCGAACCTGAGCTAGCTGAAATCACACTAGTAGGAGTAGTGTTAAATGCTTGATAACCTGCTGGATATTTGTTTGATGTGAAACTAAAACCTGCTGCTGTACCATTCTCAAACCCACCATTTACACATTGCTGTTTAAGTGGTGTTGCATAAAAATATCTTAATTTTTCTGGATTTTGTTGAAAAAAAACATCTCTTAATTTTTGTTTTTTAGCATCTAATAGTAACGCTTGATATCTATCTCCTGTTAGAGAATTTCCATTTTCATCTTTAACATTATTAATACTATTGATAATATCAGTAAAATCATAAGTATTGATATTTTGATTAATGAAATTCAGTATTTCATTTTCAATAATCTGCGCTTGGTTTAGACGGGTAGTTTCTTCCTGAAGATATTGATCTTCATATGATTGAGCAATCGTTTTTGACAAACAAAAACACAGTGCAAGAACTATATATATTTTCGTTCTCATATCTTATTTGTTTTTTTGATTATTAAAATGCTCAAGTTTTTCAATTCTTTTCTGTTGCTCTTTAATCAGCTTATTCTGCTCAATTGTATAAAGAGTCAATTCTTCAATCTTCTGTAAAAGCTTAATTTGAAATTCACCCACATTTACTCCTTCTTTTTCCATTTGTTTAGCCGAAGCTATTTCAGGTAAATGTTTTTTCTCTTTGATGTGTTTTTCAACATCTTCTAATGTTGGAAGATTGTATTTTTCTTCAAAAACGAAATCGGCAGTTGGAGTAAGGGTTACTTTTATTTCCTTGGCTTCTAATTTACCTTGTAAAGAAGCGTTGTCACCTTTTACTAAAAAGGTGTTTCCTATTCTGGTCCCGCCAGAAAAATCATTATCATAATTTAATACTAAAACATTGCTGTTGTCATGTACAATTGCTCTTCCACCTTGTCCACTTAGTGCATTTTTCAATACCAGATCCCCAGCTCCGTTATATAAAAAGTAATTGTTATCGCTCACAACTCTAAAGTTTCCACGTACGTCTAATGTTGATAAAGGATTTTCGGTATTAATACCTGTGTATCCGCCTTCTGAAATATATACTGTACCCCACAAAGATTTTAATTTTATAGCACGTTGTGTCTTAAAATTTATTCCACCCCACCAGTGAGTATCCAATACCCAACCGGCAGTTGTTTGGATATTTGATATTTTATAATTTTGATGTTCAGAAGGAAAGTTTTCAAATTCTTTTCCGATGAGATTTGTGAAAAATACGTCTACTATCTGTGCTTTTATTGATAAGGTAGATAATATAAAAAATGATGTGAATAATAATTTTTTCATAGTTTAATTGTTGTTAATTTTAGATTTTAACTCTTTTATTTTGTTTAGTGGTTAAAGTGCTTAGTTCTGCGATTTTTGTAATTATAAGTTGATTATTTCATCCACTTTAAACTACTTTTTTTATTTAATTTTATAGAAAAATGTTAATGGGTTATTCCTGATGCTCTATCCAGACATATTCCATTTGGAATATGTAGTTTCGAAGGATTATTATGCCCAATTGCAATATTTCCTCTTATCTTGCCGGATTTTATGTTGTACCACTTACTCCTTTTGGTTAAATTTTGTACTGAAAGATTACCAAACACAAAAGATTGTTTTTGATAATTTAATAAATATTCAAAATAAAAAGAGTCAAGTGTTAGAACTTCTTTAGTATTAATTTACAATGACTTTTTTGATGACTTGCTTATTTCTAGTATTTATTTTTATTAAATAATTTGCTTTAGGTATGCTTGATACATTTATTTGTTTAGTACTTCCTTTTAAGACAATTTTTCCTGAAATATCAAATAGTTCCCAAGATATAATTTCTTTATTTCCTGAATCTATGTTGATGAATGTTGATGCAGGATTTGGATATATTTTTACATCAGAAGCTAGAAGGCTTTTTGAAATTTCTTTTTTATCCGAGTCGACAAAAATATTGTTGATTTTGGCAAAATTTTCGATTGTTCCATCACATAAACCTATATAAGCACGAAACAAACTGCCTCGAGTAGCTTTTACATGAAAACCTGGAAGTAATATTACATTTTGACCTGCCTTATAATTTACAATTAAGTCATCATTAATTGCTGAAGATGCATTAATAAATTGACCCGCTTGGAAATTTTGTGAAGTTGTTATTTGTTGGGTGATATTAAGAATATCAGGACAAGTGTTGTCTAAACTTGGTATTAATTGAGGGAAAGAAAACCCGTTTCGTGTATTTATTGCTGGTGTAATTGAACTTAAGGGATTTAATGTCGGACTCCAAACGTTGGGTGTATTAATAACTTTCCATTCGTAAGACGGATTAGATGGAATTGTATTGCTGTTAAAATCAACTTTCGAGATATTAGAGCTATTAGCCTGACGTTTTATATTTTGAATCAAATATATTTTACCATCTTTTGCTCGTTGTAAACTAGCTGTTGATCTCATGAGGCTAAAATCATAATGAGTAGAAGAAGTATTATTAACACCTACTAAACTTCCGGTACTAATATTGTACATTGCTAAACCAGAATAGCCAATTATTGGATCTGGGTACAAGCATAAGCATGATTCTGCCCCAATAAAATAAACAATATTGCTATCAGGAGAGAATTCGGCACTATTTGGAGTGTTACTTGCGTCACTATAATAATAGCTAAGATTGCTGACAGGAATAATATTCATCTGATTGTTAACAATACCCGTAGTATTATTAAAATTAGCAAGAAAGACCCCGCCTCCTGTTAAAGAATTTACTCTAGATAATAATTTTTTAGCATTTGGTGAGATTTTGATGAATCCTCCATAAATAGCACCTGAACTTACTACAGGAGTTGTATTCAAACCGCTTCCGCTCAATTTGTAAGATAAAAAATTACCATTATTTGCAGTTACGATCCAGTAAGAGTTGCCGTCACTTGCAAAAGTGGATGTCAAAGCATTGGTTGGAGAATTCGTAAATAGTATATTATTCTTAGAAATTACTTTGCCAAGACCTCCGTTTAAAGATATATCAACAATTGCATATCTTAAACCATAACTATAAGATGAATATGGGGAAACGATATCTTGATCATCTATTCTTCTGTCTCCGTGAATATAGAAAACGTAATATAATGAATTTGAGTTTGGTAAAGGAAGTATAATTGATGATTGGTCAGAAGGGTTACCAATTGATTGAAACGGTAAATTTACAGGTGTCCCAAACAAGTCATTTCCATTATCCATTATAACACTATTTTTATTATAAATGTTATACCCATTTGAAAAGAAAAGTAAATCTCCTGTATTTTTATCACTAATTACAGAGCTTTGATATCTTATATAAGGATTCAAATTCGTAGTGTGTGAAAAACCATTAGGCACACTATTGTCAAAAAACCATTTGTTATTACCGAATAGCCAATTATCATTTTCATGTTGAGAAAAGAAAAAATTCGTTCCAAAACTTATAAGAAACAGCAGAAAATATATTTTTTTTTTCATCAGTTTTTTGCTTTTTTATTGTCAGAAGTTTCGAGTTTTTCTATCCTTTTCTGTTGCTTTTTTAAAAGTTCGCTTTGCTCTTTAATTAGCTTATTTTGCTCAATCGCATAAAGAGTCAATTCTTCAATCTTCTGTAAAAGTTTAATTTGAAATTCACCCACATTTACTCCTTCTTTTTCCATTTGTTTAGCCGAAGCTATTTCAGGTAAATGTTTTTTCTCTTTGATGTGTTTTTCAACATCTTCTAATGTTGGAAGATTGTATTTTTCTTCAAAAACAAAATCGGCAGTTGGTGTAAGGGTTACTTTTATTTCCTTTGATTCCAATTTTGCATCAATTCTCATATTGCCTGAAAAAGATGATTTTCCGTTTACGTCTAATTTATATTGAGGTTTTGAAGTTCCTATTCCTATATTTCCATTTTCAATGGATGCAAAATTTGAAGTTTGAGCATTGATATCAAACGTGCCAAAATATGAGCCTTTAGGTAAATTGTATATAGGATCATTAATTGAAACGGTGCTTAAGTTTTGACCTGCTTGATCTTGATGTGATCCCGTATTAGAAATAAGTGTTGCATTTGTGTAGTAATATTTAAGTCCCCCTCTCAAATAGACGACAATATCATTGTTTGCTTGTCCACAAATTACTCTTCCTAAAAAAGATATTACAGGTGTGCCATTTCCCGATTCTGTACCATAGGTGAAATTGTCAACATTTAAGCTATTCCCATTTGATCCCCATCCATTTCCAATTCCAGTAATAGCAACGATACCGTGTGCGCTCCACATAATATCTTCATGGATATTAGGACGAGAAATGAAAAATGTTTTATTTGTTCCATCTGTACTTGTAGATCTAAAAACGACCGGAACATATTGATTGGTATTTCCTGCAGCTGTAAAAGACTGAGAAAAAGCATATTGAATAATTAGTAAAAATAGTAGGCTGAGTAATTTTTTCATAGTTTTAATTGTTATTAATTTTTAGATTCTAATTCTTTTATTCTTTTATTTTGCTCAATCGTATAAAGAGTAAGCTCTTCAATTTTCTGTAAAAGTTTAATCTGAAACTCACCCACATTTACTCCTTCTTTTTCCATTTGTTTAGCCGAAGCTATTTCAGGTAAATGTTTTTTCTCTTTGATGTGTTTTTCAACATCTTCCAATTTTGGAAGATTGTATTTTTCTTCAAAAACAAAATCGGCTGTTGGTGTGAGTGTTACTTTTATTTCTTTTGCTTCAAATTTTTCATCAACTTTTACATTGTCTGAAAACGATGCTTTTCCAATGACATCTAATTTATATTGAGGTGATGATGTTCCTATTCCTAAATTCCCATATCCATCTATTCTCATTCTCTCAGAAGATCCTGTGAAAAAACTCACACCATAAAAGCCAGATAGTCCAACTCCAGGTCCAAAATTACCTCCACCAATGGGGAAAATTCCTAATAAAGACATTCCGTAATTTGAAATTCCATTGGATTTATCAGTTGTATTAAAGCCGATATTTATAATAGTATTTGGAGGTAAACCCCATTGTGTAGAATTAATATCCCCATCAACTTGTAACTTTGCTACTGGATCTGAAATCCCAATTCCAACATTTCCTGTAGTGGGATTCAATGTACTTGGAGAACCATTGGGAGAATAAAATTGTGCAGATAAAGATACTGAGGCGAAAATTGTTAATAATGAAATTTGCTTTTTCATAAAAATTATTTAATGTTATTGTTAGATTTTTGTTATTACTGATATTGCATTTAATTTTTAAGATCAGGTGTAATATGTTATTCTGTTAGTAATTTTATATCACTTAACAGTGTAATAAATACAATTGTTGCATAAAGATTATTTCCAACACAGAGTATTAGATGTAAATGGTATGTTATAAAATTTATTGGGGAATATCTGCGAAAGTATAAAGAAGTTTTTGCGGCAGATATGTTAATGAGAAATTTTGTATTTTCAATACTGAGTTTTTCATGGTTTAATAGCTTGGATGGTTGTTTCACGAAAGTATGAAAAAATCACAACTCGTCAAACTAAAAATTGAAAATTTTAAGTTAACTTTTGTTAAATTTAAAAACATATGGTACTTTTCTATCTGAAACTATCCGAAGCACTCAATCCATTCATTTTAAGCTTGTATTTCCAGTTCACATACACGAAAACCTGGTACAATTTATATTCAAACTTTATCCCGTAATTTTCTTTAGGATCATAGTCGATTGATGATTCAATAACATTTCTGTATCTGCCTGAAGTGTAATAAGAATTCCACTCTGTAACAAGCATTGTATTTCTGCTTTTCAACGTAGATTCTGAATATTGGTTGATTGGTTGAGCAACAGCATTTAAAAAATAATCAAACTGAGTGTCGATCACGGTAAGTTCCTATTCTCCATCATCGTTTTTCTCAGGCTTCATTACAGATTCTTCTTTTTCATTCTTCGGATTAGTCTGAGCAAAAAAATTGAAAGGAATTAGAATTAAGAATAATATTGGAATTAAATTTTTCATAAACATAAAGTTACACAAAAAAAGCACCCGGTGAAGAGTGCTTTATATTTATGGTTCTTTCTGCAAGACGACAAATGCAGGAAAGTGATCACTGTAACCACCTGTAAATTGATCGCCGTTCCATGATCGGAAAGGATAGCCTTTGTAATTTCCTTCTTTGTTGACTAAATACGCCGGAGCATAAATTTCTGCTTTGTACACGGAGTATTCTTTCGGATTTTTATCTAAAACTAAATTTTTAGATACAATAATCTGATCAAATAGATTGGGCGCATCCTGATAAGCTAATGAAGCTACTCCTTTTTTATATAGAGGATACATCAGATTTAAATAAGGTTTTTCGTCATTTAAATCTTTCTCACTTGCTGCTGCTTTCAAATAATTTTTTAAACTTGCACTTACAGGATCATCATTAAAATCTCCCATTGCAAAAAGTTTTGTAGCCGGATCTGCGGATCTGATGCTATCCATTTGTTGTTTCAGTAAAGCTGCTGCTGCATTTCTTTTAGGTAGAGATACTGCTTCACCACCTCTTCTTGAAGGCCAGTGATTCATAAAGAAAGCTACTTTCTCGTTATCAAGTAAACCTGTAACTACCAAAATATCTCTTGTATATTCTCTTTTTCCGTCCGGGCCAAAAACTTTAAGTTCTTTTTTTAAAGAATTTGTCAAGGTAAATCTTCTCTTCTGATATATTAATGCAACATCAATTCCTCTGTAATCATAAGAATTGTAGTGTACAATTCCATAGTCATATTTAGCCAGAGTAGGTTCTTTTACAAGATCCTGAATTACCTGTCTGTTTTCTACTTCTATAAGTCCTACAACAGCAGGAGCAGTTTTTGTATATTGAGAACCCAATTCAGCAATTACTTTAGCGGCATTTTCTAATTTTTTCTTATAAATCTTAGTATTGTAGTTTTTTCCGCTTGCAGGCGTGAATTCTTCTGAGCCGCTTTGGTACCGTATTACTTTTTTACCTACCAATAAACCGTCACTCCATTGCCCTTCATATTTTTCAGCCTCCAAAAATTTAATGGAATCTAAAGGTATGCTTCTGTGAAATGCAGGATTGGTTTTGTCTTTTGTTCCGTCTATATAATCAGCAGAACGAATAGTATCCCAAAGGTTTTCTACATTGAGAAAACCTACTGCTGCCACTCTTTTTACTTTACCTTGTTGCGCAAAAGCTGTTATCGAAAGAATGATCGCTACAAGATTTAAAATTTTTTTCATTAGAGAATATTACAATTATTTAATCTGCAAATTTACTTAATTTTAATTCATACCATTTTAATTAAATGTAAATTTATCATCTAAATATTATCTGTAATTATGATACATTATAGAAATTTAACAATGTTAACAAATTATAATGTTAAAAAATTTATTAAATACAAATTTTTACTAAATTTGTGCCCCCAAAAGTTTTTAACCCATTGAAAACTAACATAAAAAGTATTTAAACAAAGTATATATACACATGATTAAAAAACTATCATTAGTTTCTTTATTTACTTTACTTCCTGCATCTTTTTATTTTGCACAGACTACCGTTTTTGCATATTTGAAGGATGCTCAGGGAAAGCCTGTTGAACAGGCAGAAGTAGATGTAAAAGGAACGGAGAATGATGTGACGGCAGACAAAATTGGTTACTTTCAATTAGTCGATTTGATGCCGGGACATTATGAATTGGTTATCACAAAGCCTAATTACGAAACTAAAGTAATGGCGTTTGACGTGACCAGTGATGAAAAAAGAAAGGATTTAGGAGTTCTTACTTTAAATTCTAGTCTTACAAGCGCAGATCAAGGTTTGGCAATTATTGAAAGCGATGATGATGAAGATAACAGCAGTCAGGCATCAACTGTCGGATTACTACAGTCTTCGATGGATGTTTTCAGCAGAATTGCAGCTTTCGATTTAGGTTTCTACTGGTACAGACCAAGAGGAATTGATGGCAGAATGGGTGAGACTATGTTGAATGGTGTCTCTATGATCAAATCTGATAACGGGAACGTAGATTTTGGAAACTGGGGAGGTCTTAACGAGATTACAAGATATCCGGAGATTTCTCAAAACCACGCTCCATCAGAATATGCTTTTGGTGGTAACAGCTCTGTTATCTATAAAAACACAAAGGCAAGTGAGTACAGAAAAGGATTCCAGTTTACACAATCACTTACCAACAGAAACTACAGAAACAGAACATCTTTGAGATACAGCTCAGGAATGAGCAGCAAAGGTTGGGCATTTACTGTGATGGGGGCTAGAAGATGGGCAGAAGAAGGAATTCAGGAAGGTACTTTTTATGATGCTTATGGTGCTTATTTAGGAATTGAAAAGAAGTTTAATGATAAGCACAGCATGACATTCAATTTTATTGCTGCCCCTTACAGAAGATCTACTGCAAGTCCGAGTACACAGGAAGTTTATGATTACAGAGGAGTACATTACAACTCATATTGGGGATATCAGGACGGAAAACAGAGAAGTGAAAGAGTGAGAAAAGGTTTCCAGCCGATTTTCCAGCTTCAGGATTTCTGGAAGATTACTCCGAAATCAAGTCTTTGGACATCAGTTTCTTATCAATTCGGGAAAGATAAAGGTTCTCGTTTAGATTGGCAGAATGTACAGAACCCTTCGCCAACTTATTACAGGAACTTACCAAGTTATTATGATTCTTTAGATCCGAACGCATCGGTTACACCTCCTCAAGGCGTATCACAAACAACAGCTCAGGATGCTTATCAAACTTCTTTAGCAGCTTGGCAAAATGCCGATCCGAATATTACTCAGCTAAACTGGGATAATCTTTACAGAAGAAATATGCAGCAGCCTGCAGGATCTTACTACGGGCAAACAGGAAAAAGAGCTTTGTATTATCTTGTAAATGATGTAAGTGATGATAAAATCTTTAATGCAGCAACGCATTTTGTTCACAACTTTAATGATACAACTAAATTCTTATTAAACTTATCTTACCAGAATTATCGTTCTGAGCAATACAGAGAAGTAAATGATCTTTTAGGAGCTGATTTTGTCTTAAACAGAGATCCGTTTGCCGCAACCAACCAACCTGGGAAATCAGGATTGTTCAACGAAGGCGAAGAGAATGTTACAAAAAAAGTAGGTGATAAAATGACTTACGATTACATTTTCAGAAGACAAGAGTTTAAAGTAAATCCGGGTATTAAACTTTCTACAGGCAAATTTGATGTTTTCGTTTCTGCAATGGCAGGATATTCTTCTTCAAGCAGAGAAGGGTTGTTTAATCATTATTTATACAAAGATTCATTCGGGAAAGGTCAGGACTACAACTTCTGGAATTATGGGTTGAAAGGTCAGGCAATTTATAAAATTAACGGAAGAAATTTCCTTATTTATAATGGAGCTTATTTTTCACAGACTCCTTACTTAGAAGATTTGTTTATCAATCCAAGAGTAAACGGTTCTGTAGCTCCGAATGTGCAGAATATGGTCATCAATGCTAACGATCTTAGTTATGTGATTTCTTCACCTTTCATAAAATTAAGATTAACAGGATATTTAATCAATTCAAGCAACGAAACTTCTGTACAGAGATTCTTTGCAGATGGTATTCAGCTTAATAATTCTGATGATCAAGGTAATCAAACCGTTGTGCAGAGTGCTTTTGTAACTCAGGTTATGACTGATGTTAAAAGAAGAAATCTTGGTGCAGAACTAGGTGTAGATGTAAAAGTATTGCCTACACTATCTCTACAAGGTTTGGCAAGTTTTGGGCAGTTTACTTATCAGAATGATCCTGTAACTTACTTTGCTTCAGATGCTACCGGAACATTTTCAAACGGACTTTCGTATGTGAACTTGGGAAAAGCTTATATTAAAAATTACAGACAAGGTGGTACACCTCAACAGGCATATTCAGTAGGAGCAAGATACAATTCGCCTAAATATTGGTGGGTAGGTGCAAACTGGAATTATCTTGATGATAATTATCTTGATCCTTCTGCATTGGTAAGAACAGAATCTTTCATTCAGAATAATAATTCAGGAACTCCATATTATGATCTTTCAGAATCTGAATTGAGAAGAGTTTTAGAACCAAACAAATTGCCGTCTGCATTTTTCTTTAATGTAAATGCAGGTAAATCTTGGGTGATTGGTAAGTATTATGTATTGATTTCAGCTTCTGTAAATAATGTGTTTGATAATACAAGATATATCACAGGAGGATTTGAACAAACGAGAAATGCAAAATTCCCGGATTTCAAACAAGATAGTGACAGAGAATTTACATTATTTGCCCCAAAATACTGGTACACTCAAGGAAGGTCTTACTTCGTAAACTTACAATTCAGATTTTAAAAACTTATAATTAAAAAATAATTAAGATGAATATAAAAAAATATTTAAGTATCGTAACAGGAGCTGCATTTGCTGCACTTTCTCTTACTTCTTGTGTACAGAAAGATGAGTGGGATACGCCACCAATAAACTGCAATAACAAATTTGCTGCGACCAATATTACTTTAGCAAATTTTAAAGCTTTGGCTCCTGCTACAGGTTATGTTTTGATAAGTACAGATCAGATATTTGATGGCTACGTTACTTCATCGGATGAAAACGGAAACTTTTACAAAACAATTTCTTTTCAGGATAAACCGGAAAATCCTACTGCAGCTTTGCAGATTGAAGTTGATAAGTCTAGTAACTATGCGGATTTTCCTGTAGGTGCTCATATCAGAATTAATGCAAAAGGATTAAGACTAGGTCTTGATAGAGGAACAGTTAAAATTGGTTCTGTAGATCCTACATATTCTATTGGAAGAATTCCTGCATCTTTATTGTCAAGATATGTATCCGGAGTTTGTAATGGTAACGGTCTTGAAATTGCTGCTCTGAAACCTTTAGAGTTGGCTAGTCTTAATGCTGCAAAAAATGAGCAGTATATTAATATGTTGGTAAAAGTTCCTAATGTGCAATTTTCTTCTGGCGATATTTTACCAGTAAATAAAGCTTTTATTGATTACGTTGCGGGTGCAGGTGTAGATACAGATAGAACATTAGAAGATGCTACAGGAAACAGTGTTGTTTTGAGAAATTCAGGATTCTTTTCTGAAGGTTCAAAATTATTACCAAAAGGAAATGGGGATGCAACATTTGTAGTAAGCCGTTATAACTCAAGCTGGCAAATGCTAATTAGAAAAACGAGTGATCTTAATTTTGTAGGAACGAGAGTAGATTCTGCACCACCAAAAGGAGGTACAGCTATCGCATTTTCAGGTTCTTTCCTTGAAAATTTTGAAAGTTATTCTCCTACAAACCTTGAGGTTTATCCTAAATATGTAAATGATGCATTGATCGGAAACAGATATTGGCAGTTGAAGACATTCAATAATAACAAATATATTCAATTGGGTGCAAATTCAGGATCTGGTCCTTATGTAACTTATTTTGCTGTACCTGTAGATTTTACAGCAGCGAGTACTCTAAAATTTAATGTTAACGTTGGATTCTGGAATGGTAATGCATTAAAAGTTTATTATACAACCGATTATACTGCACTTGGAGATATTTCTGTGGCAACAAAAACAGATATAACTTCATCTTTTACAATTCCTACAACACCACTTTCTGGTTATGGAACTTTAGCTCCAGCCGGAACATATAACATTCCTGCATCTGTTACAGGAAATGGATATATTCTCTTTGAATATTCAGGAAATGGTAGTGGAGTTACCACAACTCTTCAGTTAGATAATATTCAGGTTGAACCATAAGGTGAATACTTTATAATAATTAAGGCTGTCTTTTCTAAGGCAGCCTTTTTAATTAAAAAAACCACCGCAAAAAGCAGTGGCTATTATTTTAAACTAAATTTTTATTAAAACGAAACCTCGTTCACTTCTTTTCCACGTTGGAAATTCATTGTTTTCTGGTTTCCTTTGTAGGCAATATTCACCAAGTTTATTTGTTTAGGAAAAGCGCTTAAAAGAATAGTATTTTTAATTTTTAAACTGCTTATATCCGAAACACCACTTGTCTCAAAATACACCCATACTGTTTCTCCGCTTACCTGGCTTCCTGTGAAAGTGAGGGTTTTGGGAGAATTGTTCACATAAACATCAAAATTGTTGTTTACATATTTCTTCACTTCAGCTTCAAAACCTGCCGTACTTCGGTTGATTTTGATAGCATCTGAAATGTGACTTGTATTCATCTTCGTTGTAAATTTCAGCGTCTTGCTTCCATCAATGTAATCGACTTTCGTCATTGACGAGAAAAAATCTGCCGTCATAAAACTCATGAGTGCGAAGAATGATAAAATACCTGATATGTATAAAAATTTTTTCATCTTAGTTTCTAAATTGTTAATCATTTAGTAAAAATATATGGCTCAAATATAATGCCAATTAAAAGTTAACATTTATTGCATATTTCTCATAAAAAGCTTTAATGTGTTCTACTGCTTCATCAGCAGTGTCTACTACACGATAAAGATCAAGATCGTCTTCAGCAATCATTCCTTCTTTTAATAAAATATCTTTAAACCAGTCCAGAAGTCCGCCCCAAAATTCTGACCCTACCAAAACAATTGGAAATCTTCCTATTTTCTTTGTTTGAATCAGGGTGATCGCTTCAGTAAGTTCGTCTAATGTACCAAAACCTCCCGGCATCACGATAAAACCTTGAGAATACTTTACAAACATTACTTTTCTCACAAAAAAATAATCAAAGTTCATGGAATATAATCTGTTGATATAAGGATTGAAGTGCTGTTCAAAAGGAAGATCAATATTTAATCCGATAGATTTTCCTTCTGAATTGAAAGCTCCCTTATTACCCGCCTCCATGATTCCGGGTCCGCCACCTGTAATGATCCCAAATCCTATTTTTGTGATCTTCTCTGCAATTTCTACTGCCATTTCGTAATATTTGCTTTCAGGCTTTAATCTTGCCGATCCGAAAATAGAAACGCAGGGACCAATCTTAGCCATTTTCTCATATCCGTCAACAAATTCTGCCATGATTTTAAAAACCATCCAGCTGTCTTTGGTAACGATTTCATCCCATGTTTTCTGTCTGAAACTGTTGTGTAATTTTGATTCGTTGATATCTAATTCAGGATTTTGTAAACTTTCATCCCTGCTACCTTCAATTCCCATTGTCTTTTTATTTAAAATATTTTTCGGCTTCTATTACAGATGCCGGTCTTCCTACATCGATCAGGATGTTGTCATGCAGAAAACCGTGAATTTTTTCGGTCTGCATCAGATCCAGATATTCTTCCATTACAGAAAATTTGCCTGTCCGTTTTATTTTATCAAATATAACAGGATTTATGCAATGTACACCGCTGAATGCGTAAGGTTTAAATCCCTTGTTAAACTCAGCCAATCGCTGTTCACCAGTCTGTACATTCAGCCATCCTCTCAAGACCATGTCGTCGTTGAAAAGTAATTTCCGCGAACTTTCTCTGTCTGAGACTGCTAAAGTAGCAAAATCTTTGATCTTCTTGTGGTATTCTACAAAATTATCAATGTTGATGTCAGTTAGAATATCCGCATTCATGATCAGGAAGTCTTCGCCATGATCAAGAAATTTTTTAGCAAAAATCAAACCACCTCCGGTTTCCAGGAGTTCTTCAGATTCATCAGAAACTTCTATTTTACAGTTGAAGTTGTTGTTCTTTTTAAGGAAATCAATAATCTGATTACCAAAATGATGCACATTCACCACAAAATCTGTAATCCCGAAACCTTTGAGATACGTGATATTTCTTTCCAAAAGCGGAATGCCGTTTACTTTAGCCAAAGCCTTTGGATGATGATCTGTAAAAGGTTTTAAGCGTGTTCCTTTTCCTGCTGCAAAAATTAATGCCTTCATAAAATATGGGTAATTGGTAATGAGTAATTTTGATGTATAAATAATAATAGCAGAGCCAAGATATTACTTATTGCACATTGCTGATTACCTATTTATTAAGTTGGTGTTGCTCATCATGATGAAGACTCACTTCCACCTGATCTCCGTATTTTTCTTCGATAAAATGAGCAATTTTTATTGCAGAATAAACCGACCTGTGTTGTCCTCCTGTACATCCGAAGTTGATCTGAAGATTTTCGAAACCTCTACCCAAATAATTGTCGATGTTGATGGAAACCATACTTTTTACCAATTCAAGGAATTTGGGCATATCGGTTTTTGTCTCAAGATATTCCTGAACGCCGATGTCTTTTCCGGTCTGTATTTTATATTCTTCCACTCTTCCCGGGTTTAAAATTCCACGGCAGTCGAATGTAAAACCGCCTCCATTACCCGAGTCGTCTTTGGGTATTCCTCCTTTTTTATATGAAAAACTGTGGATGTCTATGTGCAACATTTATTTTATTTTTTATAATTTATATTTTTTCATTTGTGTTTGTCATTCCAGAGGAATCTAAACCGGATCAATTCAGCTGTTGAGATTCCTACGGAAAGACAAACTTTGTATCAAATCTTATGGATTAATCTTAGTGTTTCAAAATCTCCGCAATTTTAAATTTCGTTTTATCTAAATTCAATTGTTGAATCACTTTTCCCAATTCAGGATAATATTTCATCTCTTCCCAATTTTCAGAAAATGTGGTAATGTTTTGAATTCCTTTATCAATGCTTGTAACAAAATGTTGCTTTCTCTGAATAAGTCCACGGAAACCATAAGCTCCCAAAACCTGTAAGAATCTCATCATCTGAATCGGTTTTACTGAGTTTTCCAGTTGAATCTGGATTTCCTTGTTTTCAAACTGGTGAATGTAAAATTTAAGCATTTTATTTTTAAAATCTTCAGGAAAATTTGCTTTTGCCTGATACAGAAAAGAGATCACATCATACATCAAAGGACCTTTCATCGCCGACTGATAATCGATAAATGAAACTTCATTCTGATCATTCACCATGATGTTTCTAGCCTGAAAATCGCGGATCATTAAGCCTTTAGGTTCAAGATTTTCGATGAGGCTGACCAATCTTTTAAATTCCCTCAGAAGATTAGATTTATGATATTCAAGCTCCAGTACATCTGCAATAAAATTTTTGAAGTAATACAAATCATGCATTACCGGAAGCTCATCATAACTTTCATATTCAAAAGTTTTGGTAAAATCAATCTGGTCCTGCGTTTTGGTTTGCAAGTGAAAAAGTTTTTCTAAGGTCTGCTTTACCAAAGATTCTACATTTCCGGACAGACCTTCTTTCGAAATAATTTCTGAAAGTGTCTGTCTTCCCAAATATTCCTGAATATATAATTTCCTGTCTTCAGAAACTTTAAAGATCTTCGGAGTATTGAGAGTTAAGCCCGAGAAAACTTCAGAAAAATAAAGAAAACTTTCATTCTCCGGAATATTTTCGTTGTAGGTTATGATGTACGTATCATTTTGATTTTGAGCCAAAAAATTGACCCTTGCAGAACCGCTTTGAGCTAAAGTGACAAATTGAGTTGATTTTTCGCCAAAATGGTTTTCAAAAAATCTTTTTGCGTTTTCAGAAGTCATAATATGGTAACAAATATACTAATTTACGTTCGATTTTTTATCTTTGCATCATGCTAAAGGACTTTAAGCCTGTTTTGGGAATTCTGTTGCGTTTCATCATCATTTATCTGGTGCTGCTCTTTGCTTATCAGTTCTATCTGAACAGTTTTAAAGCTCAGGGACTTGACCCTTACTCCCGTTTGATTGCCGATCATGTGATGTTTATTCAAAATAAATTAAACTTCCCGACACACTTACTCGATGACGTTCCCAACGAGCAGGTGGGATATATTGTGAAAGGAAAATATGTGACGAGAATGGTAGAAGGCTGCAACGCAGTTTCTGTGATTATTCTTTTTGTGTCTTTTATTTTTGCTTTTTATAAAGGGGCTAAAACTTTTATTTTTGCAGGAATTAGTCTTGTTGTTTTATACATAATGAATGTTTTCCGGATTGTAGGACTGAATATCGTAACGAGTGATTACCCGCAATACAATAAAATAGCTCACGATTATCTTTTTCCTGCGGTGATTTATGGAAGTGTGGTGATTCTCTGGCTGGTCTGGATTAAATTTTTTGCCTTGAAAAATGAAAATTCTTAGTTGGTTCCTGGTTTTAGCCGGAGTCTGCGGACTTGTTGGTGTGAGAATGACAGAAAACGAGATTTTTTACGATCCTTTTCTGAATTATTTCCACGAAGCTAATAAAAACATTTCTTTTCCTGAATTTATTTGGGGGAAATTGATTTTCAGTCACCTTTTCAGATTTCTATTAAACCTTTTTTTCTCATGTGTGATCATTCATTTTTTATTTAAAAATAAACAATGGACTTTGCAGGGAGCGGTTTTGATCACAATTATTTTTGCAATCACTTTTCCTATTTACTTATACTGCATTCATGACAGATTTGAGATTGGTTACCTTTTTTCTTTCTACATGAGAAGGTTTGTAATTCAACCTCTGATTTTACTTTTGATTATACCCCTGTTTTATTACAGGAAACAAATTTTAATGAAAAACTCGTGATCAATATTAATTTGTAATTTTTTATTTTAACTTTTTGATTCCCCGACAAAGTGACCTGAATTTTCTTACAGATATTTTGTGAATAGCCCGGATCGCAGCGGTTACCCCGCAACAAGCGTTGGCAAATTCAGCGAAGTCAGAATAAGCGGCTGTGTGAGGAGTATGAGCGAAGAGCCGGAAATAGCTTCTAAAAAAATGCAGCTAATAGACATTATCAGATAGCTGCAAATGGTTATTCTGCAGTATGTTTTTCCACTCTGGTTACATTTTCGGCAGTCCATTTTACTTTTTTGGTAAAAGGCTGTTCGCGGACGGGGCAGTCGAGAATCTGACAAACAGGGCAGGAGATAGGTTTGCAGTCATCCATATGAAAATTGAACTCTACAGTTCGTTTGGTGTTTTTCGCTAAAAGGAGAATGGCTTTTTCCATTTCATTGTGTGCATCCCGAAGACTGTAATACCAAGGCAGTGTAATGTGTGCGTCAATATGCAGAGAAGCTCCGAATTGCTGAATCTTCATGTTGTGGATATCAATCCATTCTGTATGTCTGTTTTTTTCTAAAAGGTCAATGATGCTGTTGAGAAGTTCAGGATCTTGCTCATCCATAATTCCGCTTAATGCTTTTCTTACGATTCTGTAGCCTACAAAAATTATGTAACCTCCGAAAAGTAATGCAACGGCAGAATCGATCCAATAAATTCCGGTAAAATAAACGATAATCAAGCTGATCACCACTCCCAAAGTGGTCAATGTATCTGATTGCAGATGCTTCCCTGAAGCTATAAGCACTACGGAGTTTACTTTTTTTCCTTTTCGAATAGAGATGTAACCTAAAATATAATTAATGACCGCTGTAGCTGCAATGATTACAATTCCCCAGTCGATCCGGGAAATGATTTTACCCGTTAAGAGGCTATTGGCACCTTCGTAGATAATCATGATCCCTGCAATGATGATCAAAGCACCTTCTATTCCTGATGTTACAAACTCTACTTTTCCGTGACCATAAGGATGATCTTCATCTTTTGGTTTTGCTGCCAGATAAAGAGAGTATAAACCCATAAATGCACTGATGATATTAACGATGCTTTCCATGGCATCAGAAAATACGGAGTCAGAGTCTGTGATTTTCCAGGCAATTATTTTTGCAGTAAATAAAAGTATACCGATAGCTGCAATAATCTTCTGGAAATTGATATTGTCTGTGTTTTTGCTACTTCTCATAATTTGATAAAAAAAAGAATCTCTTTTGGAGACTCTTTTTATTTTGTTAGTTTATACTAAGTTATTTGCTACTAAGTATTCTGCAATCTGTACTGCGTTGGTTGCAGCACCTTTTCGCAGATTGTCTGCTACAATCCAGAGGTTGAGTGTTTTCGGTTGGGAGAGATCTCTTCGGATTCTTCCTACGAAAACTTCATCTTTCCCTTCTGAATAGAGTGGCATTGGATATTCGTTGTTTTTTACGTTATCCATTACGATTACTCCAGGAGTTTCTGATAAGATTTTTCTTACCTCGTCTAGCTCAAATTCGTTTTCAAATTCGATATTTACGCTTTCAGAATGACCTCCCTGTACCGGAACTCTTACTGCAGTTGCCGTTAAATTAAATGTGTCATCACCCAAAATCTTTTTAGGCTCTTTCATTAATTTAATTTCTTCTTTTGTATAATCGTCATCAGCAAAAACATCACAATGTGGTAAGGCATTTTTGAAAATCTGATAAGGATAAACTTTAGCAACAGAATCATCACCAGCAATTTCAGCATTTAACTGATCAACGGCTGCTTTTCCTGTACCTGTTACAGATTGATAAGTAGAAACGATGACTCTTTTTAAATCATATTTTTTATTCAACGGACCTAAAACCATTACCAATTGTATGGTAGAACAGTTTGGATTTGCAATAATCTTATCTTCTTTTGTCAGAACATCTGCGTTGATCTCAGGAACGACCAGTTTCTTCGTTGGATCCATTCTCCATGCAGAAGAATTATCGATAACGGTAATTCCAGCTTCTGCAAATTTAGGAGCGTATTCTAAAGAAGTTGATCCTCCTGCAGAGAAGATGGCGATATCAGGTTTGGCAGCTATAGCGTCGTCGATGCTTACGATAGTATAATCTACCTGTTTATATTTCACCTGTTTACCAACAGATCTTTCCGAAGCTACGGGAATCAATTCTGTTACAGGGAAATTTCTCTCTTCGAGAACTTTAAGCATCACTTGTCCAACCATTCCTGTTGAACCTACTACAGCTACTTTCATAAGTTGATAATATTGTTTTTTAAAGGTTATATGCAATCGCGTGGCGATTTCATTGTTGTTAAAAAAAATTAAGTTAAATATATAATTAAGCTCCAAAGACTCTTGTCCATGGAAATGCAAATGCAAATAAGCCTACTGCGATCAATCCCATGATCACAATTCCTAAAGAAATAGTGTCGTTGGATTTTACTTTTTTGTTGATGATGGTCATCAAAACTGCAGCAATCAGCATTGAAAAAGGATGTTCTACATACTGAAATCTCAAATCAGCATTTTTCATTACTGATCCCATATCCAGCCCTTTTGTAAAATTCATGATCAGCATTACAATACCAATTAAAAATTGTACATGGAAGAAAATCATCGTGAAAAGCGTGATTTTTTTCAGGAATTTATTTACTTTACCGCTATATCCGAACATTACTGTTAAGAGTGCGATGATAAATAAAGAGGTTAAAGCGAGCTCCAGATAAGCAAAACCTTTGTGGGCGCTCAGTAAAATTTTGTAAAGATCCATACTTCTATTTTTTCTGTTTATTAAGTGTACAAATATAAAAAAATCCCAGCTATAAAGCCGGGATTTGGTATTTAATAAAAATGAATTTATTAGAATCTAAAAGTTAAAGTGGTAGACCATGTTCTTCCGTAACCGAAATAAACCTGGTTTTGTTGGCTAATACCTTTATATTGTCCTGCTGCTTGATATGCGGCAAATGCTGTATTTCCAGAAGTTCCAGCAGCAAAGTTTTCTCTTGTTTGGTTTGCGTGGATATTTGTAGTAGCTTCTGAAATATACGTAGTATCAAATAAGTTGTAAACGTTTGCCCCAATTGTAAAGCTTTGCCCACTTCTTAATTTGAACACATATGATGCACCTATGTCAAATAAATGAAAGTCAGGTAATTCTAATGCTCCAAATTCTGTTGCTGGCGCTCTAAATGTAGCTGTGTTTCTAGAGTTGTCAAAATCATTTACGTTAAATCCAGCGTACAAATCATTTGCGTATCTCCAGTTAGCGTAAAATCTTAATCCTTGTACTGGCTTTACAATTGCAGTAAATGAAGCAGTCATTTGTGCTGCATCACCTACCTTAACTCCATCTAACGCCAATGTTGCAGTGTTTGATCCTGGTGATAAGTTGATTGGGTTGTTGTTTTCGTCATAAGATGTACTAGATGCATCACCTTTATACTCCCAATTTCCCATAGAGAACATACCTTCTAGCTCAAGATATTGCCCAACTTTATAGAATCCTTCAAATTCAACTCCAGAGTGAACCTCGGTGATTCCGTTTACTTCTGCATATGCATTCTGGAACGTTCCTCCATTACCATCTGGAATTGTTAAACCAGTTCTTCTTTGGAACCTATCTGCCCAAGAAGTTCTGTATAAGTTAACATTAGCTCTGAAAATCGAAGATCTGAAACCATAACCTAATTCCGCAGAGAAGATTTTCTCATTCGTTAAGTTAGGATTTACTACCTGCTGGTTATTTGGATAAACTGCGGTGAAAAATGGTTGTCTAGAATAGTAACCGATATTTCCAAACACATTATGTTGATCATTAATGTTATAATTTAAACCTCCTTTTACGTTATAACCTAAAATATCTTTAAATCCGGTTTTTCTGTTAACCACTTGACCAGTTGTTGCACTTGGTTGTTTTGTAACTCCGTCAACTACCCAATTGTCAATTCTTTGGAAACCTTGATTAGATACAGATCCTTGCGCAAATGCAGAAATTTTGTCGTTTGAATACTCAATTTGTCCAAAACCACCATACCATAAAACTTCACCATTATAATTTCTGCTGGCGATCTGAGAATCATCTTTAATTGCTTTAACAAAAGGATTAGCAGAAGGTACCGCATTGTATGCTTGTGTCACAGTATAGAAAGGCTGAGAATTGAAGTTTTGATTTTCACGGTATTCTTTGTTTCCTAAGAAATCACTAATAACTCCTGGGTGATAGCCATAATAATATCTAGCGTCAATTCCAACTTGGAAATTCCAATTTTCATTTACTTTGTGCTGGAAATTTGATAAAATTCCATACCAATCATGAGAGTTTACGTGTGCTCTTCTTACTAAACCGTTATTTCTTGTAGCAATACCTGGAGTTGCATTTGCTGGAGCTGCAGTACCAGCGTTATTTGTGAAATCTGAAATAACAGCACCTTGATTCCATCTTACGATGTCATCCCATCTCATTTGTCCATCAGCTGTTTTAGCAACGTTGAAGACGGATTTGCCGTTAATGCTTCCTAAGAAACCAGTTCCACCACCTCTACCCCAAGATCCATATCCAACAGTAGATAATTTAGAACGTTCTGAAATTTTCCAATCCCAGTTAATAGATGCAATTGGCTTTGAATAGTAGTTTGTATTTGTAGAGAATTCTTCACCATTTAAATTACCCCAGTTTGAGTTGTATTTTCTGTTTGGCTCACCATCTTTACCATATTTTATATAAGTTTGGATCGTATTTGTAAAGTTTTGGTTATGCCATTGAGGTGCTCCTGTAAATGTAAACTGTAAATCATGCTTTTCATTTGGTTGATAACCCAAAGCAAAATAATAGTTGTACGATTCGAAATTAGTTCCATTAGCATACATTGCTCCTGCTGTTCTACCTAATAAAAATGAAGAAGACCATCCTGTTTTAGATTTTCCAGTATTATAAGCAAATGAAGTTTTTAAATATCCATCATTAGCTATACCTAGTGTTACAATACCTTCTTTCTTTTTATCAGAAGCTTTAGTGATGTAGTTCATTGTACCTCCAACTGATGCAATAGCCAATTTTGAAGAACCAAGACCTCTTTGTACCTGAATATCTGAAGTTACGTCGGAAAGACCAGCCCAGTTTGACCAATAAACAGCTCCGTTTTCCATGTCGTTTACAGGCATACCATTGATCATTACCGCGGTATTTGAGTTTCCAAAACCTCTTACTCTGATAACAGCGTCACCGAAACCACCACCACCTTTGGTTACATAGACTGACGGTGTTGTGTTTAAGATTTCAGGAAGTTCTTGGTTACCTAATCTTTCAACGATTTGTGCAGCTTTAATATTTGAAACTGCTACAGGAGTTTTTCTGTCTTTTGCAAGATCGGCTACACCTGTAATTACAACTTGCTCAATATCTCTTGACCTTGTGTCAATCGTGTCTTGAGTCTGCTGTGCATAATAAACGCTAGCTGTGGATAATGTGATTATCACGGTTAGCATCGATTTGTTGATTAATTTCATAATCGTAAGTAATAGTTAGAATTAAATTTACTGCAAAATTCGACAAATAAATTTTAACTATTATTAACTCAATGTTAATTTTTAATCAGTCTTAATAATGATTAACTTGCTGTTTTTCAGTTAAATATAAATAATATGAATTTTAACGTGAAAAAAATCATATTATTTAATTTTTAACAAATGGCGCGTGTTTTTATTAAATATGTAATGTTTTACATAATAGCTTTTAAACTTAAATCGATATTTTTAGCAGAATGTGTAAGTGCTCCTGCGGAAATAAACGTCACCCCTGTTGCAGCAATGTCTTTTAACTGATCTCTTGTAATTCCTCCTGAAGCCTCACTTTCACAAGACCCGTTAATTAATTTAACGGCTTTTTTCATCATATCAACATCCATGTTATCAAGCATGATTCTGTCAACTTTTGCCTTAATGGCTTCCTGTACTTCTTCAAGATTTCGGGTTTCAACTTCTATTTTAAGTTTTTTCTTTGTTTTTTTTATATAATCTTTCGCCATTTTCACCGCGTTGGTGATGCTTCCGTTATAATCAACATGATTGTCTTTTAACATGATCATGTCGTACAATCCATATCTGTGATTGGTGCCGCCACCGATGGCAACTGCCCATTTTTCACAAACCCTGAAGTTGGGAGTTGTTTTTCGGGTGTCCAAAAGCCTGGTTTTTGTACCAATCAATCTAGAATCCCAATCTTGGGTGAGTGTAGCAATTCCGCTCATTCTTTGCATACAATTGAGTACTAGTCTTTCAGTAGATAATATGGAACGTGCGCTTCCGGTTACGATAAAAGCTACATCGCCGGCTTTTGCGGTCTCACCGTCTTTGATGAATCTTTCTACTCTTAAATCTTTATCAAAAGTCTTAAAAATAATTTCTGCCAATTCAACCCCTGCCAAAATACAGTTTTCTTTTACCAATAGTTTTGCACTTTGCTCCAGGTCTTTTGGGATTGTAGACAAAGTAGAGTGATCGCCATCCTGAATGTCTTCTTCCAAAGCATTTTTGATGAACTGTTTTAAAACTTTATCGGTTGCGTAGTTGGGTCTTTTCATTATTTTCTTTAATAATCTATTATGCTTGTACTAAATCCTTATTATAAAATGCGCCTTTGTTTTTTGTCATTTCCATCGACTGGGTGATGATAAGGTGTGCAACAGTTGTTAAATTTCTCAATTCTGAAAGCTGCGGCGAAAGAATAGAGTAGTGATAGATTTCGTCAACAGCTGCTGCGATTTCCTGATGCTTTTGGAGCGCCATTTTCAGACGTCTGTTGCTTCTTACAATTCCCACGAGATCGCTCATCATTTCCTGAAGCTGTTTTCTAAGGTATGATACGATTACCATCTCGTCAATGATTTTCATTCCTTCTTCATTCCATTCCGGAACGGCTTTCAGGTCATCAAAATTAAAATTATTTTCTTTGAGTAATTCTACAGTTTTCATTGCGGCATTATGACCAAAAACCAAACCTTCCAAAAGTGAGTTTGAAGCCAGTCTGTTGGCTCCGTGAAGCCCGGAATTGGTGCATTCTCCTACAGCGAATAAATTATTGATAGAAGATTGCCCGTCTTTGTCAACTTCGATTCCACCCATCAGATAATGACATGCAGGAACAACCGGAATCAATTGAGTGAAAGGATCGATGCCTTCATCTTTACACTTTTTATAGATGTTGGGGAAATGTTCCAGAAATTTATCATGATTCATCTCTCTACAGTCAAGTCCTACGAATTCGTCTCCCGTAACTTTCATTTCTGCATCAATAGCTCTTGCTACAATATCTCTTGAGGCCAGCTCTTCACGCTCATCATACTTATGCATGAATTTTTCACCTTTTTTTGTTCTCAGTTTTGCGCCGTCTCCACGTACCGCTTCGGAAATCAGAAATAACATTCCGTCAAGCTTACTGTACAGCGCAGTGGGGTGAAACTGATAATACTGCATATTGGTCACTTTTCCTTTTGCACGGGCAACGAAAGCGATTCCGTCCCCGGTTGCAATAACAGGATTTGTTGTGTTTTTATAAACGTGTCCTGCTCCACCGGTTGCAGCTAAAGTGATTTTTGAAGTAATTTTCTTGATTGTTTTAGATTTTTCATCTAAAATATAAGCACCATAACAATTGATTTCGCCTTCATTCAGTTCTTTTCCGGGAACATGATGTTGCGTAATGATATCAATAACGTAATGATGATCAAGAATTTCAATATTAGGGCTGCTTTTTGCGGTTTCTAATAATGCTCTTTCGATCTCAAAACCGGTAATATCCTTATGGTGCACGATTCTGTTTTCTGTGTGACCGCCCTCTCTTCCTAAAGCAAACTCACCATTTTTCATGTCAAAATTGGCGCCCCATTCCACGATTTCATTAAATCTTGCGGGGGCTTCTTTTACCACCATTTCTACAACATGACGTTTGTTTTCTCCATCTCCGGCACGCATGGTGTCTTCGATGTGCTTTTCAAAATTATCATTTTTAGAATCTGTAACAACGGCTAAACCGCCCTGAGCATACTTTGTGTTACTTTCATCTTCGTCAGATTTTGTTACAATGATTATTTTGGTGTCGGGAAACTGCTCTGAAACTTTTATGGCATAAGAAAGTCCGGAAATTCCGGAACCAATCACTAATACATCCGCTTTTATCATATTCTTGCTTTAAGACAATCGTCTAAATATTTACATAAATTTAAACAATTTTTCGTTTGGTTTTCTTACTTTTTTCATGTGCTGGAACTGATCTTCTTCCGACCGGTAGCCTAAAGCAAGTGTTACAGTTACTTTTTCTTTTGTGTTATCTATATCTAAAATTTCTTCGATGAGATCTTGTCTGAAACCTTCCATCGGACAGGTGTCTATATTTTCAATGGCTGCAGCGTACATTAAATTTGCCAATACAATATATGATTGCTTTTCTGCCCAGATCAGAATATCATCATGCTCCTGTCTGCTAAAATGCTTTGTGATACTTTTTCTGAATAAATCTAAGTTTTCTAAAGGGTGTTCTCTCACTTCGGAGATATGATTGAAATATCCGTCGAGATAGTTTTCTTCAATATTTTTTTTGGACACGAGTACGATAAGATGTGAGCAGGTGGAAATTTGTGAAGGGTTATAAAAAGCAGGTATTAGCTTTTCTTTCATTTCTTTGGTCTCAATGACCAATATTTTATAAGGCTGAAGCCCCTGCGAACTTGCCGCCAGTTTTCCCGACTCAAGAATGTTGAGAAGTATCTGCTGTGGAATGATTGATTCGGGATTGAATTTTTTTACAGAATATCTTCTGCCTAAAGCTTCCAAATAATTCATAAAGACAAATTTAAGAATTGAATATGAATAAAGAGAGTTTTGTGCCGAAATTCTATTTTTAAATTTATAAATAAAAAAACCGCTCCTTTTTACGAGAGCGGTTTCAATATAATTAAGGTATGAAAAAAAATTAATCTCTGTTTTTTACCATAATCCAGCCTGAGAATTTGACAGGAGTTTTGTTTTTGTTGTTTTCATTCCATGTTACAGAATACCAATAACTTCCGGTCGGTACTTTTCTGCCATTGGCGGTTCCGTCCCAAATGTATCTGTTGGTTTTGTCACCTTGATGAAGCTTAGAACCATATCTGTCATACACGTTGAAGGTCAAATCTAATTTTCCTTCTAAGGCAGAATAATCGATGAAATCATTCTGACCATCCCCGTTTGGAGTGATGACGTTAATAAGATTCGGCACGGTAATATTTACTTCAATAGGTTCGCATTCATAAGTATCTCTCACATAGATTTTATGCAAGCCTCTCGAAATTTCGGTAAATATGTTAGAATCCTGCCAATGAACATTGTCCATAGAATATTGATATGCAGGAGTTCCGCCATTTACATTGACGGTAATTGTTTTGTTCGAGATATCAATGTAAGTTACAACAGGTTGTTCTGAAGCGTAAACTTTTACCGTTTGTGTTGAGGTACAGTCACCTGTTTTAAGTTTTACCCAATATGTTCCTACTCCCACATTGGTAATGGTTTGGGTTGTTGCTCCTGTACTCCATTCATATCCTGAAAATCCGGAACCTGCATCTAAAGTTGTTTTATCTTCGATACAGATTATTTTATCAGTCAATACTGTAGAATAAACTGGCGGAATTACAATTAAAGTCACTTTCGCAACAGAGAAACATCCGTTTGCGGTGAAAACACTGATATATACAACTCCGTTTGGAGCGGTGTATGTTGCCGGATTCCCGATCTCATTTGTTCCGTTTAGAGCATCCGTGAGCGAAGGATAGTATTTTTTTGTCGTTCCTGCCTGTGCCGTAACGTTTGCACTTATCAGGTTGAATACTCCTAAAGAGGGATTGGTTGGTTCCGAACAGGCTCTTAATGTTGCATCAGTTACCGTTACGACCGGAAATGTGTTGAGAGTGATGATCGCATTATCTACGCAACCTTGCGGAGTTGTTACCTTGACGTGAATCGTAGTGCCCTGTGCAGCCGGAAAAGCTGCAAAGTTCATGATTTGGTTTGTTCCCGCATTTAAGCTTGCAAGAGTAGGATAGTATTGTTTGGTGACTCCGGCCAACGTTGTCACAGCGGCGTCATTAAGATTGAATATTCCTACACCGGCATTGTTATTATTACATTCTGTGAGCGATGCGTCAACTGCTTCAAACGGAGTTGGGTTTAGAATGATTCTTGCATCACCATTATCACATAAAGTCGCCGAGGGATCTTTAATAACAACCGAGATCGTTGTATTTCCTGTATACTGAAAGTTGGTAGGCGTTGCAATTGGTGTCGAGCTTCCCAAAACATAATAAGTGATAATGTAATTGGCAGGATTGTTTACAAATTGAGTCGCATAAGAAGTCAGATCAACAAAACCGTTTCCTGTTGAAGGATTGGTGCATACAAAAGGAGTGATCGTATTTTGAAGAATTGGAACTTTATCAATGAAGATTTTAGCATTTTTAATTGAATGTCTTGCGCTTGCTGCTCCGGTTCCTGCTGAAAAACCAAAGTATCCTGTTGTCATCCCTATTGCTCCTCCGGAAGGGGCAAAAGATTGGTTAGTAATTACCACACCGTCTATTTTGATCTGAATAATCCAGTTAACGGGATTAGCCGGATCAACCTGTCCGTTTACCTCAACGTGTTTGTAAGCAGGTCCTACAAAAGGTTGTGTCGTCTGCAAATCCGGAGAGTGAAAGGTGCTTCCTGCTGTTACATTGTACTCTATATTGGGGCTTCCGGCAGGAGTATTGTTGGTACCATATAAAAGGTGAACTTTGCTCATCTGTCCTTCGGTGGAATTGTTGAAGATATCAAAAGCCACCATCAATCCGTTTGCATTTGCAGGAATACCCAATCCTCCGCCTGTTGTAAATGCGGTTGGCGGGTTTGAAAGATACCAGAAAGTCAGTCCATCTCCTCTTCCGTATGCAGTGGTTCCGTTTCCATCGATTCTGAAATCAAACTCTACTTTCCACTTATCACAGTATTTTAAGTTGATAGGATTTGAAAGTTTGATGGCGCCAAATTGACTCGTTTGGTCAGGCGTAAGCTGCACAAAGTCATTGGGTACTGTTGCCGAAGGAACAATATCCCATCCTGCCGTATTTACAGGATTTCCTGTTAGTTGATATGTCTGAGCAGAGGTATTCTGAAAGAAAAGTAAAAACAGGACTGAAAAATAAAATAGTAATGTTTTCTTCATTTTATTTAATTAGTTTATTGGTTGAGATTTTAGTTTTATTTTAAATATAATTTATTTTAAGACGGTTATAATTATCAATAATTTATAAATTTTATTTTTGTTTTGGTTTTTTTTGTATAAAATTCTCTTTAAATCGTTATTTGTATTATTTTTTTTATTCGCATTGACTGTAACAAAAAATCACTCCAGATAAGGAGTGATTTTTTGAGTGTTTATTCTCTGTTTTTTACAAGTACCCAACCGTTGTATTTTGTTTGGGTGCTGTTTGCATCGTTTTCGTTCCATGTGATGCTGAACCAGTAAGTACCTGTAGGGATTTTTTTTCCGCCGGAAGTTCCGTCCCATTTGAAGTTTCTCATTTTGTCAGCCTCGAATTTTTTGTTTCCGTATCTGTCGTATACTGTGAATACTAAATTTTTCTTATATGCTAGAGCGGTATAATCGATGAAATCATTTATATTATCCCCGTTTGGAGTAATTGCATTCAGAAGATTAGGTACAGTAACCTGTACTTCAACGGGTTCGCAATTGTAGTAATCTTTTACGAAAATCTTGTTTTCACCTCTTGGTAATCCTTTGAAAACATTAGAATCCTGCCATGTAATTCCATCTAAAGAATATTGATAAGGTGCTGTTCCTCCGTTTACGTTTACAGTGATGGTGTTATTTGTAATATCTAAACTTGCAATTACAGGATTTGAAGATCCTTTCACTGTTACATTTTGAATTGTATAGCAGTTTGCTGTTTTCAGTCTTACCCAGTACGAACCTACCGGAACGCCTTGTATTGACTGAGTTGTTGCGCCTGTGCTCCATTCGTAACCGTCAAACCCAGGTCCTGCATCTAATGTTGTTCTGTCATCAATACAAATGATTTTATCTTTTAAAACGGTAGATTTTACAGGAGGAATTACCTTTAGTGTGATCTTTTTAATGATGAAACAATTGCTGATTGCAGTCACTTTTACATAAACATCTGAACTTGTGGAAATATATGTAACTGGATTTATAATTTCATTGGTTCCTGCTAAAGCATTAGCCAAAGTAGTGTAGAACTTTTTAGTTATATCGGTCTCTGAAGTTATGTTTGCTGAGGTTAGATTAAATAAGCCCAAAGTTGGAGTTACATCAATAGAGCAGGCTTCTAAATTGCCATCCGTAACTACAGGCAGTGGAAGGAAGTTTAGTGTAATCTGTGCTGTACCGGTACATCCCTGAGGAGTAGTTACTTTCACATAAACAATTGTGGGGGCGGATATAAATGCGGTAGGATTGGTAATCTCATTGGTTCCTGCATTGAGATCAGCCATCGTTCTGAAATATTTTTTAGTAATACCCGGAACTGAACTTACATTCGCTGTAGTAAGATTAAATGTTGCTGTAGTTGCATTATTGTTATTACATTCAGAAATTGTTCTGTTGGTTGCCGTAAATGGGGACAGTGAAAGCTGGATCTGTCCATCTGGGTTATCACACAGGATTCCTGCATTATCTTTAATAAATACATTTACCGTTGTGTTTGCACTAAACGGATAATTCGTAGGAGTGGTAATTGTGGTACCTCCTACGGCATAAGTGAATGTATAATTGGCAGGTGTGGCAACAAATTGCGGATTAAATAAAGTTAAATTTGCATTTGCAACTCCGGTAGTAGGATTCGGGCAATATGATTGCGTAACGGATGGTTGTAAAATGCTTACTTTATCTGTATAGATTTTTACATTTTTGATAGAATGTCTTGATCTGTTTCCTCCGGTAGATGCTGAGAATCCAAAATATCCCACCGTCATTGCAGCTGCTGCTCCGGAAGGTGCAAAAGACTGGTTGCAGATTACCGTACCGTCAATCTTTATCTGTACAATCCAGTTGGCGGGAATCGCCGGATCTACCTGTGCATTTACTTCAACGTGTTTATAAGTAGTCCCCTGAAACGGCAAAGTCGTATTCATGTCTGGTGAATGAAAAGAACTTCCTGCAACATTGAAAAACTCTACATTGTTGGTATCGGTCGTGTTGACTACCTGTCCGTAGGCAACGTGTACTTTACTCATTACCGCCGTTGTGGTATTGTTGTAGGTATCAAAACCGGCAATGAAACCGACTGCATTCTGGGAAACTCCCAATCCTGATCCTAAAACACTTGCCACAGGAGGATTTGCCAGATACCAGAAAGCAAGACCGTCACCGTTTGCAGTTTGGTTAGAATCCATCCGGAAATCAAATTCTACTCTCCATTTATCACAAAATTTCAGGTTGATAGGATCGTTTAGTCTTATTGATCCTGACTGGTTATTTGTATCCGGAGTAAGCTGTATAAAATCTGTATTGACAACTGTAGGCGCAACCATCGTCCAGCCGGTAGTAGTTACTGGGTTCCCTGTGAGCTGATATGTTTGCGCACTGAGTGTTCCGGAAAGACAAAAAAGAAATATGAAAAAACAAAACAGTAGATTTTTATTCATTGATCATTGTACTTTATGATTAGACGCGTAAAGGTATTAAATCCTGATCAATAAATGCAGATTTAATGTTAATTTTATGAAAAAATTTACTTAAATGGTAAAATATGTCGTGATTTATAAAAGAATAACTAAAATATTTAATCTGAAGTTAGAATGATTCAAAATTTATCTATTAAAATAATGAATTATTGTCAATATTCTCAAAATAAGAATCGATTTCAAGATTAGGCGCATTTGCCGCTGCCACAGCCAATTTGTCGCAGAGTTCATTTTCAAAATGGCCTGCATGACCTTTTACCCAATGCATTTTTGGCTGATGCTGATTAAAAAGGGCGATAAAACGCTTCCAGAGGTCAGGATTTTTCACGTTTTTCCAGCCTCTTTTTATCCACCCGGCGATCCAGTTTTGGTTGATGGCGTCTGAAACATATTTGCTGTCTGTGAAAATATGAATGTCATTTTCAGTAGATTTCAGTTTTTCCAAAGCGGTGATTACAGCCAACAATTCCATTCTGTTGTTGGTGGTTTTTCTGAAACCTTTTGAGAAAGTTTTCTGATAATTTTTTTCAGGAACTTTCATGAGGATTCCGTAACCTCCTTTGCCGGGATTCCCGCTGCATGCGCCGTCTGTATAGATTTCAATTCTCAAATCTTTGGTTTTAGACTAAGGTTCAGTTTAATCAATAAATTGGATGGTCAAGTTTATGTAAGCCTATGATTTGAATTAAAAAGGAAAATCATCCTCATCATCCAGATCATTCATTGAAGAGCCAGAAACTTTAGAGTTATCCGGCAAGTCAAATGCTGCACCGGGTTGAATTGTAGTTTTTATTTTTTCAAAACCGCTCGGTTCAGATGATTGGTTACCACCTGAAGGATATCCGTAATCGTTGTTTCCATATAAATCAAGATCACCAAACTTCGCAAAATGCTTCATAAATGAAAGTCTCACATCGGCTGTTGCACCATTCCTGTGTTTAGCTATGATAAGTTCTGCCTGGTTTTCGGTAGAAGATTCCTGTCCTTCTTCATCGTTGTCCCAAACTGCAATTTTATAATATTCTGGTCTGAAGATAAACGATACAATATCCGCATCCTGCTCAATAGCTCCCGATTCCCTCAAATCTGAAAGCTGAGGTCTTTTTCCGGGACGGGTTTCTACAGTTCTTGACAGCTGGGAAAGTGCAATTACAGGAACATTCAATTCTTTTGCAATTGCTTTTAAAGAACGAGAAATCATTGCGATTTCCTGTTCACGGTTTCCGCCTCCTTTTCCGCCGCTGCTTGCGGTCATCAGCTGGAGATAATCGACCATGATGATTCTTACCCCATGCTGCATTACCAGTCTTCGGCATTTCGCACGGAAGTCAAAAATCGAAAGGGAAGGAGTTTCGTCGATATATAAAGGAGCATTTTCCAGTTCTGAAACGTTGGAGAACAGTCGTTGCCATTCTTCATCGCTCATTTGTCCTTTTCTGAGTTTTTCTGAAGAAATTTTAGTTTCAGAAGCGATCATCCTGGTGATCAGCTGTACAGATGCCATCTCGAGAGAGAATAACGCCATCGGAATCTTGTGACCCACCGCAATATTTCTTGCCATAGAAAGCAAAAATGCAGTTTTCCCCATCGCCGGACGTGCAGCAATGATAATTAAATCTGAATTTTGCCAGCCTCCGGTTTCTTTATCAACATCGGTAAATCCTGACGGAACTCCGGAGATTCCTTCTTTGTCTTTTAAAGATTTAATCGTATCAATAGCTTGTTTTACCAATGTATTTGCAGTATCAAATCCTTTTTTGATGGTTCCGTTGGTGATTTCAAAAAATGATTGTTCGGCTTTATCTAAAAGTTCAAAAACGTCGGTAGATTCTTTATAAGAAGTATCAATAACGTTTGCTGAAACATTGATTAAACTTCTTAGGATATATTTTTCTAAGATGACACGGACGTGATATTCGATGTGGGCAGAAGAACTCACCCCCATTGTCAGTTCAATAATATAATGATCACCACCTGCAGAACTTAATTTATCAGTTTTTTTAAGTTCCTGAATAACGGTCATCAAATCAACAGGACTGTTTCCTTCGTACAGTTTTAGAATAACTTCAAATATCACCGAGTGTCTGGGATCGTAAAAAACTTCGGGTGTCAAAAGGTCAATAGAGTGATCAAGCCCTTTTTTATCAATTAAAAAAGTACCTATAACCAGTCTTTCAAAATCTACTGCATTGGGGGGCATTTTTCCATCTGCAATCGACAATTCTCTGGCAAAGTTTCCTTGTGTAAGAGATGATAATGTTTCTTTCTGCGCCATGCTGCAAATATAGTTTATTTAAAAAATAATTTTGAAGTGAGTAATTAATATTTATTGTTGATAACTTATAAAATCACAATATTAAAAGGTTGTTGAGTGATGTTAATAAAAAAATCACCCCGTTTCTGAGGTGATTTTAATATGATGAAAATAAATTTATTCTCTGTTTTTTACCAATATCCATCCGCTGTATTTCGTCTGGGTACTGTTTGCATCGGTTTCAGTCCATGAGATAGTGTACCAATATGTTCCGGTAACGATTTTCTTACCGCCTGAGGTTCCGTTCCATTTGTAATTTCTCATCCTGTCTGATTCGTAAATTTTGTTTCCGTATCTGTTGTAGACGGTAAAGATCAAATCTTTTTTGTAAGCTAAAGCTGAGTAATCTACCTCGTCATTTACATTATCTCCGTTTGGAGTGATCGCATTTACCAGATTCGGAACTGTCACCTGAACTAGAATAGGATTACAATCGAAAGAATCTTTTAAGTAGATTTTGTTTTCACCTCTTGGAAGATTGTTGAAGATGTTTGAGTCTTGCCATGTAATACCATCCAATGAATATTGATAAGGAGCTGTTCCGCCTGAAGCATTCACTGTGATGGTGTTGTTTGTAATATCTAAACTGGCAATTACTGGCTGTTGTGCAGCGTAAATATTTACCTGTTGCAATGTAAAACATTTACCTGTTTTTAATTTTACCCAATAAGCACCAACAGGTACGCCTTGAATAGTCTGTGTCGTTGCGCCTGTATTCCACTCATATCCGTCAAATCCTGGTCCTGCATCTAGAGTGGTTCTGTCTTCAATACAAATAGTCTTATCTTTTAAAACTGTAGATTTTACAGGAGGTAAAACTTTAAGAGTGATTTTTGTGATTGCGTAACAGCCATCTCCACTGGTTACTCTCACATACACTTCACCATTTTCACTGATATAGTTGGTGGGATTTAAAATTTCATTAGTTCCTGCCAAAGCATTGACCTGAGTTTTAAAGAATCTTTTTGTGCTGCCTGTTTGTGTCGTAACATTTGCTGAGGTTAAATCAAATACGGCATTTGTGATAGCATTTTCGATATAGCAAGATTCTAATGTTACAGGAGTTAAAACAACAACTGGGTAATAATTTAAAGTAATTTCAGAATCATCTGTACAGCCTTCTACAGAGGTTACTTTTACATAAATTGTTTTTGGTGCAGAAGACACATAAGCGGTTGGATTTGTGATTGCATTGATATTGGCATTAAGGTCAGCCAATGAAGTATAGTATTTCTTCGTTGCTGTTGCATCTGCAAAAACCGGCGCAGTAGCCAGATTAAATGTTGCAGAGCCTTCGCCATTGTTGTTACAGGCAAAAATAGTAGCGTTACTTGCAACGATATTTCCTTGTTTAAATTTAAAAGTTCCTAGCTGAAAACATCCGTTTATTGGATTGGCAGGATCTGCAGGATCTGTATATTTTAATCTATAATAATAAATTGTTGTCCCGTTTATTAATGCAGTGGTAAGTGGTGAACTTCCTGTGATGGCATTGTTTTCTGTATCATGATAAGTAACGGTGAAATTAGCATTTCCATTGATGATACCAGCAGAAAGAGTTGTAAAATCAAACTGCATTGGTAATGCACACTTTAATATTTCGTTGGGGGCATTAGGAGTTGCGCTTGGTGTACCGGGAGTTATAAAAGGGTTAGGAGTAAGTGCCGGATTATTAAACGCTGAAGTCAGAGTAGCCGTACCTCCCCAATTTAAAGAAAAACCAGTTTGCGACTGAGAAAAGTTATCAATAACCAGATAATAAGTCTGACCTGCAACCACATCCATATAACTGCTCCACTGTCCAAAAGTACCGCCATTGGGGTCTGTTGATGTTAAAGAAAGTCCCGTTGGTCCATCGGCTCCTGAATAATTACATCTGATTGGATTTCCTAGCGTGGTGCATGTTAAATTTGGTCCATATACACCAAAATCGTAATCGTCTGCAAATACAGCAGGGTCAATAGTGAAAGTTAAAGTTCCCGATGTAGCAATGGTAAAGGTATACCAAACAGTATATCTTTCATCGGTTGACAAGCATCCTCCAAGCTCTTCAGCAATATTTCCATCATCTTGTGAATTATATGAAAAACCAGAGTTTCCACAAACAGGAATCGCTGAAATACAGTCAGATTGCGAGTAAAATAACTGCGATATTATTAAAACAAAAAAGAGTAGTAATTTTTTCATGTGAAATGAATTTAAAGCAAATTTAAAAAAAATAATGCATTTAGGTTTAAAATGTAAAGAAATCGCTCAGATGCGATTTCTTTACTGTTATTATTACAGAGACTAATCTCTGTTTTTTACCATTACCCATCCTGAGAATTTGATAGGTGTCTTGTTTTTATTGTTTTCGTTCCATGTTACAGAATACCAATAGGTGCCTGTAGGTATTTTTTTACCGGCTACCGTTCCGTTCCATGTGTAGTTATTTGATTTGTCTGCCTGATGAATTTTAGTTCCGTATCTGTCGAAAATGGTTAATACCAAATTAGACCTGCTTCCTAAAGCAGAGTAGTCAATCACATCATTTACACCGTCTCCGTTTGGTGTGATCACATTGATAATGTTGGGTACTACAAAATTTACTTCCATCGGATTACAGTCATATGAATCTTTTACATAAACTGTATAGTCACCTCTTGTAAGGTCTGTAAATACATTAGAATCCTGCCAGTGTACATGATCCAGTGAATACTGATAAGCTGGTGTTCCTCCTAATACATTAACAGTAACAGAGTTGTTGCTAATATCAATATTTGAAACTACAGGTTGTTCTGTTGCATATACTTTCACATTTTGAATCGCTGTACAGTCTCCGGTTGTAAGCTTTACCCAGTAAGTTCCCACTCCTACGTTTGATATAGTTTGGGTTGTTGCTCCGGTACTCCATTCATATCCGCTGAATCCAGGTCCTGCATCTAAAGTAGTTTTATCTTCAATACAGATTACTTTATCTATCAATACGGTAGAATAGACAGGAGGAATTACCACTAAAGTAACTTTTGCAACATTATAACATCCGTTTGTGCTGGTTACTCTTACATAGACAACGCCGTTTGGTGCAATGTAATTGGAGGCACTTGCGCTTGGGATTTCATTAGTCTGATTGACTGCATCAGTTGCTGACGGATAATATTTTTTAGTAGCACCGGTAAGTGCTGTTACGTTGGCATTACCAAGATTGAATAAACCTGTTGAAGGATTTGTTTCTATAAAGCAGGCTCTCAGAGTTGCTTCCGTAACGACAACGACAGGATAAAAATTCAATTTAATTTCTGCGATATCCGTACATCCGAATTCTGATGTTACCAAAACAAAAACCGATCCTCCTGCAGATAAATACTGGTAAGGATTCGTGATTTCATTGGTATTGGCATTCAAATCAAACATTGAAGGATAATACTTTTTAGTGGCGGTAGGAATATTAATGACATTGGCTGTTGTGAGATTAAAAACAGCAGTTCCCTCATTATTATTGTTACATTCTGTGAGAGTGGCATCTGTGGCGACTATAGATCCGTCTTTGAATTTAAATTCGCCGGTTTGCTTACACCTGTTGATAGGATTATTAGGATTTGTAGGATCTGTATAAGTAATACTGTAATAATAAGTGTCTGTAGTATTTACGGAAACAGGAGTTGTAATAGGATTGTCACCTGTCAAAAGGTCGTTGGTATTATAATGGTAAGAAACAGTAAAATTAGCATTACCATTGATAATTCCAGGACTTAATGTGCTGAAATCAAATATTGCAGGATTAGTACAAACCACCACCTCATTCGGAGAATTTGGGTTTGCATTTGGGAGTCCCGGAGCAATAAAAGGATTTGTAATCAGTCCCGGATCATTGAATGGTGAAGCCAGTGTAGCGGTACCACCCCATGTAAGAGTAAAACCGTTCGGACTGTTTGAAAAGTTATCAACCACAAGATAATATACTTCTCCCGGAAGCACATTCATAAAACCGCTCCATTGCCCGTTTACAGTCGGATGCACCGTTGTTAAATTCAGACCTGTAGGACCATCAGCTCCTGAAAAGTTACATCTGATCGGCGCGCCTAAAGTTCCGCAAGGTTTATTGGGACCATACACTCCGAAATCGTAATCGTCAGCAAATACATTTGGATTAATGGTAAATGTTAAAGTTCCTGCGGTTGCAATAGAAAATGTATACCACACAGAAAAGTTTTCGTCATCAGTAAGACAGCCGCCAAGATCTTCAAGGATATTTCCCGGACCTGATGGTGTATATGATATTCCCGAATTTCCACAAACTGTAATAGCTGTAGGACAATCTGACTGCGCAGAAAATACCTGAGATAGGATCAATAAAAAAATGAGTAGAGTTTTTTTCATTTTCGAAAAATATTTAATACAAATATAAAAAAAATAATAAGCTTATGTTTAAGTTTTTAGAATGTATTTAAAGACAACGATGATTGTCTCCTAATATTGCATTTTCCTGAGCTTATGATTAGTGGCTCCCACAATCAGAGCAATTAGTACAGTCATGCTGCCTCCGAACACTACAGAACGCACAACGCCCAAAAGTTTTGCCATCAATCCGCTTTCAAATTGTCCCATTTCGTTGCTCGACATGATAAAAATAGAATTGACGCTCAAAACTCTGCCCCTTATATGATCCGGAGTTTTCAACTGAACAATCGTACCTCGGATAACAACCGATATTCCGTCGAGCATTCCGCTTAAAACCAAAAACATAAATGACAGCCAATAATAATGTGACAACCCGAAACCGATAATACAAAGCCCAAATCCTGCAACCACAGCAAGCAAAACTTTACCCTGATTTTTTCTTAAAGGGATAATCGAAAGAGTAGTAATGATGATCATCGAACCGATGTCTGAAGCAGCATTCAATAATCCGAAACCTTCAGCGCCGGATTTCAGAATATCTGTAGCAAAAACAGGAATCATGGCTACCGCACCACCGAAAAGTACTGCAAACATATCCAGACAAAGTGCTCCGAGAATTTCTTTTGTTTTAAAAATATAAGAAATTCCTTCACGCATACTTTCCAATACTTTGATCTCTTCTTTTTTATATTCTGAAAACTGTTTTTGAAGCTGCCAGAAAAATATTGAAGCAATAGATATTAGAGAAATAATCACAACTAATGTCCATTTTTCACCAAACAAACCGATCAAAAATCCGCCTGCGGCATGACCGCAAACTGATGAAACCAAAAATGTAGCCTGATTTAATGTAATAGCACTAGGAAGATTCACCTTTTGAACGATTTTCGGGATCATCGACGGAACAATAGGACCTATAAATGCCCGCACAATTCCTGTGAAAAAGACAACTCCGTAGATAAAATAGGTAATCTCGTGTCCGGAAAAATGAAGCTCAACATTGAAAAATGCAGGAATTAAAAGAAGCCCGATCAAAAAAACATACAGGTATGTGCAGATGAGCAGCAGCTTTTTCTTTTCGTTCATATCGATAACATGACCTGCGTACAATGCGCAGCTCACCGCCGGAATTACCTCCGAAAGTCCTATCAATCCTATTGAAAAAGGATCTTTTGTCAATTGATATACCCACCATCCGAGTAAGGTGGCAAGCATTCTGAATGCTAAAACAATAAAAAATCTACCGGTAAGAAGATTTCTGAATTCTATATTTTCTAAGGTTTTAAGCGGTGTAAGAGAAATCATTTCGCAAAAATAGCCCTAAATATTTATTCAGGGCTATCTTATATTGAGATTTTCAAAAGATAAATAAAATATCCTCTGAAAGATAAAATCTATTTAGTCGGCTCTTAATGCGCTGATCACGATTGCAGCAACACCTGCTGCTCCTATCACCGCAGCTCCGCCTACAACTCTCGCTTTAGACCTGTCTTTTACAGATGCGATGTTAGACTTAGGAATGATTATTTCTGCACTGTCTTTTTTACCTGCGGTACCGATGATGTTTTCACCACTGATGTTTCTGAAAAGGATGGTCTGTTTTTTAGATCCGTCTCTTGGTGTTACAACATATATTTTTCCTGCTTCAAGGTTAGAATAATTATTTGTTGAGATATTTTCGCTGTACTTTGTGGTAGCACAAGATGAGATGACAAATAAACCCGTTAGTAAAGATGATTTTAAAAGTACAGATGCTTTCATTATTAAATTTTAGTTTTCCAAATTTATAATTTTTTTTGAATATATCTTTTCGGAATAAAGAAAATGTGCTTAAATTTTATAAATTTTCAATAAATCTCCGATTTTTCTGTCATTAGCCAATCTCGGAATTTTATTTTGACCACCCAGTTTACCTTCAGATTTTGCATATTCCTGAAAAGCATTTTTTGAAAGTTTACTGATCTTTAATTTCTGAAGAATATTTCCGGATATTAAATCGTCATAATAAGTATTTCTTCTTCTAAGCTGATCATCGAGCTCCGCTTTAAATACATCTAAATTTTCAGGTTCTTTTTCAAATTCAATAAACCATTCGTGATAAGGCAATCCTTCTTGTGGATTAACTTCTGGAGCTAAATGAAATTCTGTAATTTGTGCAGGAAATTTCTCAACCGTTGCTTTCATCGCTTCCTCCACCTCAAAAGCGATCACATGCTCGCCAAAAGCGGAGGTGAAATGTTTGGTTCTGCCACTGACCAAAATCCGGTGCGGATTTTTATCAATAAATCTTACTACATCACCAATAGAATATGCCCACAATCCTGAATTTGTAGTTAAGATCAAAGCATAATCTTTATGGAGTTCGGTTTCATTTAAAGTTAATCTATGTGCATTGGGCTTTCCATATTGTTCTAAAGGAACAAATTCGTAGAAAATCCCATGATTGGTTAAGAGTAAAAGTCCTTCTTTTGTATAATCATCCTGAAAAGCAAAAAAACCTTCCGAAGCAGGAAATGTCTGAACGATGTCTACTTTCCCGCCCAAAAGTTCTTCCATCTTTTCGCGGTACGGTTCGTAATTCACGCCGCCTGTTACGATCAACTGGAGATTTGGGAAAAGCTGTTTGATCTTTTTGCCGTTTTTCTCAATCAGTTTTTCAAAATACATAATCAGCCACGGTGGTATTCCGGAAATCAGGGTCATGTTTTCTTTTTCCGTTTCTTCAACGATTTTATCAACTTTGGCCTCCCAGTCTTCCATCAGATTGGTTTCCCAGCTTGGAAGACGGTTTTTCTGAAGATAATTTGGGATGTGATGCGCCACAATTCCGGAAAGACGACCCGTTTTGATCCCAAAAACCTCTTCCAGTTCCGGGCTTCCCTGCAGGAAGATCATTTTCCCGTTGACGAAATCTGCGTTTCCTTTTTTTGAAATATAATGAAACAAAGCACTTTGAGCTCCTGCAACCTGAAACGGCATTCCCTCTTTTGAGATCGGAATGTATTTTGAGCCGGAAGTAGTTCCGGAAGTTTTAGCAAAATATTCCGGAGTGTCTGTCCAGAGAATATTGCGCTGCCCTTTTTTTACTTTTTCGATGTAGGGTTTGAGGTCTTCATAGTCTGCAATCTGCACATTCTTCTGAAAATCCTCAATAGATCTGATGTTTTCAAACTGATGTTCTCTTCCAAAAAGCGTTTTCTCGGCAGTTTTCACCAATGACAAAAGCAGTTTCTCCTGATTTTTTTCTGCATTTTGCTTAAAATCATTCGCTTTCTGCACATGGTTATTTGCCCAGATCAAAGCTGCATTTTTCTTGAAGAAGTTTAACATGGTTCAAATTTATAAATAAGTATAGAATTCTGTCAAATATTTTAAGATTAAACACAAAAAAACCGATAAATTTTATTTATCGGTTCTTCGAAATTTGATTATGAAAAATAACATTTTTTTAATGTTAATTATTTGTTTGCTTTAAACCTTTTATCAGGTGTTCCGTCTTTTTTTAATTTTTGATTTTCTTTGTATCTTTTATCAGGAGTACCATCTTTTTTAAGCTTAGCAGCGGGTTTAGCTGGTTCTGCTTTTACAGCTTTTACTGTTTTAGTGGTTTGCTTTACAGTAGATTTTGTAGCAGGGGCGACTTGTTGGGCATTTGCAAGTCCTAATCCTAAAACTATTGACATTGCGGTAAGAAATTTTTTCATTCGTAGATATTTATTGTTTTTGTTTAAGTAAATGTATGCAAAATCTTAATATAAAAATCTTTTTTTGAAAGTCTTAACTGTAGTTTATTACAGATTAAAAAAAACTTAAGATCAGTTACGGCAGATTCATTGATTGCATTTACTCTTACTGAATTTATAATAAAAAAAACCTGCTCCCAAAAAAAGGAGCAGGTTCCGGATATGTATGAATAGTTATTATCTTGTACAGTTGGCTGTCCAGATTTTTCCGTCTTTTGCATAAGCAATTTTCAACTCATTGTTGTCAATTCTGATGTAAGAAGTTGCAGTAGACCCTACACTTACCAGCACATTGTCACCTTGCTGTTCAAATTCTACCCCGTTAAGATCTGGGATGCTGTTTGAGAAGGCAAAATTATACTTCGTACCGCTTGCGATTTTTGTTACGAATACTTCTCCGTTGTCTGTCCCAATTGTAGTAGATCCGTCATTGTAAGATATGCTTCCTCTATAAGTTCCTGCAAAGAAATCATTGTTTGCCGGATCGTCATCATCACTACAAGAAGTGAAAGAGATTGCCGTGAACATTACCAGCATAAAAACGCCTAAAATTTTGATTACATTTTTCATAATATTTAATATTTCGGTTTATGGAAGAAGACTTTTCAAACACTGTGCCGTATATTGAAAAATCAAATTATTTTTAACTTTTTTTGGGCTTTTTAATAATAAATTGTGATTTTTGATCAATTATTATTATCATTTGTTAATTTACAACCATGCGTTTTTATCGCAAAATAAAAATAGCACTATCTTTGTAATGCTAAAACGGTTTCGGAACTCTTCCGAAATCGCTTTTGTCGTTTACACTTATATTATTTATGCATTTAAAAACCATAAAAGAAAGCTTTCTTCCTGACCTTTTAAAAAAAGAATTTGGAAAAGAAATTTTCGCACAACTTGAAAATCATCAGCATCTTTCAGTAAAGGGAAGTGCGGGTTCTTCGGTTTCTATTTTTACTGCCGAATTGTTTCTTACACAGAAAAAAACTATTCTTTACCTCGTTGACGATAAAGAAGAAGCTCTGTACATCAATACCGAAATGGAAGATCTGCTCGGAAAAGAAAAGGTTTTATACTTTCCGGCAACACACCTTGAGCCCTATCAGGTTGAGAAAACGCAGAACGCCAATCTTGTTTTACGGACCGATGTTTTAAATAAAATAAATTCTGAAAAATCTCCGAAAGTCATTGTGGGTTATATGGGAGCTTTATCTGAAAAGGTTTTGAAGAAAGAAGATTTTAAGGCGATTTCTCATCATATAAAAGTTGGCGATCAGCTTGATTTTGATTTTGTAGACGAATTACTATCGCATTACCAGTTTCAGCAGACCGATTTTGTTTCAGAACCCGGAGAATTTTCTGTACGTGGAGGAATTGTAGACGTTTTTTCGTATTCCAACGAGAAACCTTACCGTATTACTTTCTTTGGAAATGAGGTTGAAAGCATTAAAACTTTTGATATTGAAACCCAGCTTTCAGTCGATAAAGTAAAAGATTTTCAGTTGGTTTCGAATATGAACTTTTCAGTTTCAGGAAGCCGTGTTTCTTTACTTGAACTTCTGCCGAAAGACAGTTTTGTAGTTTCTAAAAATGCTGTTGTAGGTTTAAATAAAATCCGAAGCTTTTATGAGAAATCTTTAGAAAAATATCAAACATTAAGCAAAGATATTTCACACAGAACTCCGCAGGAATTATTTATTTCAGATGAAGAGTTTTTATTTGATCACAAGAAATTTAAAACGATAGATTTCAGTTCGCAGACTCTCCAACTCTCCAAATCTGAAATACTCCAGCTCAATCAAACGCAACAGCCTTCTTTTCACAAAAATTTTGAATTATTAATTGAAGATTTAGAAGAAAAACAGCAGCAGGGTTTTGATACATGGATTTCTTTTTCTACCGATAAACAGAAAGAAAGGTTAGAATCTATTTTTGAGGACATCGATTTTGCTCAGTCCGGCTCTACTAAGATTTCATTTAAAAGTTTTAAATCTGAACTTCATGAAGGTTTTGTAGACGCAGATCACAAGCTTTTGGTCTATACCGATCACCAGATTTTTGACCGTTATCAAAGATATAAAGCAAAAAACACGTTTGCCAAATCTGAACAATTGACGCTGAAAGATCTGATGTCGTTAAAGGTCGGAGATTACATCGCACACATCGACCACGGAATCGGAAAATTCATGGGATTGGTGAAAGTGAATAATGATGGCAAAATTCAGGAATGTTTTAAACTGACTTATAAAAATGGAGACCTGTTATATGTAAGTATTCATTCTTTGCATAAAATTTCAAAATACAACGGTCCCGATGGGAAAGAGGTAGTTTTGAGCAAGCTTGGTTCGCCTGCCTGGAAATCGTTAAAGCAGAAAACAAAAGCTAAAGTAAAGCAGATTGCATTTGATCTAATTAAATTATATGCGGAACGGAAAACCGCCAAAGGTTTTGCCTACACACCAGATTCTTATTTGCAGAATGAGCTTGAGGCAAGTTTCCTTTATGAAGATACTCCAGATCAGGAAAAAGCGACCATTGATGTAAAAAATGACATGGAAGCCGAAACTGTGATGGATCGATTGGTTTGTGGTGACGTAGGTTTCGGGAAAACGGAAGTCGCCATCCGTGCTGCTTTCAAAGCTGCAACAGACGGAAAGCAGGTGGCGATCTTGGTTCCGACTACAATTCTGGCGTTTCAGCATTACAGAAGTTTTAAAGACAGGTTAAAAGATTTTCCTGTAAATATTTCTTATCTAAACAGATTCAGAACAGCAAAACAAAAAGCTGAAACTATTGCTGGTTTGAAAGACGGAAAAGTAGACATTGTGATTGGTACACATCAGTTAGCTTCCGAAAAAGTAAAATTTAAAGATTTAGGTTTACTGATTATTGATGAAGAACATAAATTTGGAGTTGCCGTAAAAGATAAATTAAAAACATTAAAATCTAATATTGATACACTTACTCTGACCGCAACGCCAATTCCGAGAACTTTGCAGTTTTCGTTAATGGCTGCGAGAGATTTATCGGTGATTAAAACGCCGCCGCCCAACAGGCAACCTGTGGAAACTCACATGGTCGGTTTTAGTGAAGAAATTATTCGTGATGCGGTTTCTTACGAATTGCAGCGTGACGGACAGGTTTATTTTATCAACAACAGGGTTGAAAATCTGAAAGATATTGCCGGATTGATTCAAAGATTAGTTCCTGATGCGAGAGTAATCACCGGTCACGGACAAATGGAAGGCAAACAGCTTGAAAAGAATGTTCTTGATTTCATGGAAGGTAAATATGATGTTCTGGTTGCAACAACAATCGTAGAAAGTGGAGTAGATGTTCCTAATGCGAATACCATGTTTATAAATGACGCCCAACGTTTTGGGATGGCAGATCTTCACCAGATGAGAGGTCGTGTTGGTAGAAGTAACAGGAAAGCTTTCTGTTATCTGATAACGCCCCCTTTGGATATGGTGACCTCTGATGCCAGAAAAAGACTGGAAGCGATTGAGCAGTTTTCAGATTTGGGAAGTGGTTTTCAGATTGCGATGAAAGATCTGGAAATACGTGGAGCAGGAGATTTGCTGGGAGGAGAACAAAGCGGATTTATCAATGAAATGGGATTTGAAACCTATCAGAAAATGATGCAGGAAGCTCTTGAAGAATTAAAAGATGACAAAGATTTTGAAAATCTGTTTGAAAATGAAGCAGACCGTCAGAAGTTATTTAAAACGGTAAAAGAAGTCAATATTGATACCGATTTAGAGCTTATGCTTCCGGATTCGTATATTTCAAGTACAGAAGAAAGACTTTTGCTCTATCAAAAACTGGCTGAAATTGATAATGAAAAAGATCTTCAGAAATTTGAATCTGAATTGACAGACCGTTTTGGAATCTTACCTTCTGAAGCAATCAATTTATTAAAAAGTGTTGCTTTGAAATGGCTTGCCGCAGACATTGGTTTTGAAAAAATCGTCATGAAAAATGGGATTTTCCTCGGATATTTCCCAAATAATCCACAGGATAAATTTTATCAGACTGATAAATTCAGACATATTATCAGCTATTTAACTCAAAATCCTTCACAGGCACAATTGAAGGAAAAAATCGGAAAAGAAGGTAATCAATTGATGATGCGGAAAGATGGTGTGCAGAATGTGGACGAAGTAAATGTCTTGCTGAAGTCTATTCTTGATCTTTAAGTCATATTTGTATTTCTGATTTTTTGAATTATTTAACATAATCTAAGTCTAAAAGCGAAAGTTTTTAGATTTTTTTTATTAAATATTTAAAATAACTCAAGTCGTATTGAAAATTAATTATATTTGTGCGACTAAAAATAAAAACTATGATTAGAAACAACTTTTTTAAAGTAGTGGCAGCATTACTTCTTGGCTTTATGTTCTCTTGCGATAACACAACGGATGATCCCATCAATAATAATAAAAATAATCCCTCAACAGGTACAGGAGGAAGTGGATCTACTGGTCCCACAATTACAGGACCAAGAATTTTGCATAAAATAGTTGTCAATAATGTGACTAACCAAGAATTTGTTACCACGGGAAATGTTCTTCAGAAAGCTATTTTTCAAGAAGCAAGTGGTCCAACTTCATTTTTCATTGGAACACCAACATATACCTCTGGTAAAATTTCAAAAGTGAAATTTGGGCAGGAGATTAATGGTGCTATTCCGGCTAATAATATTGCATATGATTTTGATATCACTTACGATTCTAGTGGGAAAATAAATTATACTACCTGCCAAACAACTTTGGGAGGTGCTCCACACTTCAACATGGAATATACCTATACATATGATAGTTCCGGAAAAATGACAAAGATTGTTGAGAAGAAAAAATCAGGGACAACCTACATTCAGTTTACCAATTATACCTTTACCAATACGGGAGATAATATCACAAAAGTGATAGCAGAAAATGGAACAACAAGCGCAACAGGTGTTCCAAATATGTCTACTTTAATGTCGGCTGGTACATATAATTATCCTCTGTACGATGATAAGATAAACCCATATACAACTTTACCAAAGACATTTTTTGTAATGTGGAGTTTGGTACATCCTACTAATTTCCAATCATTATCGGCTAATAATGTAAAGAGTTTCAATATTGTATATCCACCTATCGGATCTGTACCAGCTCCATTAGTAAGTGGCGATTTTACTTATATTTATGATTCGATGAATTACCCGACTTCAGATCAGTCTCAAGCTCAGAAGTATATTTACAAGGCTTTATAACGAGATTTATATTATTACTTTTGCGAGAATATAAATAAAAACGTGCTTTTTATTCAAAAAAAAATTATATTTGTGGAAAAATAAATAATCCCCCTTCGGAAATGAAACAACTTTTCTATTTTATTTTACTTATAGCAGGTATTTCTTCTATTCACTCTTGTAAAGATATGGTTGATGAAGAAGGTAATCCTCTCATCGATTTAAATCAATCAAGCGGATTTAATGGTCCGAGAGCTTTATTCAGAGAAATTACAGATTCTGATACAATTGCAGAATATCATTACAATGGTTTGCTTTTGTCAAGAGTTATTACAGATAAATATTCTGTAGCAAATGTGATGTGGAGCGGTGATAAGATCAGTCAGATTGATTTCAAAGGTCATTTAGACAATGATGGAGACGGAGACCTGGATGCCGATAGTATCGTTTATACACAGCTATTTACTTACGGAAATTTAGGGAGATTGACGATTATTTCAGAAAACAGATCTACTTTTAAAAGAGCAGCGCCTGTACCTCCTTCAACGACTCCTGGACCTTACGCACTGGATTCTAAAGTAAAAGTTTTATACGATCTGACTTACAGTTCTACAACAGGAAAATTAGATGTAATCAATATGAAAAATGGTCCTGATGCTATAGGAATCCCTTTTGAATATAAAGATTATTCTAAAACAACCTATACATATTTAGGCGATAATGTATCAAAAGCTGAAAGACATTATGGTAAAATCAATGCTGGTATCAATGGTCCTGCAATTGAAAAGTATGCATATGAATTCCTGAATTATGATTCTCAAATCAACCCATACACACTTCTTCCGTTTGCATATAAAGTTTCTACAATTTTAGCAACTGATTATAATGATGATGCATCTTCGATGTTATCTCCTAATAGTCCGAAAAGAATATCTATCACAGATCTTACACAACCAATTCCGACCCCGGTAATTTTCTCTACAGATTACAGATATGATGCCCAAACGTATATGATAAGAGGTTTTGGAGTAAACTATATTTACAAACCGATGTAAAGATATCATCAAAAAATATATTTAAACTCAATTCTCCACAGGATTGAGTTTTTTTATTTAATATCTATTAATTTTGCAAAAAATTTCTCATGAAATATTTAATCGTCGGTTTGGGCAACAAAGGTCCGGAATATGAAAATACACGTCACAATATAGGTTTTAAGGTTGCCGAGAAAATAGCGGAAAGCCTTGATGTTTCTTTCAATACCACCAATTTTGGATGGATGGCAGAAGGAAAATACAAGGGCAGAAAGGTTTTTATATTAAAACCTGATACATATATGAACTTATCTGGCAATGCTGTAAAATTCTGGATGCAGAAAGAAAATATTCCACTGGAAAATGTGATGATTGTTACGGATGACCTTGCTTTGCCGTTCGGAACTTTAAGAATGAAAATGAAAGGTTCTGATGCGGGTCACAATGGACTGAAGAGCATTCATGAGAGTCTGCAGACCCAGAATTACGCAAGGCTGCGATTTGGAATTTCCGCAGAGTTTTCTGAAGGGAGACAGGTTGATTACGTATTGGGAACCTGGACACTGGAGGAAGCAGAAAAACTAGGTGAAAGAATAGAAAAATTTTCTAAAGCATGCCTTTCATTTGTTTTTGCAGGAATTGGAAATACGATGTCTGCATTTAATGGAAAATAGCCATTACAATTGATTTAAATCTGATATAAAAATTTCGGCGGGAGCAAAGCTCCCGCCGAAATTATAATTAAGGAGAAAATATTTTATAACCAGGTTACAACGCCTGTCTCAACATCATAATTGGCGCCTACAATTTTGATTTTTCCTTCGTCCTCAAGTCTTTTTAGAGTTGAGCTTTGTTTGCGGATATCATCAATCGCATTCTTTACATTATGGTGATTTAATCTTTCAAGAAGCGAAATATTTGCTGAAGAGCGTTCTTCGCCATCTTCTATTACCGACTTGATGATAGGGTCAAAGTGATCAATAAGGTGGTTGAGATTGTCCATGCCCATTCCCTCGATTTTTGCAGCATCAAGTCCGCCTTTTAGAGCTCCGCATTTGGTGTGTCCCAAAACAACAACAAGCTTGGAACCCGCTACGTTGCACCCAAATTCCATTGAACCCAAAATATCCTGATTGACAAAATTTCCGGCAATTCGGATGCTGAAAATATCACCCAATCCCTGATCAAAGATGAGTTCAGCAGACGTACGGCTGTCGATACAGCTTAGAACGACTGCGAAAGGCCATTGACCTTCTCGTGTTGCATTTACCTGCTCCAGAAGATCTCTGTTTGCCTTAAGGTTGCCTACGAATCTTTGATTCCCTTCCTTTAAAAATTCTAATGCCCTTTCAGGAGTTATAGTCGACTGTGTTTCGGAAGTATGTGCTTTCATATAAATTTATTTTTATGAATTATTATTTAAAATTAAAAATTGATTGTTGTTTACATTGCTCTCTTGTGAGTAATAATCACATGAGATTCTTCATCGGCTTCGTAATCTCTGTATGAGGTTTTGAAGCCCATCAGTTGTACAGTAATGTCTTCTTCTTTTGCACGGATATTGGCAAAATCCTGAATCATTTCTAATACATCGGTCGCAATATACGACGTCGTTGTCGCATCAATAATCACTGTAGAGTTGGGTTTGATATTTTTCAACGTCTTTTTGATCGCAGCTTTATTAAGGAAAGAAACTTCCTCGGCAAGTTTGATGGAGATTTCGTCTGCATCATCCAGTTTTTCTCTGCTCAGATAATAAGCACGTTTCATATTTCCCTGAAGAATATAAAAAACGGAGATGGCAAGACCAATTCCGACACCTTTCAGCAAATCGGTCGCTACAATTGCTACCACAGTGGCTACGAATGGTATGAACTGAAATTTACCCAAATGCCAGAAATGTTTGAACGTAGCAGGTTTTGCCAGTTTGTATCCTACCAAAAGCAATACCGCAGCCAGAGTTGCCAGCGGAATTAAATTTAATAAAAACGGAATAGACAAAACGCAAACTAACAAAAGGAAACCATGAATCATTGCTGAAGCTTTTGAAGTTGCTCCTGCATTGGCATTTGCTGAACTTCTCACAACCACCGATGTCATCGGAAGTCCTCCGATTAATGAACTTACTAAATTACCAATTCCCTGAGCTTTTAATTCAAGATTGGTATCCGTAATTCTTCTTTGTGTATCTAATCGATCGGATGCTTCAATACATAGCAGTGTTTCTACTGATGCCACCACTGCAATTGTAGCCCCTGCAAGCCAGACTTTATAATTTGTAAAACCGCTGAAATTTGGGAATGTAATCAATCCCTTAAAATCTTCAATTGACTTAGGAACAGGCAGTGGTACAAGATGCTCTTTGCCAATGGCTAAGACGCTGCCGGACATTTTAAACACCTCATTAAGTAAAATACCAGCAACAACTGCAACAAGAGCTCCTGGAAGCATTTTCATTCTTTTTAAAATGGGAATTCTATCCCATGCCAACAAAATTCCTATAGAAAATAATGTGACTACAACAGCACCCGGATGAATGGCTTCAAGCAGTTCGGTAAAATATCCGAAGTTCAGCCCTTTATCAAAAATAGATTCATGACCTTCATAATCTTTATCAAATCCCAAAGCATGCGGAATCTGTTTTAAAATGATAATGATACCAATACCAGCAAGCATTCCTTCAATTACATTATTAGGAAAGTAATTGGAAATACTTCCGGCTCTTACAAACCCTAAAATAAGCTGAATGATTCCTGCAATAATCCCGGCGCAAAGGAAGAGTTCAAATGCACCAAGATCTGTTATAGCTGAGGCCACAATAGCAGTTAATCCTGCTGCGGGACCAGATACAGAAATATTTGAATTACTGATTGCCCCGATTACCAAACCTCCTACGATACCGGCAATAATCCCTGATAACGGCGGTGCTTCAGATGCTAAAGCGATTCCTAAACAGAGGGGTAAAGCCACCAAAAATACGACCAGACCCGACGGGAAATTCTCTTTGATTTCTCCAAAGAAAGATTTTGATTTTTTCATGATAATTGAAAAATACGTTGATGTAAATAGTGAATCGATTAAAATCAATCAAAAATGATTGGAAATTAATGAAATGTAAAAATGTTCAGAATCGAAGACGATTTGAATAAGTAAATTGTAAATGACTAAGCTTCCGGAGGCGGAGAAAATATGCTCAGTAAAGGAGATAGATGAAAATCGTCATCTATTAATGTGAAAGATCTGCCCTCAATATCAGGCTCAAAGAACTTAAGATAATCGTAAACATCTAAAGTTTTTGGAAGTGTTTTTTCGTAAACAGAAAACAGAGATGAGTAATGAGAATGGGTTTCTTCTTCGTTCACTATTACATTGGTTGACATGATATCCCAATCAGCAACAGCAGCAATGCTTGGCAATGCTGTGAAGTTGAGGACGATCATTAATGTAATAATACTCCAGAATTTCATTTACTCTTTTTATTTTTTGAAAGATTATTTCTTTCGGCTCATCACCCAGTCTGAACTGGTAAGATTATATATTTTTTGAATGTCTTTTAAGATTTTCTCAAAGTCAATCTCCAGATCAATAATTTTTCCCGTTCTAAGGTCAAATACCCAGCCATGCACCACAGGAAACTCATCAATGATATATCTTTCCTGCACACAAGCCATTTTAATAACGTTGATGCATTGCTCCTGAACGTTTAGTTCTACCAATCTGTCATAGCGTTTTCCTTCATCATCGATAGAATCCAGCTCAGCTTGATGCAATCTGTACACATCACGAATATTTCTCAACCAAGGATTTAATAATCCTAAATCCTGAGGCGTCATCGCAGCTTTTACTCCACCGCAATTGTAATGTCCGCAAACAATAATATGTTTCACCCTCAAATGTTCTACAGCATATTGTATAACTGCAGTGGAACTCATATCTAAAGTGTTGACTACATTGGCAATGTTTCTGGTGACAAAAACTTCACCGGGTTCTGTTCCCATCAATTCTTCGGCAGTTACCCTGCTGTCTGAGCAGCCGATATACAAATAATCGGGATGCTGGGTTTTTGCAAGTTCCTCAAAGAATTTCGGATCCTTTTCGATTTTAGATTCAACCCATTTTCTGTTGTTTTCAAAAATAGCTTCGTACGATTGTGACATAAATAAATTTTAAATTGAATGAATTATTTATTTCGTTTAAATTATTTTTAAAACCAATAGACTAAATCAATAACTATGCAAAAATATGATTTTTGATGAAACAGCCATCATTTTTAACAAAGTTTAATATTAAATATGCTTAAAATCATGTCAGATTTTTTAAAACTGTTGTTTATATATAGTCTTTTATGCTCAAATTTTATTTTATCAGCAATATAAACATCAATTTTAAGATAAATTTACAAAAAACAGATCATAAATAGTAGGATACAATATTAAATATCTAAGATATTTCTCTGATTATTAAAACCATTGTTTTAAAATATAATTTTCAACAAGAAGATATTATGAACTATCAGAAGATATATTTCAAACAGCTTATCTTTGACTTATACTCTGTTATTGATATATCCCTCGGTCGCATTCTTGGTGGGGTAGATCTTTGCTTTGTTTCCTGCAACAATAGAATTATCGGGTACGTCTGTGTTTACATAAGAATTTGGTGCAATCAAAACATTGTTCCCAATGGTGATGCTTCCTACAATTACGGCGTTGGGACCAATCCATACATCATCTCCAATTACAGGAAAGCCTTCATTTTTTCCCCGGTTTTGTTGCCCGATGGTAACGCCCTGTGCAATATTGCAGTTTTTGCCGATTACCGCTTTGGGGTTGATCACCAGACTCCCCCAATGTCCCAGATATAAACCTTCACCTATTTGCGTTTCCGGATAGATCTGAAAACCGTATTTAATCTGAAAATGTCGCAGAACAATCTTCCAGTAGAATCCTAAAACAGGAGTTTTATTAAATTTCTGTGCCTTTCTGAGAATATAGATAAAGTGCAGATTAGGATTGATGCATTTCATCAAAATCTGAATGGGTGAAAGCCATTCGCCACTTTCTCGGTAAAAATCTTTTTGTATAATGGTGTAATTCTTGGGCATGCAGCAAATTTAAGGATTCTGTTTTATTTTTATTGATAATTAAATCTTAATTATAATTCATCTAAAACTGAAACTATTCTGGCAACAGAATGATCAAGATTAAAAGGCATAGTATAATTTTCGAGTTTTTCGGTGTACCCGGAGAAAAATTCAGGATTTGTTAAAGCTTTTTTCATGCCCAGATAAATTCCTTCCTCGGAGTTTTCTACAATCAAACCAAGTTCACCGTTGTTCAGCATTTCATTAACGCCGGAAACTTCTGTGGCGATGATTTTCTTTTTCAGAGTAATCGCTTCAAATAAAACAGTCGGGAAACCTTCATATCTTGAACTTAAAATATAAAAATCAGAATTTTTAAAGTAAGGATAAGGGTTATCAGTAAAACCTAACATGGTGGCGGTTTCGTCAACTCCCAATTCGGTTTTTAAATGTTTAATGTTTTCAAAATCATACCCGTCACCTACAATCAAAATTTTATGTTTAAAGCCTTCATCAAGTAGTTTTTTGTGAACTTTCAAAAGTCTGTCGAACCCCTTTTGAGGAAAAACAGTTCCAACCGATATGAAAGTCGGAATTTTCTCATCAAATTCATAATTGATAACCGGTTGCTGAGCCTTTGTTACAATTTCTTCGGTATCCAGAGGATTGTATATTTTTACAATTTTTTGTTTTTCAGCTTCGTTTCTGGCTAAATTGTGAAATAATTGTTCTATTTTTTTTGAAATCACCATAATAGAGTCAAACCCGAAAAACTTTCGAATTTCCTGATTTGTATATTCTTTTACCTGTGAAAGATCATTGTGAATCCAGATGATTTTTTTTGAAGAATGGTTGGTAGAATGAAGGATTTCATCGCGCATTCCATGAATAGCTGCAAACTCGATGTCGTATTTTTTATCTTTTAATATAAGAGTATACAGAAGATCGGGGAATTCTTTTAAAACCTTTTGAAAGATCACTCTCGCTGCTTTTTCCGGGATGTCCTGAAGTCTGTTGGTAGTGATCATTTCACCTTTGTTGAGGTAAATAACGTTCACCCAATCAGGAACTTCACTAAGATATTTTCCTGAGTATAAATTTAGTAATAAGTCAATTTCGTACTTATCTTCAGGAAGATTTTTGAGGAAAGTTACCAATACTTTTTCAGCTCCTCCATGACGAAGAGAACCGATACGTATGAGGATTTTTTTCTTGATCATTTTGTTTGAGGGATTGTGTAAGAAAGAACTAATTTAAATTTTTTCTTCGATATATTGAAATTTTGAAGCAATGGTTTGTGGTATCTTCCAAAAATATAATTTCCAAATAAGCTTTTTAATTGAAGCGTTTTTTAAATAAATTTTGAAAATGGATAGATTAAATATGCTAGTGTTTTTATTTCAGATGCTTCCAGATCCGAGGTGATTTTTTTTAGAGATCTGCCGTCAATCTTAGAGAATTTGAGGTAACCACCGAGATTTCTAAAAATTGTCATTGGATTGCTCCAAATTTTTGAACCGTATATATTCAGAAAAGCTTTGTAGTTTTCCGCGAGTCCAAAAGCATTTTTTTTATCGTAAAACTGATTGGCAAGAGACTGCTCATCATTTTTGTCACGAAAATAGATTCTCGTAACTTTATTAATACAATAGTGAAATCCCAACTTATCAAACTGAAACTGAAAAACACCTTCCGGAATAAAACCTTTTCCGGCAAGATCACCAAAATTCAGTTTCATTTTTTTGTAAATTTCTGTTTTTCCCATACCCCATTTGTCTCCTTTTATTTTGTACTTGTAGCGCATATCAAAAATACTGCAGATCAATGGGTCTTTTGGGAAACGATCTCCCACAATATCACCAAACTGATCTTCACAAAGCGTCGAGACAAAAACAATATTCTGACTGTCTGGAATGTTTTCCCAGGTATTTACCAGTATCTCCATAGAATTTGGAGGAAGAGCATCATCAGAATCCAACGGTGAGAAGTATTGACCTTCGGCCAGATCAATTCCACGGAAAAAAGTTAAAAATTTGTGCTGGTTTTTCTGATGATAATAACGGATTTTAAAATCAGCTTCTTTCTGAAATCCTTCAACTAAACCTTTAGTATTGTCAGTCGAACCGTCATCAATCACGAGCCATTCAAAATTTTTGAAAGTCTGATTTTGCAAAGATTCAAAAACTCGTGGCAATGTATGTGCACGATTGTAGGATGGAGTAAGAATGGTTACTTTTGGAGCATTCATTGTTTAAGTTGATATTGACTGAGAAACACTTGGGTTACTTCATCATAGATTTTTTGATTGTCAAATTTCTCTGTTGATTTTTTGGTACTGTTTTTTATTTTATTTGGAATTTCAGAATTTGTGAGAAACAGTTTCATTCCTTCATAAATAGAATTTTCATCAGGATTTACCAAATATCCATCTGCTTGATGATCAATCATTTCCGGAATGCCACCAACATTGGTACTGATAATAGGAATATGTAGCCCCATTACTTCCCCAATCGTTAAAGGATAAGATTCAGATTCCGAAGGTAATACAAAATAATCTGAATTTTTTATATAGGGATAAGGATTTGTCTGTGTATCAAGCAACAAAAATGTTTTTTCAACCTTTAGTTCTTTTGCCTGTTTTTTTAAATTTTCCATTTCGCTACCTCCTCCAATGACAGCAATAGAATGTGAGAATCCCTCATCAGATAACCTTTTATGGATATTCATCAAAGTATGATAGTTTTTTCGGCTATGTAACCTTCCCATTGAAGAAAATACAGGGTGCAAATCATAATGTACCGGAAATTCTTCAGCTTTTTTTCTTACCTCATCGATTTTGATAGCATTGTAAATCACAGAACTTCTGGGGTATTCAATCTGGTAAAGATCTTTTATTACATCTCTTGTCTGTTTTGATCCGAAAATTACCCAGTCAAATTTTTTCAGATTGTTTATTCGGCTAAGAACTCTTTCCTGATCAGGGTCATAACTTACATCGGTATGAAACCAAGCGATTTTTCTTGATTTTAAAGGGCTTGATAAAATGTTTTCAAACTCTGCGTAAGTAGGAGCAATTTCTATATCAAAATCGTCTTTAATGATTTTTTTATAGAGTAATTTGGGGTTTTTTCTATAAAAAAGGAGAGTTAGGTTTCTCTTAACCAGCTGCAATGTCCTGAGAAAATTATTATTACTCATGTCTTCTTTTCCTTTTTGAAAAGTAATAACTTTAATATCTCTCGGAATATTACTTCTCAGTTCACCCTGATTAAGCGTGAGGAAGAATGTAATATCAAAAAGATCTCTCGGAAGATTTTCTAAAAGATCAAGAAGAACCCTTTCTACACCTCCCATCTCCATAGATCTGTGGCGGAAAAGCACTTTTATTTTCTGATGCATTTGTGTAGTTTTCAAAAAAATAATTCTTAAAAAAGCAAATATAAGATTGTTTGAGCAATTCTTTTGTATTTTTGCATCTCAAAACATAATTGTATGAGTAAAGTCGCTGAAATCGCAACAACATTTTTTGGATACCTGAAACGTCCTGATCTTTATCCCGAGCTGAGACGAAAAATTTGGAAAAACATTTTTAATCGTTCATCAGCTTTGCGTGGTAAAGAAGAAGCAGAAATCTGGTGTAAAAATTTAGCGGTTTCTGAAAAAGAATTTATTGAAAAAATACTGAAAATTACTTTTGTTCCTTTTCAGGAAATCTTTCCGATCGAGTATGAAGCGGCAGTACAGGCACAGGAAAAAGCGCCTATAAAAATGGGAGGTGCGGGCTCTTTAAGTGTTATTTATTATATTAATGAATATACTTCTGCACAAAAATCAATAGAAACAGGTGTTGCTTACGGATGGTCTTCTTTTGCAGCTTTAGCATCTTTAGTGAAGAGAAACGGAACACTTTTCAGTTCAGATATGCCTTATATTATGCAGAACCAAAGTGAAGATTTTGTAGGATGCGTGATCCCGGAAAAATATAAAAACAATTGGGATCTTTATCGTTTTGCAGACAAAGAATCTCTGCCTAAGATCTTTGCAAAGGCAGATTCTTTAGATGTGGTACATTATGACAGTGATAAAACCTATGACGGAAGAATTTGGGCTTACACTTTGTTATGGGACAAATTAAGAAAAGGCGGAATTTTTATGAGTGATGATATTGGCGACAATGCAGCTTTTAAAGATTTTTGTGAAAGCAAAGGGCTGGAGCCACACATTATAGAATTTGATGGCAAATACGCCGGAGTTATTATAAAAAATTAAAACAAAAACCACAGAAATATTCTCTGTGGTTTTTCATTCTGTTTTACAACCCATATTTTCATATTGCGAACGGAACTTATCGACCCACTGTTCAAATTCCGGGATATTAATTTTTGCCGAAACGAAATTTTTTAAATAATCTAAAGAAAAATCGTTTGGGAAATTTTGCATTGCATCAAAATCTCCTTTCAGCCAGGCTTCGTTAATCAGGTAATTAAATTGATTGACATCAAAATCAAAGCCGTATTCGTGATAAGAATTGGTGGCAGAAGACTGGAATGTAGTTTTCATTGCTTCTGTTTTTAATCTTGAGATAAAGTTGGGATTATTGAGGTATTTTTTATAGAAAACAGATGCATTGATGAGTTGTTTTTTTTCATCCACTTTACCATCCATGCCTTTCCAGATTTCTAACCAATATTCTTTTTTGTAAAAACCCATTAATATAGAATTGAGAGACCAATATTTTAAATGGGTAAGATTATTTACAAATTTCAATTTATAAAGGATCGTGAAAAATTTGTATTGATTGTGAAAGAAAGCTGTCATTAGCTTTCTATTCATCAACAGCAAATTTTTTGGTTGTGCAGATTCTAAATTCTCAGAAATTGAATTTAGATTCAAATCTTTTCGTTCGTTTTCGTTACCAAGCCAACCCAATTTTAAAAGATGAATATCAAATTTTTGCGCATCTTTTGTTAACTCATTTAAATTTACAGCTTGTGTAAACCAAACATCATCTTCTGTTACAATGACATATTCTGATGAATTTTTAACGTTCTCATACCAAAATTTTGTAGGAATTTCAAAACCATTGATAGATTTTCCGGATGCAATATTTTCTTCAATTGCTTTAACCTTATTTTCGTAATTATCTGACAGAAGTATTTCTACTTCAGGATATTTTTCACGAATTTTATCAAGATGTTTTTCTGGAGTTCCGTCATCCAAAACCTTGATTTTAAAATCACCCGAAACATTCTGATAAATTGATGTGATGCATCTGTCAAGATAAAAAGGGCGATTAAAAGATTTTATAATAATATCCATTACTGAAGTTTTCTCTGTATTTTCTTAAAAATGGTATTCTGTTTTGTAAAAATAAATTCAGGAAGATTATCAACACGATCAATTTTTTTACCGTAAAGTTGCTGTATATGTCTTCTTTTGGCTGTATCTAAAATGACTTGATGCCAGTTTTGATTTAATTTACCTTTCTTGGATTTTTCCTGAGAAACTCCTTTTTCGTGCAGCCTGTAAAAATATAAAGGTTCTTTTATAAATGTAAAGTTCCCGGTTTCGTATAGTTTTAAATAAAGATCCTGATCTACTGCGGAAGTAAGTGCCGGATTGATTCCTGAAGTTTGATCGTAGGCTGATTTTTTAAATGTGAAAAAATGATTCGCTTCTAAAAAAATATTGAAAAACAATTGATCTCCGTTTTTTACCGATTTGGAATGTGGGAATGGTTTTAAAGGTTTTAGATTATGATCACAAAGAAAAAATTTTGAATAAGTCACCACATTTTTTTCTGTATAATTTTTTATACTGATTTCTATTGCATTTTCTGCCAATGCATCATCAGGGTCTACAAACCCGCAAATTTCTCCTGAAGACAATTCTATACATCTTCTTTTTGTGTAACCGACTCCCTGATTTTGGTCATTTTTATATAATTTAACTCTTGAATCATTTTTCGTCAGTGTTTCGATTTTTTCAAAAGAATCATCAGTAGAAAAGTCATCTACAACAATCATTTCAAAATCTTGGAAAGACTGCTTGAGAAGACTATCATAACATTCTGTGAAATAATGATAATTATTATAGTGTGCAATAAGAACAGAGAATTTTTTCATCATCAAAAATATGGTCAAAATTAACGAAATAATCTTAGATTTGCACCTTAATATTATGATATGTGTGGAATTACGGGGATTGTGAAGAAAAATATTCGAGAAGAAGTTTTCTATCATCAAACTCTTAAAAATATGACGGATTCTATTATCCACAGAGGTCCGGACGATGAAGGTCACGAGTATTTTCAGAATTGTTTTCTAGGTTTTAGAAGATTGGCAATTGTTGATCTTTCAAAAGACGGGCATCAACCGATGTATTCCAATACAAAAAATGAGTGTATCGTTTTCAACGGTGAGATTTATGGTTATCGCGACTTGAAAAAGGATCTTTTTGATTATCCTTTCCAAAGTAATACAGACACAGAAGTAATTTTATCACTATTTCAAAAATATGGAACAGATCTTCCGAAGCATCTTAACGGAATGTTTGCGATTGCAATCTGGGATGAAAAAAAGCAACAGCTTTTTTGTACGCGAGACCGTTTTGGAGAAAAGCCTTTTTATTATGCCATTGGAAAAAACGGTGAATTTATTTTTGCTTCGGAGATCAAAGCTATTTTGGCAACAGGTCTTGTAGATGCAGAGTTGAATGATGATGCGATTCATCATTTTTTAAAGCATATGTATGTTGACAGTCAGCAAAGTATTTATAAAAAAATTAAAGTTCTACCTCCTGCTCATCAATTAATCTATAAAGATGGACAAATTGAATTTTCACAATATTGGAATTTTCCTGATCAGGAATCTGATATTTCGGAAGAAAAAGCTGTAGAAAAATTTCAGAAATTGGTAGAGCAATCTGTTGAGAAACAATTGGTAGCAGATGTAAAAGTAGGAGCATTTTTGAGTGGAGGCTTAGACTCCGGGACATTGGTTGCGCTTTCTTCAAAGAAAAATAATAATTTGACAACTCTCGGATTTCAATATGAAGGTGATTGGGACGAAATGCCCGATGCGAGAAGCATTGCAGAAAATTATAGTACGGATCATAAAGAAGTAAGTCTGCAAAAATCAGAAATTCCTAAAACACTCGTTGAAGTTTTGCAAAAATTAGACGAACCACTTGCAGATACAGCTATTCTTGCGACTTATACAATTTGTAAGGAAGCAGCAAAGAATATGACTGTCGTGATCACAGGTAATGCAGGTGATGAGCTGTTTGGTGGTTACAAATGGTATCAGCAGGAGAAAGAAATTCTTGAGAAAGGAGGTGCAAATTCTGCATTCCTTCCATTTTATAAAATTAGCTCAACCCTTAGTGAAAAGGCAGGACTTGAAAAATCGAGACTTTACTTTTTAGATAAAATTTTCAGATCTAAATTTCCTGATATTGTAGCATATCAAAAAGGAAAGGTTCACAGTAATTTTTCGGAAGAAGAAATCTTTCATCTATTGAAAAACAAACAAAGTTATGAGCATCAATACAGCTTTGATTTAGATAAAAACAATCTGAATACCTGTATGAAAATGGATCTCACCAATATCATTCCGGGAGATTATCTGGTGAAAGATGACCGTATTGCAATGATGCATTCTATTGAGTTGAGAACACCTTTTCTGGATAAAGATCTCGTTGAATTTTGTGCAACACTTCCTGCCAAATATAAAGTGGACAGCAGTAATACAAAGATCATACTCAGAAAAGCATTTGGAGATCTGCTTACAGAAAACATCCTGAATAAGAAAAAACAAGGTTTCGGAGCACCCATCAGTGATTGGCTGAAGATCCCGGAAATGGAGGAACTTACGGAGAAAATTCTAAAAAAATCTTCATCAAAAATCTTTAAAAAATTAGATTTTCAGCAAGTTCAAAAGCAACTGAACTATAATTATAAGCATTGGTCCCTTTTGGTTCTTGGAATTTGGATGGAAGAACATTTATAAAGTTACCGCTTTACGAATAGCTTTTTCCACTTCTTCGATATGTTTTCTCATCGAGAAGTTTTCGTAGATAAATTTTTTCCCGTTTTCCCCGAAATTTTGAATAAGAGAGGGGTTTTCTAACAGGTGAATCATTTTTTCACCCATATTTTCCCAATCATTTTCGTCAACCAGAAAACCTGTTTCGCCATCTATTACGGTGTCAATAATCCCGCCGTGTTTTGTTGAGACAACAGCTAATCCTGCAGCAGAAGCTTCTAATATTGCTACCGGAGTTCCTTCTGCATCGCCGATTTTTGTAGTGATAGAATGCTGTACAAATACTGCACTTTTTGCGAGTAATTCCATCTGTTGTTCTTGTGATATCCAGCCCGGAAAATCTACAGAATTTTCAATTTTCAATACTGTGACCAAATTTTTCGTGTCTTCAAAAAGTTCGCCTTCACCTGCAAAAATAAGTTTAGCTTTTGGAAATTTTTGTAGTACTTTATGAAATGCTTTTATGGTGGAAAGAGGCGATTTCATTTCTGCAAATCTACCGATTGCGATAAAAGTCTGAGAATGATAGTTTGGATTAATATTGAAAAATTCATCTCTTGCGCCCAATGGAGAAAAAATAATTTGGTTATCCTGAAAGCCAAATTCTTTCAGCTTTGGAATCATGTTTTTTGCAACAGGAATAACCAATGATTTGTACTTTGCGAGGTTTTCATATTCATCCCAATTGCTTTTAACAATTTCTTTTTTGTGAACTTCATATCCCAAAACATTCGCTACAATGGGAATATTAAGCTCTTCACAAGCCTCTCTGATCGCAGAACCGGTATTCATGAATTCTGCAAGAACACAATCGATTTTTTCGTTTTGCAGTATTTTTTTGAACCGGTTTTTGATAAGCGAATTTAATTTTCTTTGATTTTTTAATGAAATAAAAGAATACCAGTATCTTATCAATTTTTGTTGCCTCAAAGAAGTTCCCATATAAAAATAAGGAATGAAGCCTCCAAATAAAACAATTTTATCGAAGGGAAGAAATTCAATATAATTTCTGCTGAAAGAACCCATTGGTTTGAATCTTCCGTTGGTTGCTATAGCGATCTTTATTTTTTCCATCTGTTGCTGACTTTTGTGAAAATTCCTTTATAGAACAATCGGGCTTTAGAAATATTCAAAAAAGAATACTTGGAAATTCTGAAAAATGATGATTTAAATATTTCTTTCAGTGAATGATCCCGAATCCATTCATTAATTAAATTGATGTATACTGTTTGTTTTTCATGATGACTGTATTCAAAGTTTTCAAGGAAAAAATGATTTGCTTTTATTTTTTCTTCAATTCTTCTTTCTCTTTTTTCCACAGTATTATAATTTCTGGTAGATTGAGATAAGTGTCTGAAATAGTTTTGTTTGGTCGCATGGAAATAAACGTTGCCCTTTAATAAAATATGTGCATAAAAAAGCCAGTCACCAGAAGTTTTAAAATCCTGAATATGTTCTATTGCCTTTGTTGCAAGATCTTTTTTAAAGATAACCGAACTGGCATTTAAAATAAAATTTTTCTTCGAAAGATATTTTTTTACATAAGTTTTACCATCAATTTTGTGGTCGTTATTCCAAAGAGAGGCATCAAGTTCTTGAGTGTATTTTTGTATTGTATTGAAAAAAGGCTCCTCATTTTCACCGATTAAATAAGAGTCACAGTAATACAACGAAATGTCCTGAGTCTTTTTAAGGATTGTATTTGCCGTCTCCAAAAAATCAGCCGTGCAGAAGTCATCACTTTCTGCAATCCAGATGTAATTATATTTCGATAATTCCAGACCTTTTTTCCATTGGGCAAAAGGACTCCCGGAATTGGCAGTATTATAAATTTTGTGGGTAATTCTTGAATCACTGTATGAATCAATAATTTCGATACTTTCGTCAGCCGAATGATCATCTAAAATAATCACTTCAAAATCTGTGAAAGTCTGCTGAAGTACCGAATCAATTCTTTTTTTTAGAAAGCGTGCATGATTGTAATTTGGAATAATGACAGAAAACATATTAATAATCTTTTTTATACCCTGTTAATTCTCCTTTGTCGTCTAATTTCCAGGAGGCCGAATTTCCGGCTTTCGTAAAGTAGTAACGCTGCTCTTCAGTATAATTTTCCGGATCTACAAACCAACCCATATGCTGGCTTGTATAATTACCTCCAAATCTTAGAGCTTTATAAAAATTAACACTTTTGAAATGTATCGGATATTGTGGTTTGTATAAGGCAAATGTGGTGTCAATATCTGCCAAATAAACATTTTCTTTCACTTCGTTTTCCCAATATTTTTTTTCCCATTCAATGACTTTATTTTTGATTGGGTAAGAATCAGGTATGTTTTCTAAATCTAATGCAAAACCCACTTTTGTGATTTTATGGAAGTTTTTTTCCAACTCGGAGATGAAATTCTGAACAAAATCAATGGGAAGGTCAAAATTGGGTATGATATCAGGATCTGTCAAAAAATAGTATCCTTTTGCATACTTTTCTATAAGTTGAGGAGAATCAAAAAACACACGGTATCCTTTATTGGTAGTTTGTCTTTCAATATGTACTTTATCTTTGATTTCTTCAAAATATTTTAAAAGGGGTTCATAGGTCGAGCAATTATCAATAATTACAATATTTGAAAAGTTTCTCTGGATAAAAAAATCAATAAGATTTCTAAGGCTCTCAAGTTGATTATAACTAATGATGATTATAGGAATCTCCGTAACATTTTTTAATTGTGATCTTATTGTTTTATTTGATTTTTTAAGATACAAATAAAATAGATATTGTAAGAAGTTTTTGAGTTTTTTCATTGGGGCAAACTTGATTATAGGAAATTTACGTGATGATCTTGCTTATTGATGATGATAGAATTGTCGGGAACATCCTTGTAAATCACGCAGCCTGCACCCAAAATCACATTATTACCAATGGTAACATCTTTTAGGATAATTACATTTGCCCCTGTCCATACATTGTTGCCTATTTTTACTTTACCGGTATTAAATTCAGTTTTAGAAACGGAAAAAGGCTCTTTTGTGTATTGATGGTTATGGTCAAAAATTTTCATTCCTTCACCTAAAATACAATTTTCACCAATACTGATTTCTCCAAGACAAGAAATTGTTGCTCTTGTTATGTAAGTGTTTTTTCCAATATTCAGTTTTGCATTGGATTTTACCGTAATGTAGTTAAACTGGTTGATTGTCACATTTTCAGCAATATTAAACAATGCTGTAGGTGATAGGTCGAAATAGTTATCACTTCCTGTTTTAAAACTTTGATGAATATTACTTCCTGTTGTGAAAAATAAATTTCGCTGTTTCGCTGTGATACACAGATTGACAAAGTTTTTTAATTTTATAAATAAAAAGCCTAAAGCAGTTTTCATCATCTTTTTTTCTAATCATTTGATACAAAGATAAAGTTTTAGTGTTTATTTATATATTTTTGCTTGAAATTAAGCATTAATATTTCTTATGAATCCTTTGGTGACTGTCTCCATTCCTATTTTTAAATGTGAAGCATTTATTGAAAACTGTCTTAGGTCTATTAAGGATCAGAGTTATCAAAATATTGAAGTCATTTTAGTTAATGATCAAACCCCCGATAAAAGTATTTCTATTGCTGAAAAAATGATGAGTGAATATAACTTGTCAAACTGGAAAGTAATTCATTTAAAAGAAAATTCGGGACTTTCTGTCGTAAGAAATGAAGGAATTCTGAATGCAAAAGGAAAATATATTTTATTTGTTGACAGTGATGATGAGCTTTATCCTGACGCTATTGACAATTTGGTAAAAAAGGCAGAAGAAAATGATGCTGAAATTACAATGGGAGAAGTTCAGGGGATCAAAATACCGTCACAGGAGATTGTTGATGTTTTTCCTATTCATACCAAAACAGATATTCTGGAAGGGAATCAAAAGATTTTTGAAGAACTTGTAAATGGAGGATTTGCAGTGTCTTCCTGGAATAAATTAATATTGGTTGATTTTCTACGTAAGAATGATTTGTATTTTACTAAAGGCTTGTACGCACAGGATTCTCTCCATACTTTCGAAATGGGACTGTATCTGCAAAAAATCGTTTTTTTAAGAAAAAAAACTTACAAATACTATCTCCATCAGGAATCGGTGATTCATAACCGCAAGAAAATTCATTTTGATAACTGGATTACCATAGCACAAAAAATAAATACGTATTTGCTCAAAGAAAAAAACAGCTTCCGAAAAAAACTCATTCTTGAATATTTAGTCAGCTTCAAAGCAATAACGCTTGAAATGAATTGGAAAGCACAGCAAAACGAACAGCTTTGGAAAGATAGTTATAAAGCTTATAGTAAACTCGGAGGTTTAAATTTTCTAAATTATTTATCCGGTAATTATTCTTCAAAAATGAAAAAGCAGGATCTTTTTTACAGATTACCTTTATCTTTGGGATACAAATTTTTCCGTTGGAGATTTGATAGATAAATGAAGTTTCTTTCGTATACGATGTCACAAAGAATAATATTTCTCAAGAATACTAAAGAGATACAATTCTTTATCTGTTAAATTATTTTTCACAAAATAATATTCAACATCCGGAATATGAATGTCATAACCTGAGCCACTCTTTATCAGATTGATATCAACTCTTTTACTGTAAAAACGTTCTATAATTTCTAAGATTTCAATGATAGAATAATTTTTAATGTAAGCGAGATTAATAATGTTGTTAAAATTTTGATTGTCAATTAAATCAAAAGTTATTTTTCTAATGTCATCAGTGTCAATCAAATTGCGTGTTGCTTTTGTATGAACATTGATGATTTCATTGTTTTTTACGGCATTTACAATATAATTCATCAAAAGATTGGGATTGCCCCCTTTTCCGACGGCATTGCTGACTCTCAGAATCAAATATTTTTCACACGAATTTTTAATTATCTGCTCCATTTTGAGTTTATGAAGTACATAATTGCTGTTGCTTTTGGAAGAATCGTAAATGCTGCAGGTAGAAAAATAGACAAAAATCTTATCTTGATTTTCAGCAATTGTTTGTTTGATCAAATTTTCTTCTCTGTTAAATTCTTCAGGTCTGGTTTCTAAAGAATTTGAAACTCCAGATGCAAAGAAAATTGTATTTTCTCTGTCACACCCTTTAAATAATGAAGCGATTAGCCCTCTGCCAACTATCATTCTAATGCTTTTTTAACAATTTTTTCAGCAGAATTTCCGTCGCCGAAAGGATTATTTTCACTTTTGAAAATATATTCTTCAGGGTTATTATAAATGAAATTAAAGCTGCTCTTAATTTTCTGAATATCTGTTCCTACCAAAATACCACAATTGCAAGAAATTACTTCCGGTCTTTCGGTTTCTTCACGTAGAATCAATACTCTTTTCTGCAAACTGGGTGCTTCCTCCTGTATTCCTCCCGAGTCTGAAATAATTAGTTTAGACTTCGCCATTTTTCTGATAGCATCAAGATAGGAGAGTGGTTCTGTGAAATTTATATTTTTTGGAGTTCCGTTCTCGAATGCTTCCATGATAATTTTTCTCGTATTCGGATTGGGGTGTAGTGCCCAATCAAATTGAGCTTGAGGATTTTCCTCTGCCAGTTCTTTGACAGCCTGAGCAATGTTTCTCAATGGCTGACCAATGTTTTCCCTTCTGTGGGCGGTAATGAATATAAAATCTTTGTATTCAACGGCAATATTTTCTTTTTTTGTGACGTATTGAATCATATCGACAATACTGTTTCCAACCAGAGAAATATTGTTTTCCGAAATATTTTCCTTTAAAAGATTTTGCTTTGCCAGTTCTGTAGGAGAAAAATTAACATCAGCTGTTAACGAAACAACTCGCCTGTTGAACTCTTCAGGAAAAGGTAGTTTTATATCTGATGTGCGAAGACCTGCTTCGATATGATAAAATTTTCTTTGTTCCAAAAAAGCAACCATGGATGATGCTAAAACGGTAAAAGTATCACCTTGTGCAATAATTTTTTGAATATTTTCTTGATGAACTAAATTGGATATTTCATCAATCAGTTTTGCGATAAGATTAGAATTTGTAAAAGCCAAAGATTGTACAGAAAGTTGATAATCAGGCTGTACATCAAAACTTTGTTCCATCTCTGTAAGAAGAGAATCGTGTTGCCCGGTATTGACGATACAGATCTTCTGATTTCTTTTTCTGAACTCATTGATGATGGGAAAGACCTTTAGGAATTCTGGTCTGGTTCCGTAAATAATCGCAATTTTATCATTCATCCTATATGTTTTTGTAAAAATAATAAAACTTAACGTTTTAAACGTTTAATAATGTGTTTTAAAAGCATTTTTAAAGGAAATTGATTCAAAATCTCATCTGCAGAAAATTTTTGCATATTGTTGACTACGTTATGAATCTCCTTTTTGCCGTTTTCCATTTCAACAATATTTTTAAGATTGAAATGAACATGTACAAAATCTTTAAACGGATTCGGTGTATCGCGCTCGTGCCATGTTCCTACAAAATGATGAGCTGCATAATTTTTAGGTAAATCGAGGCAAAAATAGGTAGAAGGATAAATGACAATTCCATCTGCGAGTTCTTGATATTCGTCTTTATCGGGATCTACTTTGTATTCTTTTATCAACAGATCAGAAACAAAAACTGTGTTTGTAGTCAAGTTGAAATCTGTTTTTTTATTATAAAAATCTAATACTTTTTTTGGCCACGGGTGAGCTTTTTCGGTTGCCCAAAGCGCAGTAAATGGAGATCCTTTGATCTCAAATCCGGAAAAAGCACGGTGTATGAGAAATTCATCCAAAGAAAATTTTACTTCCACATCAATATCCATGTAAATGCCACCTTGTTCAAATAATGCCAAAGCTCTTGCATAATCTGAAACAAATGCCCACTTTTTTTCTTTTGCTGCGAGACGTACATATTCGCAACAATTGATGTCAAAATTAGATTCATTCCACTCAATGATTTCGTAATCTGGAAGGTTTTTTTTCCAGGAATCAAGACAGATGTAGAAAGATTCCGGTTTTGGGTTTCCACCAAACCAGCAGTAGTGTATTTTTTTGGGAATCATTTTTTACTTTTCACAGACATATATAAAAATATTCCTGCCGTTATTATTTTATTTTTATTTTTATCAAAAATCCAACGATGGGTTGGGTGACCTCTGTAGGTGCCATTTATTGCAAGCCCCGTTAAAACATTATTAATTTTTTCGTTTTCTGCAATATCATCATAGATAATTGAAAGATTGTGGGTGTCTTTAAATCTGGATATTAAATTACCTAAGATTTTATTGTCGTAAAAATGGTGGATTTCTACCAAAATATCTGTTTCAGATTGCCAGTGGAATTTTTGAGGTTGCAACAAGAAGTCTTCCGCACCTTCACAATCAATTAGTAAAAAGTCAATTTTTTTCTGCCAGTTAAGCAGTATTTCTTCTGTGGCTTCAGGAAAGTTGATATAAGGTTTTAGATTATTGATTTCAATCCAGGAATCAATAAGTGGACTAAATTGTTCATCCATTTCAAACACATACATATTTTTCGGTCTTAGAAGATTGCTTAGTCCTGCAGGATAATAACCTTTGTGACCTCCAATTACCATTATGTTTTCGATGTTTTTATTGATCAGTTGAGAAAAACTCTCATGAAGAACCGATTCATACAGACCAAGTACCTCAGATAATTTCAAACTTGGTTTCAGAATGTCAGGAATGAGTAAGCCTGCAAAAGGACCGGTATATATTTGGTTTCCTGTTTTCTCTAAAACAGAAGCAGTTGTCTCATTTTCTGAGAGGGGGTTTGATAATAATTTTTTTTTAACTCTTGTAAGTATTTTCATCATGTTTTAGTTTTAATTAGCTGTGTGAGCAACCTTTTAATTGTTATTTGTATTTTTCGCTGAATATCAATTATGATAATAATATCCTTATTTTATTTAATCCCTTAAAAATACCAAATGTTGTGATAAGATGATTATAAAATTGTTTTTTTTCGTGAGGTGATAGAAGTTTTTTTTGTTTGCAAAGAATTTCAGATGCTTGTGAAAGTAGAAATCTCTGTGATGATCCGGATACTCTCATTTTTTTTGTCTCTAAAAAAGTGTCGTAAAAATAAAAAAAACTGTTGTGATAAATATCATCCTGTGTTTTGAGGTTTGATTGATAAGATTCCGGATGAAACCTGCGTAACGACAAAACGATATCTTTAGCTACAGCTTTTTCACTTGTGAGAAGAAGTTTTACAAAATAATTGTATTCTTCTGCAGACCTGTTTTTTTCAGTAAAGCTTATTGAGCTTGCAATCGTAGCTTTTATGATTGGATCTAAGGTAAGCCAGTTTATTTTTTTTTGTATAAAATGATCTGCAGTGATGGGAAGTTCAAAAAGACCACGATAGTTTATAGGATGCTGATTCTCGGGATTATTGAAATATTGTGTTTTTGTAATCACAAAATCGTAATCACCGGAAGTCATATATTTTACTTTTTCTTCTATATGATGGGGGGTCATAAGATCATCACTATCAAAAAAAATGATATAATTTCCTTTGATGTTTTTCATTCCCAGGTTTCTGCACGCATTGGCTCCTTTGGGATAATTATGAGGACGCTTGATGAGCTTGAATCGAGAATCTTTTATAAGATACTGTTCTATAATATTATAAGAATTGTCGGTAGAACCGTCATCTACAATAATGCATTCCCAATTTTTATAAGTTTGTGACAAAATAGAATCGAGTGTTTCGCCAACAAGAGATTCGCGGTTATAATTGGGTATGATAATTGAAACAAGTGTTGTTTCCATTAGAAAAGATATTTAATTAGCCTGATGCCGTTTATAATATTATCTCGTGAGACAGTAAATATGATGTTTGAAGTTGCTTTTTTACCAGTATAATAATAATGTTTTTTTAAACAATTTAGCAGTATCTTTTTCTGTTCGGAAGTAAATAAGTGATAGTAACGAGAAATGATATAGTCGTAAAAAGCATTTGTAGCTTGTGATTTTTCTTTATTATTGTTGCTCAAAGAAGAGATATTTAAACCTGAGTTTCTTATGAAAATATAGCTTTTCTCCGAATACAATATTCGATCATTTTCTGCATAATCAAAAATCATACAGTCATCACTGTGCCAAGCTAATGGGAATTGATTTATTTTGTGTTTTCTGTAAGTTTCTGTTCGGAAAATATTTTCTGAGAGGGAAGATAAGCTAACGTGATCTATTCGTGAAATTAAAAAATCGTTCCTGTTTATGATAGATTTTGAAAAAGAAAATTGTTTTATAAAGTGGTTTTTTGCATCAATAATTTTTATAGGAAACTTCAGTACATTTATTTTTTCTCGATCAAGAGTATTTAAGCACTCATAAAATTTATCCACAAAATTTTCTGATAGCATATCGTCATCTCCCAGAATCTGAAACCAGCCTTCTTTTACGTTTTCAAGAATTCGTTCCCATTGTAAAGCGAGATTTTTACCACCCAAATTATTATTGTAATTAAAATAGTGATGGGAAGACTCATCAAAATATTGATCAATTATTTGCTTAGGATCATCCGGACTTGCATCATTTCCTATGTACAAAGTAAAGTTTTTGTTACTTTGTGCAGCGACAGACTTTAGAGTTTCTTCAAAGAAATCTATTTTGTAATAAGGTATGACGATGGCGAGCTTATTCATCTTAAATTGAGCTTTATTTTGCTTTAAAGATTGCATAATGATTTAGCATTATTAAAACTAATTTATTTATTAAAGAAATTTAAAACCTTATCAATAACACGGTATCTTTTACTGTTTAATTTATCCAATAATCTGATGCGATCTTTTTTGAGTGCTCTTGCAGTTGAGAAGTGGTCATAAAATCTAAGTATATTATCCCTGTAAGCTTTTGAGTGTTTGTCGTAAATGTAATATCTGATGTTTTCATCATGATGCTGCATCGCTTCGGTATTTCTTGATAATTCTTTTATTCGGTATTGAAAACCAATAAAATCAAGCTTTGTAACCTTTAGTTTGCCGTAAAAAATATTAAGATGAATCCAAAACTCCCAATCTTCATAGCCGTTAACCATATTTTCATCATATCCCTTTATTTTTTCCCAAGAGGTTTTTTTGTAAAAAGAGGTACAGAAAATTGAGTTTTCTAATAAAATATCAGCATGATGGAATTGATCCAGCACCATTTCCCCGGATTTCGCACCAAAATATTCTGCTCTGCAATAGATTACATGAGGATTGTTGCGGAATTCCTGAGATGCAAGTGAGATGTAGTTTTTGTTTATTTTATCATCACCATCCAATGGTAATATCCATTCACCCTTAGCTCTTTCAATACCAAAATTCCTGGCAGATGATACACCTCCGTTTTCTTTTTCAAAATAAATAAAACGTGAGTCTTTTTTTGTCCAGGCTGTGGCAATCTCACGGGTGTTATCTGGCGAACCATCGTTAACAATGATGCATTCCCAGTTGAGGTAAGCTTGATCAAAAACAGACTGCAGACATTCGTCAAGATACTGTGCCTGATTGTAGCAGGGGACGATTACAGAGACAAAAGGTTGAGGCATAGTGTGTTTTGAATTAACAAAGATATTAAAAATGAGGGAATGTATTATTTGCAATAGTTTTAAGCTAGAATAAATAAAATCTGAAAATTTAAGAACTCAATATCTTAGAAATTATTTTATACGGGTGTAATATCTTTTCAGCCTGTTTTCAAGTTTAAGAAGAATAGAAATTACATTCCTTTTACACTGAAACGGGACATATTTAAGAAAAGAATTATAATTAAAACTCTTGATTCTGTTTTTGTAAATCAGCTCATTAAAGCGATAAAGACGTGCCTTGTCTTCTCTGTTCTGAAACGAAGTCGAATTTTGAGAATAATGATTTTGGTGCAAAACAATTTCCTCATCCACAAATTTAATCTGCAAAAGTGCTTTTACTCTTTCGATCAGCTCATTATCATCATAAGCAATCCCCAAAGCAAAGCGTTCGTCAAATCCTTTAAGCTTTTGTAATGATTTTTTTGAAATTGCAGTACAAAAATGATAAGCTTCCGGACGATGAACAGAATGATTATACCATCCTGCATCACCATCATTTAAGATAATATGATCATCTTTTTGTATGATAGCAGTAATTTCTGTTGGCGTTTCAAGCAATAAATCTAAGTTTTCTGTAGAATCTTTATCTAACGAAAAACAGGCAAAACTCAAATAACTATTGTCGGTAAGATTGTTTTCTGTATATTCTAAAATATTTCCAAAATGTAGACATTCCGGATTTTGTAATATCACTTTGTCGCCTTTAGCTGCCCTAAATCCTATATTGAAAGGGATGCAGGAATTTTGGTACCATTTATTTTTTTTCTCTAGACGGATGACTTTCAAAAAAGGAAACTGCATTATTAAATCCTCCAATCTTTCATGTTCATCACTTCCGTCATCTACGGCAATTACTTCCAGACCTTTGTCAAAATTTTGTCTTGCAATGCTCTTTAAAGTTCTTTCAAAAAGCTTTTTTCTATTATAATATGCAGTAACAATAGAGATCATAAAAGTGTTTTTTTACTTTCCCAAGAGCTTTCTACGCCTGTTTTTCCTGGTCTAATACTTCCAAATTGTTGTAGGAAAGAATTTTCATCCTCTTCAATTTCAAATGCAATTTGATATTGAGGAAGGTGGTCTACTATGGTATTGCTAGAAGGTGAATAGATTGCAAATGTGGCAGTGTAAAAGCCAACAGTTAAAATATTCTTTGGAAGTAAGCAGTTGAGATTCCAATTACCAGTTTCTGATGTGGCAAATCGTTCTGATGTGTAATCTGAAGTCCAATAGATTAATTCGTCATCATTGTTTTTAATATCAATTGTAACATATGCATTTTCTACGGGTATTCTGCAGGTAATATCAAAACTGAATTTTAAAATATCATCCGTGAAAATTCTATTATGCTCGTATGGTTTTTGAAGTTGAACCTTAAGAATTTGCATTTCTTTAGACTCATCTACAGGATAATTGATTATAAAGTTTTTTTCTGCGGATGCAAACTCCAAATCATAGCGATTAAGCACATTATCCATTTTTCCTGTAGAAATTATTTTTCCATTCTTCAAAAGAAGTCCTTTATCGCAAAGTCTCCTTACAGCAGCTAGATTGTGACTTACAAACAAAACAGTTCTACCTTCTCCTTTTGTCACATCGCCCATCTTACCCAGACATTTTTTCTGAAATTCAGCATCTCCTACAGCTAAAACTTCATCAACAATCAAAATCTCTGATTCTAAATGTGCTGCTACAGCAAATGCTAAGCGCACATACATCCCTGACGAATAGCGTTTTACCGGAGTATCTATATATCTTTCTACACCTGAAAAATCTACAATTTCATCAAATTTTCTCTTAATCTCCTTCCGCGTCATTCCTAAGATAGCGCCATTAAGGTATACATTTTCTCTACCTGTCATTTCAGGATGAAAACCAGTACCTACTTCAAGCAAAGAAGCAATTCTTCCATTGGTATAGATTTTTCCGGTTGTTGGTTTTGTTACTTTGCTTAAAAGTTTTAATAAGGTTGATTTTCCGGCGCCGTTTTTGCCGATAATTCCAACGGCACTTCCTTGCTCGATTTCAAAATTGATATTTTTGAGCGACCAAACGTACTCAGATATTCCTTTGGTGGAGCGGTCGTTGGCTTCGCCAATTTTCAGATAAGGGTTTTCTTTTCCTCTCACTTTGTACCAAAACTTATTGAGGTCGTGAGATAAAGTACCAGTTCCGACTTCTCCGAGACGATATTGTTTTGATATGTTTTCTGCCTTTAATGCAAGCATGTAATTTAAATTTTAAATTTGGTTTCTTTTGTGTTTTAGTAATCTGGATTATTACCCGTTTTGTCAATTTAAACTGTATCCATGAAAGTTTTCTCAACTTTATTGAAGATAACTGTTCCTAAAGCAAGAATAAAAAATATAATAATAGTACTCAAGCTAAGCATAAGCACTGAAAATTCTCCTTTACCCAACCATCCGTATTTGAAACATTCAAAGATTCCGGTGAGCGGATTATAGTAGGCGAGTTCTCTCCACGGTCCTTTTAGCACCGAGATTGGATAAATTACAGGAGTTGCATACATATATAAACTTACTCCAAATCCTAAAAGCATACTGAGATCTTTGTATTTTGTCGTTAATGCTGAAAAGATCATTCCTGCCCCTAAGGCAAAAGCAGCCATGAGAATAATTAAAAACGGAGTAGCCAACATCCAGATATTTGGTTGCACTTCACCTTTGAAAAGGAAATAACTCCAAAATCCTAAGAATAATAAAAATTGTACCCCAAATCTCATAAGGTTTGAAATAACTACCGAAATAGGTGTTACTAATCTGGGAAAATATACTTTACCAAATATACCTGCGTTTCCTGAAAAAGTGGAAGAAGTTCCTGTAAGGCTACTTGAAAAATAATTCCAGAGCATTACTCCGGCAAGATAAAATAGTATTTTTGGAGCCCCGTCCGTAGGTAAGTTTGCAATATTGCCAAAAATTATAAGGTAGGCTAAAGTAGTGAAAATAGGATTTATAAAAAACCAGATCGGTCCTAAAACAGTCTGTTTGAAACTTGATACAAAATCTCTTTTTACAAACATATAAATAAGATCTTTATATCGCCAGACTTCTTTGAGTTTCAGATCAAATAAAGAGTGGCTGTCTTCTATAATTTCTGTCCACTCTTGTTGTGGTTCATTCATTTGTGGGAATTTTTGCAAATTTATAATAATTAATTGATTATTACCTTTTAATACTAAACTGGGATTGATAATAGTGAGAAAAAGATTTTAATTTTAATATGGCGGTTATAAAACCAGCTTTTTCAAATACTCTCCATAACCGCTTTTGCCATACTTTACAGCCGTTTCTAGCAGCTTTTCTTCATTGATGAATCCATTTCTGAAAGCAATTTCTTCAATGCAGCCGATCTTAAAGCCTTGTCTTTTCTCGATCACGCTTACAAATTCTGATGCATCTTGCAGAGAGTCAAAAGTTCCGGTATCCAGCCATGCGGTTCCTCTGTCGAGAACACCGACCTCCAGTTTTCCTTTACTTAAATAAACATTATTGACATCCGTAATTTCCAGTTCTCCTCTTGGAGACGGTTGTATGTTTTTTGCAATTTCCACCACTTCATTATCATAAAAATACAATCCCGGAACGGCATAATTGGATTTCGGATGGGTTGGCTTTTCTTCGATAGATTTTGCTTTAAAATTTTCATCAAATTCTACAACACCATATCTCTCAGGATCTGCAACATGGTAAGCAAAAACTACACCTCCATCAGGGTTGGTTTTGTTTTTCAACAAAGTTCCCATTTCCGAACCGTAGAAAATATTATCTCCTAAAACCAGAGCTGCTGAATCATTACCGATAAATTGATCTCCCAAAATAAAAGCCTGAGCAAGACCATCCGGACTTGGCTGTACCACATATTCAATATTACAACCAATCTGTGACCCGTCACCTAAAAGCTTGATAAAACCTGCCTGATCATGAGGCGTGGTGATGATCAGAATATCTTTTATTCCCGCCAGCAAGAGTGTGGAAAGCGGATAATAGATCATTGGTTTGTCGTAAACCGGCATTAACTGTTTGCTAACCGCAATTGTCAGTGGAAATAGTCTTGTTCCTGAACCGCCTGCTAAAATAATTCCTTTCATTTATTTGGTGTTATTTTTATTTTTTCAATTTCACTATTAATATATCCGGTGAAGTTTGTGATGATAACATTATTGTTGATAAATAAATCACCTGAATTATCTATTTTCCCTTCTAAAGATTTATAAAATTCTTTTAGTAATATTAAATTTTCTTGTGATACGAATGAAAATGCATTATAAATACTATATTCCTTAAAAGCTGTAAAATCAAAATTATCAATAATGTTTTCTGCTTGTTTCTTCGTTAAAACCCTTACGTTTTTTCCATTTTCAGATTTGAACATTTTAGAATACAGATAATTCATTCCGAATTTTTTTATAGATTCTTCATAATTAGAAACTTTAACAAATTCGTCAATTAATTTAATCTGTTCTTCAGATGGCATCGCAACTGGAGGAGGATTTTGAGAAAACGCAGAAAACGAAATAATAATAGCGAAAAAAGTGAAAAATACTTTCATATTAGTTATATTGCCCGTCGTAATATTTCTGATAATCTCCGGAAGTCACATTTTCCAGCCATTCTTTATTTTCTAAAAACCAGTCGATCGTTTTTCCTAATCCTTGTTCGAAAGTTACAGAAGGTTTCCAGCCTAAATCGTTACTCAGCTTATTAGCATCAATTGCATAACGTTTGTCGTGTCCCGGTCTGTCTTTTACATAAGTAATCAACTTTTTAGAGTAACCTTCAGGATTTCCAAGCTTTTCATCCATTTGCTTGATCAATTCGTTCACCAAATCAATATTTTGCCATTCGTTGAAGCCTCCGATATTATACGTTTCTCCGGTTTTAGCTTCATTGAAAATCTGATGAATCGCTTTTGCATGATCAATCACAAACAGCCAGTCTCTCGTATATTTTCCGTCACCATAAATTGGTAATGGCTTTTCATTAATGATATTTGAAATACAAAGCGGAATCAGTTTCTCAGGAAAATGATTCGGTCCATAATTATTTGAACAGTTAGAAACGATAAAAGGCATTCCGTAGGTGTTTCCGTATGCTCTCACCAAATGGTCTGAAGCTGCTTTTGAGGCAGAATATGGTGACTGCGGATCGTAAGCAGTTGTTTCAAGAAAAAATCCTGTTTCTCCTAAACTTCCATAGACTTCATCAGTTGAAACATGATAAAAGAGATTCGTTCTTTTTTCATTTGGAAATCTTCCGTGCGTGTGATCAGGGTTTAATGTCCAGAACTCTTTGCATAAATTAAGAAGATTTGCTGTTCCATTCACATTGGTATTAATGAATGCCATCGGATCGGTGATGCTCCGGTCAACATGACTTTCTGCAGCCAGATGAATCACTGCATCAGGATTGTATTTTTCAAAAACTTTTCTCAGTTCTTCAGGCTTTGTGATATCAGCTTTTTCGAAAACGTAATTAGGTTCGTTTTCAATATCCTTTAAATTTTCAAGATTCCCCGCATATGTCAGTGCATCAAGATTGATAATCGTTGAGTCCGGATTGTTTTTTACAAACTCTCTTACAACGTGAGACCCGATGAAGCCGGCGCCGCCGGTGATGATGATGTTTTTCATTTTTTATGACATTTTTACAGAGCTATTGTTTATTATTTGAAGCTCTTTTATGTTTAAGTTAGCTTATATTTAAGAAAAGAATGTTGGTTCTTTATACTTTTACCTTTACTTAGCTTTTATATAATGGTTTTTCTTCCAATACTTTTATAATAAAAGCCATTCTGCTGTGGAGTTTCAAGCGGATACATATTTCTTCCGTCGAAGATAGCCTTGTTATTCATTTTGTTGGTCATCAGTTTAAAGTTTGGATTTTTAAATTCAGGCCATTCTGTAGCGATAAATAATGCATCTGCGTTTTCCAGCGCTTCGTACATGGTTTTAGCATACTGTATTTTGTCACCAAGAATTTTCTGAACATTTTTTTCAGCTACAGTATCGTATGCAACAATTTTTGCTCCCTTTTCTAGAAGTAAATTGATATTGTCCAGAGAAGAAGCCTCTCTGATGTCATCAGTATTTGCCTTAAAAGCAAGTCCCCAAACAGCAATTGTTTTACCTTGAATATTTCCGCCAAAGTATTTTTCAATTTCGGAAACTAGAATTACTTTCTGGGAAATATTTACATTTTCTGTGGCTTCTAAAATCTGGAAATTAAAATTTTCTTGTTTTCCGGATTTTATTAACGCTTTCACATCTTTCGGGAAACAGCTTCCGCCATATCCGATACCAGGAAATAGAAATCTGTGACCTATTCTGTCATCGCTTCCCATTCCGAGTCTTACTTTATCAACATCAGCACCCACTTTTTCACAATAATTAGCAATTTCGTTCATGAAAGTTATTTTTACTGCTAAAAATGAATTTGCCGCATATTTTGTCAATTCAGAAGATTTCTCATCCATAAAAATAATAGGAATTCCCGTATTGGTAAATGGCTGATAAATTTGAGCCATGATTTCTTTCGCTTTATCAGAGCTTGATCCTACAACGACTCTTGCCGGATTCATAGAATCTTCTACAGCAAAACCTTCTCTCAAAAATTCGGGATTAGAAACTACATCAAATTCTAATTTTGTTTTTGAAGCAATGACTTCGCTTACCCTGTCAGCGGTTCCTACGGGTACAGTACTTTTATTGACGATAACTTTATATTCTGTCATCATTTCACCGATATCATTAGCCACTTTCAAAACATAAGAAAGATCTGCAGAGCCATCTTCTCCGGGCGGAGTGGGTAATGCAAGATAAATAACTTCACTTTTATCTAAAGCTTTTTTCAGATCGGTGGTGAAAAATAATCTTTCTGCCTGTATATTTCTCAGGAACATTTCTTCGAGATTCGGCTCATAAATCGGCACAATGCCATTTTTCATGTCCGCTACTTTTTTTTCATCTATATCAACACAGTATACAGAATTTCCAAGTTCTGCGAGAGTGGTTCCTGTAACCAATCCTACATAGCCTGTTCCAACTATTGTTATATTCAAAATGTATGTTTTTTTAAAAATTCCTGACAAAAATACTAAAAATTACTTTCATGATCTTTATTAAATGAGCAACAACTTATTCAATATCATTGCAAAGGCTTATTTTTGTAAAGTCAGACTATGATATTTTTTTTAACTTATTTAATTGATTATGAAGCGTATTTGGTTATTTTGTAAAAATGTCTTATATTTGCATAAGATTTACGGAAAAATGAGAAGGCTTCGCAAGAAAGCCTTTTTTCGTACAGGTAGATTGTCATTAATAAATATATGGAGTTTAGAAAAAATATTGAAACATTATTAAGTAATTTCCTTGAGACAAGAGAGGATTTATTTCTTATTGATTTAAAGATTTCTGCAGCCGATGATGTTACTGTAATTTTAGATGGTGACAACGGTGTAACGCTGCAGGATTGTCTGGACGCAAGCCGTGCCATAGAGTTCAATGCAGATCGTGATGAGTATGATTTCAGCCTTCAGGTAATGTCTGCAGGATTGAGCGAGCCTTTGGCGACGCCTAGACAGTTTAATAAAAATATCGGAAGAGAAATCGAGGTAATGCTTCAGGATTCTTCGACAATAGAAGGTGAGCTGGCTAAAGTAGACGAAGATAAAATTACATTGATTCTCCGTTACAGAAAACCGAAAGACATCGGTAAAGGTAAAGTTGATGTGGAAGAGGAAAAAGAAATTTTGTACTCTGATATCAAAAAAGCGTTGGTAATAGTTAAATTTTAATAAAAAGAAAAAAGATAAATGGATAATATAGCGTTGATTGAATCCTTTGGTGATTTTAAAGACGAAAAAGGGATCAGTAAGATCGATCTGATGGCAATTATTGAAGATTCTCTGAAAACTCTTCTGAGAAAAAGATTTGATTCTGATGATCATTTTGATGTCATTGTAAACCCTGATAAAGGTGACTTTCAGATATTTTTAAATAAAACAATCGTTGAAGACGAAATGTCTGAAGATGATGATTTGGAAATTGAAATTACCGAAGCTAAAAAAATTGATCCTACTTTTGAAGTAGGAGAAGATTTTACCATGGAAATTCCTGTGGCTCAATTGGGAAGAAGAAATATCCTTACCCTGAAGCAGATCTTGGCTACGAAATTGCAGGAGCATAATAATGCAATGCTTTATGAGCAGTTCAAAGACAGAATTGGGGAAATCGTTACAGGAGAAATCCACCACATCCGTCACAAACACGTGATTTTGCTGGATGATGAAGATAACGAATTTATTTTGCCAAAAGAGAATCAGATTTCTTCAGATTTCTTTAAAAAAGGTGAAAACATCAGAGCAATCGTAGAAAGTGTAGATTTTAAAGGTTCAAAACCTCAGATCATTATTTCCCGTACGGCTCCGAAATTCCTTGAAAAATTATTAGAATTGGAGATTCCTGAAATTCAGGACGGAACCATTATTCTTAAAAAAGCAGTGAGAATTCCCGGTGAAAAGGCAAAAATCGCTGTTGATGCTTACGATGACAGAATAGATCCGGTAGGAGCTTGTGTCGGAGTGAAAGGATCAAGAATCCATGGTGTGGTAAGAGAGTTGAGAAACGAAAATATAGATGTAATTCAGTGGTCAAAAAACCCTGAAATATTGGTGAAGAGAGCTTTAGGAAATGTTACCATCAATAAAATTGACATCAACGAGGAAACCAACTATGCAATGGTTTATACTCCTGTTGAAGAGATTTCTAAAGTAATCGGTAAACAAGGTCAAAATATCAGACTTGCTTCTTGGTTGACGGGGTATGAAATTGACGTGTACAGAGAATCCAGTGAAGATGATGATGTTGATTTGAGAGAATTCAACGATGATATCGAACAGTGGATTTTGGATGAATTTAAAAAAGTAGGTCTTACCACTGCAAAATCTGTTTTGGATAAAGAAACGGAAAGTCTTTTGAATATGGTTGATTTGGAAGAAGAAACTATCGAAGATGTAAAACGCGTCTTAAGAGAAGAATTTGAAGATTAAAATTTCGGAATAAATTTTAATAAGCAGTAAAAAAGAATACTTTAATTTTAAGAATTAAAAAAAACAGTAAATAATATAGATGCCAAAAATAAGATTAAATAAAGCGGTTAAGGAATTCAATATATCGATGTCCAGACTAGTGGAGTTTTTACAGTCTAAAGATATCGTGGTTGAAAACAATCCTAACGCTCAATTAGAAGAAGCGGCATATTCTGCATTGGAAGCTGAGTTTGCCAAAGACGGCGAGCAACGTAAAGCTTCTCATGAGGTGGTTATTTCTAAAGTTCCGGAAGAAAAACTGGAGATCGAAGAAAAGAAAACACCTGAAGTAATAAGAGCTAAAGCTAATAAACCAGAAACCAGAATTTTAGGTAAAATTGATCTGGAGCCTAAAAAACCTGAAGCTGTGGAAGAAACTCCTACTCCGACACCTGCTGCTCCCGTTGAGGAGAAAAAAGAGGTCGTGGAAGAAGTAAAAGAAGTGGCAAAGGAAGAACCGAAAGTGGTTTCTGAAACTAAACCGACACCTGAAAAGCAGGAGTTTAAAGTGTTGGATAAAATTGATTTGTCTCAGATTGAGGGAAATAGAAACAGACCTGCCAAAAAAGATAAGCCTAAAGTTGAGGAGGTAAAAGCTGAGGTAAAACCGGTGGAGCCCGTAAAAGAAACACCAAAACCGGTTGAAAAACCAATTGAGAAAGTGGAAGAAAAAAAACCGGCACCTGTAGCAGAAGAACCTCAGGAATCTCAGAAAATTGAAACTGTTTATCAGAAGCTTGACGGACCAAAGATTGTTGGTGAGAAAATTGACTTAACTCAGTTTGCGCCCAAATCAAATTCCGGAGCTAAAAAGAAAAGAAAAAGAATTGAAAAGCCGGGTGGTCCTAACCAGAATACTGGGAATAACCAACAAGGCGGAAATAATCAAGGCGGACAAAATCGTCCTCAAGGTCAGAACGGCCCAGGTGGAAACCGTCCTCCGGGGCAAGGTGGTCCTCAAGGAAACAGACCTCCGGGACAAGGCGGTCAAAACCGTCCGGGTGGTCCGGGTGGAAACCGTCCTCCGGGACAAGGTGGTCCTCAAGGAAACCGTCCTCCGGGACAAGGTGGCGGAAACCGTTTTGGAAACAACAACAGACCGGGTCAGAGAACAATGCCTGTCGAATTAACCGACGAGCAAGTTAAAAATCAGATCAAGGAAACCCTTGAAAAACTAACCAATAAAGGAGGTAAATCTAAATCTGCTAAACACAGAAAAGATAAGAGATCTTACCGTAGAGAACAGGATGAGCGTCAGCAGGAAATTGATGCACAAGACAGAAGCTTGAAGGTTACAGAATTTATTACAGTTGGTGAATTGGCCAGCTTAATGAATGTTTCTGCAACTGAAGTGATCTCTGCTTGTTTCTCTCTTGGGGTAATGGTAACCATGAACCAAAGATTGGAAGCTGATACTTTACTATTGGTAGCAGACGAATTCGGATTTAAAATTGAATTCTCTGATGCTGATCTTGAAGAAGCAGATTCTGAAGAAGATATCGATACCGAAGAAAGCCTTGTTTCTAGGGCTCCGATTGTAACGGTAATGGGTCACGTTGACCACGGTAAAACTTCATTATTGGATTACGTCAGAAAAACCAACGTTATCGCTGGTGAATCTGGTGGAATTACCCAGCACATCGGTGCATACAATGTGAAACTGGAAAACGGTCAGAGAATTACCTTCTTAGATACACCGGGTCACGAAGCCTTTACCGCGATGAGAGCGAGAGGTGCACAGGTTACCGATATTGCCATTATTGTAATCGCTGCCGATGATGATGTGATGCCTCAGACAAAAGAAGCAATCTCTCACGCACAGGCTGCAGGGGTACCGATGATTATTGCAATTAACAAAGTAGATAAGCCGAATGCAAACCCAGACAATATCCGTCAGCAACTTTCTGGAATGAATATTCTTGTGGAAGAGTGGGGAGGAAATGTTCAGGCACAAGAAATTTCTGCTAAGATGGGGAACAATATGGATATCCTTTTAGAGAAAGTATTGCTTCAGGCAGAAATGCTTGAACTGAAAGCTAATCCTAACCGTGCTGCACAGGGAGTTGTTATTGAAGCATCTTTGGATAAAGGTAGAGGATATGTAGCCACGATGTTGGTACAAACCGGAACTTTAAAAGTTGGAGATTATGTAGTAGCAGGTAAAAACCACGGTAAAGTAAAAGCTTTGCTTGATGAAAGAGGTAAAAACCTTGAAGAAGCAGGTCCTTCTATTCCGGCAACGATCTTAGGTCTTGACGGAGCACCAACTGCAGGTGATAAATTCAGAGTTTATGCTGACGAAAGTGAAGGTAAGGCGATCGCTAACAAGAGAGAGCAGTTACAAAGAGAGCTTTCGATCAGAACCAAGAAACATACAACCCTTGAAGAATTGGGTAGACGTATCGCTTTAGGAGAATTCAAGGAATTGAATATCATCCTGAAAGGTGACGTGGATGGTTCAGTGGAAGCACTTTCTGATCAGTTACAGAGATTATCTACAGAAGAGATCAGTGTAAACATTCTTCACTCAGGTGTAGGGCAGATCACTGAGTCTGATATCAACTTAGCTGCGGCTTCAGATGCGATTATCATTGGATTCAACGTAAGAGCTGGTGCCAACGCAAAAGAATTGGCAGACCGTGAAGAAATCGAGATCAGAACGTATTCTGTAATCTATAAAGCAATAGATGAGGTAAAAGAAGCGATGGAGGGAATGCTTTCTCCGGAAATTCAGGAGCAGGTAATCGGTAATGTAGAGATCCGTGAGGTCTTCAAGATTTCTAAGATCGGAACGATTGCAGGTTGTATGGTTCTTACCGGAAAAGTAACGAGACAGTCGAAAGTACGTTTACTGAGAGACGGTATTGTGAAATTTGATGGTGAGCTCGAAAGTTTAAAACGTTTCAAAGACGATGTAAAAGAAGTTACAAAAGGCTACGAATGCGGATTAAACCTGAAAGGTTACAACGATATCGAACAGAACGATATTCTTGAAGTATATGAAGAAGTTGCTGTGAAGAAAAAATTGAAATAATTTAATTTGTAGTATTATAAAAAGCACCCGCATTTTTGATGTGGGTGCTTTTTTATGAAAGGATAACTAATATTATTTTATATTGTTGGAAGCATTTGTGATATATCAGTAATTATTACCTTAATAAAAATTAACTACTTGATTAGAAAAACGTATTTTTGAAATTCAATTTAAAAATACGAATTAAATTATGTCGAAAAAATTACTTCTATTATTTTTTATTAGCACCTTAAATTATCTTTATTCTCAGAGCAAAGCTGAGGAAGCACTACAGAAATTTGAGCAAAATTTTCCACAGGAAAAAATACATTTGCTTTTAGATAAAAAAAAGCATATTGCTGGAGAAAATTTATGGTTTAAGGCTTTTGTATTCGAAGGATATAGTCTTTCAAACATCTCAACTAATCTATTTGTGGAGTTATACGATAAAAATAAGAATATAGTGGATAAAAAAATGCTGCCTTTATTAAAGGGTGAAAGCAGAGGAAGCCTCACCTTGCCTGAAACTTTAAATGAAGATATTTACTATATTAGAGCATATACAAAATGGATGACCAATTTTAGCGAAGATTTTCAATATATACAGCCTATCGAAGTTTTTAATGTAACATCTTCAAACAAATTAATTAAAAACAATATTACGAATTGGTCAGCCTCTCTCTATCCGGAAAGTGAAACCTTTATCGACGGTGTAGCTACAAAATTTACGGTAAGATTACAGTCAAAGGGAATACCTCCTTCTGAGTGGGGTGGATATGTCGTCGATACAGAGAATCCTGATACAAAAATTATTAGTTTTAAAGGATTTGATCAAAATGTAGGATCATTTATTCTTACTCCTAAACTGAACAAAAAATACAAACTTATTGTTCAAAGCGATAATAAAATACAACAAGATATTGAGCTACCAAATGTTTCTCCTTCGGGGATTCATCTAAAGGTGACAAGCAATAAAGATGAAATTAAATATTCTTTTAATTCAAAAAATGTTTCTCAGAACTCCAAATTTTATACTTTATTGGCTACTATAAATAGCAGATTAGTCTATAAGGCGGAATTCAAAAAAATACCTACTCAAGCATATTCTATACCTACAGAAAACTTAATAAACGGAATTTTGCAACTTAGTCTTTTTGATGATCAAGGGAATTTAATATCTCAGAGACTTTGTTTTGTACAACCGGAATTATTAAAGATAAAAACACCGTCTTTAGAATTATCTTTGAATAAATCTCCGCGAAAACTAAACTCTTTCAACATTAAAAAAGATCCCAACATTAATAATTATACAGTTTTAGTTCAGGATTCTGAAGTAGAAAGCTCAGAAGACGAAAGAAGTGTTTTAAGTACACTGTGGCTTACAGGAGATATTACTTCCGATATTGTAAATCCGGCACAGTATTTTACAAAAAACAGAAATGCTGAAGCCTTAGATGCTTTACTGATTTCTGAAAAATGGAAAAGATTTGATTGGAAGAGCATAATTGCAAATATCTATCCTGTTTTAAAAAATCTGCCCGATGAGTATATTACTTACAAAGCAAAAGTGACGATTAATAATGAACCCGCAGTAAATAAGAATCTACACCTGATATTTAATGTTCCGGATTTTGGGGCTAAATTTGTGGAGGTGCAGACGGATAAAAGTGGTTTTTTTACATTAAGGGGGATGATGTTTGAAAACAATATAGATGTTGCTTACCAGTTAAGCAAAGATCAGTTAAACGATAATGACGAAGTGAAAGTTTATTTTCAGCCAAATTATAGTTTCACTCCTTATGGAAAAGCGTTACCCGAAAATAAGTTTATTCTAGTCAAAAAAATGCCTAATGAGGAGCCAGACCCTGACGTAAAAAGATATATTACAGAAAAGAAAAATCAGATTATTATTAATGAAAAAATTACGGATATTGAAGAGGTTAAAATAAAGCTGTCAAAAAAAAATAATACCGATAAACTTAATAAGGAATTAAGCAGTCCTTTATTCCGAAGTATAAATGAACAGGTTTTTGATTTCGTTAATGATAATAAAGAAGCACACACATCATCTAATGTTTTGCAGTGGCTACAAAGTAGGGTAGCGGGATTACAAGTAAATTTTGAGCAAGGAATCTATGTACCATATATAAGAGACACAAGAGCAGATATTTATCTGAATGAAATGAAGGTTACTTCAGAACAGATTTCCAATTTCCCGGTATCAAGTATTGCAATGGTAAAGGTAATTAAAGGGATGTTTTTAGGTAGCTTCAGTGGTGGTGGCGGTTCTATTCTTGTGTATACAATCAAAGGAAGTATGGTAACAGATACATTTAAAGAAAAGTTTTCGGGATTGAGAAAATATATATTTAAGGGATATGATAAGGTGACTGCTTTCAATTCACCAAAATATAACGAATCAAATTTTTCTGGACTTCCAGATGACAGGAGGTCTGTGCTGTATTGGAACCCTGATTATAATGCAGAAACCAATGAATCAAATACAGTAAATTTTTATAACAATGATCATGCAGACAGATATAAAGTAATTGTTGTGGGATTCGATAAAAATGGTGAACCATCTTATTATAATGAAACTTTGTAAATAATTGAAGATATAATTTTTAGAACGTTATCAAACAATTTAAAACACAACCGTCTGCATATTCTATACAGGCGGTTGTATTTTTTTGGTGTCAGTTAATCAAGACTTATGAGAGTGGATTTTCAGGTGCTTGTGTTGATGAGTTATCCGTCCTGTTGATGAGCAGCTTATTATACTGATCGGTCAATGCATTCAGCTGATTGATGACTGTAGCATACGGCGAAGGCGGAGTTTCTACCAATAAATGAAGCGCATCTATTCGGTCTCTCAGTGCATAATAAGCAGCATTGGTTTCTTCCCTTTTTGTTTTGATGGTTTCAGGACTCGCATCACCATATTCCTGTGTACGGGATAGATATTTGGTATTAAATTCTTCATTGGCAGTCTTTAGTTCATTCACCCAAGAGTTTAGATTAAATGAAGTGATTGCATCTGTAAGCTCAGGTTTGTTTTCCCAATCACGAAGAAGATTGTTGACAGTGGCTGTCTCTGCCTGATAGTTTAGACGCGAGATTCCGCTTCCGTAGAGCGCCAAATTGGTGAGTAGCAGCTGAGCTTTGTTTTTTTGGTCTGCATCATAATGATAAGTATAGCCAAGAAGGAAATAATAAATACCGTTGATGGCGTTGTCTCTTCTTTCATCCAGTAGTAGAAGTTCTTGTGTTTTATCACTTGCCAGTGCTTTTTTGTACAATGCTTCCAGCTCTGTTGCTTTTGTTGCCAGCGTTGTTAATTTTGATTCAATCTCTAACTGTTCCGGAGTGTTCAGGTTGATGATTCCTAAGTAGTCTTTTACGTATTGCAAATATTCTGCATTACGAAGTAATTTTAATTCAATTGCGTTCATATTTTAAAAATGTTTTGTTTTGTCTTATTTCCCGGAATACTTGTCGCAGGGGTGCAAGAGGGTTTCCCGGTTACCGGAAAGCTTGTTGCAGGGGTGCGGCAACTTTTCCCTGCTTCCGGAAAGTCTGTTGCGGGGGTGCAGGGAGCTTTCCGGAAAGGTGGAAAGCTAGTTGCTGCCCTCAGACTTATTTTTCCAGTAGTCTACCTGCTCCTTTAATTCTTTGATGCGTTCTTCGTATTGCTCGATGAGTTTTTCAGGAAGTTGATTTTGATAGATAAAACCATTATTTCCGCCATGAGTATTGTCATAATTGAAAGACATCCCATCATTGCTCAAAAAATCTAAAACACTTACATCTAAATGCCTGGCAATATCTTCTACCTGTGCAAAAGCGGGTTTGCTTTTATCGTTCTCAAAGTTGGAATAGGTTTTTTGCGAAACATTCAGAACCTCGGCAAGATATTCCTGCGTAAAGTTTTTGTTGATTCTTGCTTTTTTCAGTTTCTCACCTAGCGTCATAATCGAAGTATTTTTTTCAAAAGTACACAAAATTTCTTTTAGAAAAATAATACGGAAATCAGTAATTTTCTACCTGCGGTTATTAAAAATATTTTTTCACTTTTGTAAGGTGAATTATTTATATATTTAACCACTTAAAAACATCAAATGTTATGAAAAGAAATTTATTTCTCAGGCTCTGCCTGATGACGATAGCTTTGCTATCTCTCCCGTCCTGTCGACAGGATATTCTGCACGAGCAGGAAACTTACAATAATGCGAGCGCATTTCAGCTCACCTCCAAAAGAATCTCTTTAAACGAATCTAAGCACAAAGCAAAGCTTCTTCCTGAATTAGGGAAAGTTGAGGCTGAGTTTAAAGCTAAGACAAAAAGCAGTGCTTTTGGGAAAACAGTGAATTACGGAAACGGAGTTTCTATAAATACGGATGATGTGATCTATATTGAGAACGGACCTAATTATTATACCTATACCTTCAGAGTCAACAGAGAGAATGCTCCTGCAGATGCACCTGTAGAAAATTTGGTATTAAGTCCTCTTTTGGATGGTAGCTGGAAAGAAGTTCTCGTTACTTATGATCTTACCGCGCAGGAAAAACAAACGATGCTTTCCGGAGGTGCGGTAAACCTTGCAGGAAAAGTGACCAAGGAACTCCTTCAAAGCGGAACGTACTCATCAGGAATAATGAATAAAGAACTTGCTGATGAATGTTACCTGATGACCTATTCTTATTACACATCGTGTAGCGAAAATGCGCATCATCACGGTGAAGCAGCAGACGAAGATGGCGGGCCTTGTGAGGCTGAAACGCAATCGGTTCTGGTGGTAACTCAAGCTCTCATCTGTCCGAATCCCGGAGGAAGCATATCTAATCCGGGTGGTAATGAAAGTGGAACGACACCCGGAGGATTTAATCCAAGTGGTGGCGGATTTGGAAACCCAACCGACCCAAGCGGAAGCAATGGGAGTAATAATCCTAACCAACCATGCGATGGAAATGGAATCCCATCACAACCACAAGACCCAAGTTCTACTTTAGGAAACCAGCCTTGTAATAATGGGACGGTTACGCTGCCGAATTTGGGAGGAAGTATTAATAACCCATGCTCCAAAATAAAAGCTAAATTTGCTGATCAAAGGATAAAAAACCAATTTAATGCATTAAATACAAATGCTAACTTTGCAAAGAACCATGAAGAAGGCTTTTATGAAAAATCTTCTACTGTAAATAATTCTAATATACAAAATTATACTACCGTAAGCGGAGATCCTTGCACAGATTATATAGAGCTACCTACAGTTAAAACAGGAATTACGGGTTTTGGGCATACCCATAACGATTATAATTGTAAAGGAAACAGAAGTATACTTGCTCCTTCGGCAGAGGATATTATGAATTTTCTTTTTGTCATGGTAAAGCAGGCGGGTAATGTGTATGGAGATTTTTCCAAAGCCTACTATTTTACGGTAACTTCGGGAGGCAGCTATATGTTCCATTACTCGGGATCTGTTGCACCGCAAAATTTATCTTTTGATATTGCATCTTTAAGAAATAAATATGATGATCTGTTTGGGGATTTAAAAGAAGAATATCCCAATATGCCACAAGATAAAGTGGAAGAAACCTTTGCGAGATTCTTAAAAGAAAAAGTAAATATAGAGGGTCTGGAGGTATATAAAGTAACTCCCAATTCTGCAGAAAAGTTAGAATATGACCCCAATACAAAAACAATGACCACAACACCATGTCCATAAACTTAAAATCTACACCTATGAAAAATATATTATTAATTCTACTCATCGTAGTTTCTTGTAAATCTTTTCCTCAATCAAATTGCCAGTCAATTACCACTGTTCCGTTACGAACATATGGACTTCCGGATAAAGAATGTCATTATTTTAAAGATACCAATAATGAGCTTTCAGATTATGAAGGAACTTGGAAAGGAACTTGGAATGGGAAGACTATTTTTATTACTTTTAAAAAAATTGTAAACAATTATAATGAGACTTTAAAATATAATAGAGATTTTCTTATTGGGAAATTTAAAACAATAGATAGCAATGGAACTATTTTATTTGATAATTTAGCTTTAGCAGATAACCAGAGTAAAATAAGAGGAATTAATTTTCAAAATATAACAGGTAAATATTTGATGTCGTATAGAGATAATGATATATGTGGGATTGGAGGAGACATTTATTTAACCTTTGCTAATACATCTAAAACACAGCTCAATTTTTCATACAATCAAGATAGTATGGTTTTAAGTTCAGATTGTTATTTTCACGGCTGGTTACAAGCAGACAGACCGGAACCATTGCCAAAGCCTGATATTGTATTAACAAAACAATAGCATGAAAAATATTGTATTAATTCTACTCATCGTAGTTTCTTGTAAATCATATACCCAACAAACCATTGTACCACTACGAACTTATACAGATATTCCTGAAGACGCAGGGTATTATATGAAAGATATCAATAATGAGCTTCAGGCCTTTGAGGGAACTTGGAAAGGAACTTGGAATGGAAAAACTATTTTTATTACTTTTAAAAAAATTACTAATGGTTATAGAGAAGTGCTAAAATATAATAAAGATTATATAATAGGTAAATTTAAAACGTTAGATAGTAATGGAATTGTTTTATTTGATAATACAATGTTATCCAATAATGATGCAAAAACATTTGGAATTGGTTTTCAAAACATAACCGATAAGTATTTGATGTCTTATGTAGATAATGATGTTTGTGGCATAACAGGGAGTATTTATCTTACTTTTGCCAATGCAGCGAAAACACAGCTTAATTTTTCATACAATCAAGATAGTATGGTTTTGAATTCGGATTGCTATTTTCACGGTTGGCCACAAGCAGACAAGCCAGAACCACTACCAAAGCCAGATATTGTATTGACAAAGCAATAAGTATGAAAAATATATTTTTACTATTATTAATTGTAGTTTCATGCAAATCCTTTCCACAATCTAATTGTCAGTCTATCACAACTGTTCCGTTACGAACATATGGACTTCCGGATAAAGAATGTCATTATTTTAAAGATACCCATAATGAACTCTCTGACTATGAAGGTATTTGGAAAGGAACATGGAATGGGAAGACAATTTATATAACTTTAAAGAAAAATGTAAATAAATATGATTCAGATTTAAACTATAATTTAGACCATTTAATAGGAAAATTCAAAACATTAGATAATAATGGTAATATTTTATTTGATAATACGATGTTGTCTGATAATAATGCAAAAATATTTGGAATTAATTTTCAAAACATAACTGGCAAATATCTGATGTCTTATGTAGATAATGATGTTTGTGGCATAACAGGGAGTATTTATCTTACTTTTGCCAATGCAGCCAAAACACAGCTTAATTTTTCATACAATCAAGATAGTATGGTTTTAAATTCGGATTGCTATTTTCACGGTTGGCCACAAGCAGACAAGCCAGAACCACTACCAAAGCCAAATATTGTATTGACAAAGCAATAAGTATGAAAAATATATTATTAATTCTACTCATCGTAGTTTCTTGTAAATCATATACCCAACAAACCATTGTACCACTACGAACTTATACAGATATTCCTGAAGACGCAGGGTATTATATGAAAGATATCAATAATGAACTTCAAGCCTTTGAGGGAACTTGGAAAGGAACTTGGAATGGAAAAACTATTTTTATTACTTTCAAAAAAATTGTAAATAAATATAACACTACCATGAAATATAATGCAGATATCATCATTGGAAAATTCAGAACAATTGATAGTTCTGGTAATATTCTATTTGACAATACTCTATTGACTGATAATGACGCCAAAATAGAAGGGATAGGTTTTCAAAATATAACGGGTAAATATTTGATGTTTTATTATGATAAGGATGTATGCAGAATAGGAGGAGATATTTATTTAACCTTTGCCAATGCAGCCAAAACACAGCTTAATTTTTCTTATTCTCAAGAAAATAAATTTTTGGATACAGATTGCTATTTTTACAATTATCCTCCAAACCAATATCCCGAACCTTTGCCAAAGGGGGATTTGATATTGACGAAGCAGTAGTGAAAACCTCTGTAATGGAGGTTTTCTTAGCTCACTTCCAAAAGAATCTCTTTAGATTAAGCCCAACATAAAACGAAGCTTCTTCCTGAATTGGGGAAAGTTGAGGCTGAGTTTAAAGCTAAGACAAAAAACAGTGCTTTTGGCAAAACAGTAAATTACGGAAACGGGGTTTCTATAGATACCGATGATGTCATTTACATTGAGAACGGACCCAACTATTACACCTATACCTTCAGAATCAACAGAGAGAATGCTCCTGCAGATGCACCTGTAGAAAATTTGGTATTAAGTCCTCTTTTGGATGGTAGCTGGAAAGAAGTTCTCGTTACTTATGATCTTACCGCGCAGGAAAAACAAACGATGCTTTCCGGAGGTGCGGTAAACCTTGCAGGAAAAGTGACCAAGGAACTCCTTCAAAGCGGAACCTATTCATCAGGGATAATGAATAAAGAGCTTGCTGATGAATGTTACCTGATGACCTATTCTTATTACACATCGTGTAGCGAAAATGCCCATCATCACGGTGAAGCAGCAGACGAAGATGGCGGACCTTGTGAGGCTGAAACACAATCTGTTTTGGTGGTAACTCAAGCTCTTGTATGTCCTAATCCCGGAGGAAGCACCACCAACCCTGGAGGTAATGAAAGTGGAACGACACCTGGAGGGTTCAATCCCGATGGTGGTGGTGCAACTACAAATCCTACCGAACCACCGGGAAGTAACGGAAGTACAAATCCTGAAAATCCCTGCGGAGGAAGCGGTGTTCCTTCTCAGCCACAAGATCCCGGTTCTGCTTTAGGAAATGAAGAATGTAATAATGGGACGGTTACTTTGCCGAATTTGGGAGCTTTAGAAGTTGAGGAACAGAAAACAGATTGTGAACGCTTAAAAGAAAAAACAGATGATGCTGCATTTAAACATAAAATGGATAGTCTGAAACAAAGAGTGACACAACAAATGCCAGATCCTCATGAAACAAGCATAACCGTTGAAAAATTTAAAGGAAAAATTACATATTCTATTGCGCAAGGTCCTCCAAATTTTCAAGCAGATGGCACAAAACGTGTAATCAATACACAAAGTAATTATGATGTTGCGGGACTGCATAATCATTGTCCGGGAGGAATTCCTATCTTCTCTTATCCCGATTTAGTAAGTTTTTATAGTCACTATAAATTTCTAGTTCCATTTAGGAAGAATGAGTTTTCAATGTTTTTGGTAACTTTTAAGGGAACATCATATGCATTAAGAATGCAGGATATTAGTGTGCTAGATACTTTATTTAATGGTATTGACTTAGATACAAAAGAGGGCAAGACATTAGCAGAGAAAACCGTTAAAGAAATTTATGAAACGATTGGAAATCTCAATACGAACCAAAACTACACCGTTGATATGGCAGAAATGATGCTTATGAAAGTACTCAATTCAAAATATTTTGGCAATGGAAATTCAGTATTTTTGTATCAGCAGGAAGGTACTCAATGGAAGAAGCTAACACTAAATCCAGACGGAACCATACAGAAAATACCATGCCCTCAACCTTAATATTAAAATCAATAATTATGAAAAAAATATTCCTATTATTAAGCCTTATATTTTTATCTGTGCAATGCACAGCACAAAGTAATATAGTTGCATTAACAAATTGTGACAAACAATACGATCATAGTACAGGAGATTATTATTTGAAGGACACAACCAACGAAATGAATAAATATTCAGGCGTGTGGAAATGGACTAGTGGAAACAAAGAATTTATTCTAACATTAATAAAACAGGTGAAGCATCATTATAATCAATATGGAAATAATAATTATTACAAAGATAGATTGATAGGTTATTATCAGTATAAAGAAAATGGCTTACTGATAGCCGATACTTCATCGGATGATTTATCTAAAGATTATGTGTCAAGAGTAATTTTTAATTTAGGTTGTAATTCGCATATTTCTGCTATTAGTTTTGAAGATTATAAAAAGTATAAAAACTTTGATGTGGTATTAGAAAACCTATCGCCTACTCAAATAAAGATGAAGATGTTTGAGACTGAACATGTGATAACAGTTAATAAGCATACTGGAGAAAGAAATCCTCCTAATGATCCACAAGGTGGCAGTACTTTTCCTATGGAAATGATACTTACCAAGCAGTAATAAAAAAACCTCCAAAATGGAGGTTTTCTTCTAGGGGAAGCTGGAAAGAAGTTCTCATTACCTACAATCTTACAGCGCAAGAGAAACAGACCATACTTTCCGGAGGTGCTGTAAATCTTGCAGGAAAAGTTTCAAAGCGGAACCTATTCTTCCGGTATCATGGGAAAAGGTCTTGCTGATGAATGTTACCTGATGACCTATTCTTATTACACATCGTGTAGCGAAAATGCGCATCATCACGGTGAAGCAGCAGACGAAGATGGCGGAACTTGTGAGGCTGAAACACAATCGGTTTTGGTGGTGACTCAGGCTCTCATCTGTCCGAATCCGGGAGGAAGCATATCTAATCCGGGAGGTAATGAAAGTGGAACGACACCAGGAGGTTTCAATCCAAGTGGTGGCGGATTTGGAAACCCAACCGAACCAAGCGGAAGTAATGGCAATAATAACCCTAATCAGCCTTGTGATGGAAGCGGTATACCTTCTCAGCCGTAAGATCCAAGTTCTACTTTAGGAAACCAGCCTTGTAATAATGGGACGGTTACGCTGCCGAATTTGGGAGGAAGTTCAATTTAATTTTAATAAAAAAGAGACTGTATTATTACAGTCTCTTTTTTATTATTTGTTATTCTTTAAAAATGTTAGGATTTTAACCAAATCCTGCTCTTTTTCATAACTAAGATTATTTTTTCTTATGTAATCTTTCAAATCTTTTTGCTGATTTGAGAAGTTTTTTTCAATACTCTTTTTCGATATCTCGATCAAATTTCCGTTTGTTGACCAATAATATTTTGGTGCAACTTGCTCAAAACTAGGTGGATAATCTTGTTCGTAGTTAGTAGTAGCTTTTTTAAATTCTCTAAAAAGAGTAGTGTTCTTTTTAAATAAACCAACTTCGCTATTAACTTCTTCTAAATATTGTTTGTTCCCGTCAAGATTAAAAAGAATATAAGCTTTTTTTCGGTTTTGAAAGACCACTTTAGATAAGTTATCTTCCTTTGGCAATATGTAATTTTTACCATCTTGCTTAAATTCAAAAGAATCTGTATAGCTATTATATCTTACAGGTATATCTTTATATTCACCAATTTGAGCCAACTGAAAATCTACATTCTGATAAGGACTTCCTTTAATGTCTTTATATTCATATTTATTGTCCTTAAAATAAAGACTCTCATAGAATGAGTTTGGAGAAGAATTCAGACCTACCCCGATTTGAGAGAAAAATGTTTGAGAGCTTATAATAAAGGCGAATAAAATAAGGTTTTTCATAATTTTTTTTATAAAGATAGAGAAATATAACCAATTACATTACTCTTTAGTAAATTTAAAGCTTTTTTTAGTTCCTTTATTATTTGTATAGTTCACAAAGTAATTTCCTTTGATGAGTCGGCTAATATTTATTTTATTATCAGCGTTTTTATCAGTGAGAACCAATTTGCCTGATGCATCAAAAATGCTAACTACCAAGTTTTTTTCTTTTTCTCCAATTGTAATGAAATCTTTAGCTGGGTTAGGATAGAAGTTAACCTCGTTATCCAATTTATTTACTTCAGAAGTACTTAAAGTAGATAAATTATCACTTGTTACGATTAATGAAAAGTTTTGATTTCCTCCAGATAATGTTCCCTTGTGAGTTACGGTAATAGTATAGGTTCCAGTGGGATTATTGATATCTACTCTTTCAAAATTGTCTACATCGTTTGTAGAATTGTTACTAGCTGAATCATAAGGAGCTGCCATACCTTGTAATTTCCAAGGGTAATAAGTAACACCATCTTTAACAACTTTAATATCTAAATCATTTACTAAGTATTTAGTAGTAGGATCTACAGTTCCGGAATTGCTTGTTGGTGCTTGAGGGTCAGTCCATGAAATAGAAACTTTTAACGGACTTGTGCCACTTGCTGTTACTGTTTTTGTAAATGTTGAATTATTAGTTAAATTCAATTCTTCAATAACACTTTTTGAAGTGCTTGTTGAGCTGTTTTTATCACGGATAGCAATTGCAGATTTTTGAGCATTTACTAAACCCCAGCCAAATTCGTAATCTGGACCTATATATGACCCTGCCTCATCAGCTGTGTGCAGGATTAAACCTTTAACAGTTGCGGCTTTCATATAGTTACTGTAAAGCTGATTGTAATATTGTTGCAACAATAATACAACTCCTGTAATTCCAGGAGAAGCCATTGATGTTCCGGACATTATCCCGGTAGCAGTATCTGAGGTTGAAAGAGTAGATCGTACATTTACTCCTTTCATTGAAATATCAGGTTTAATTCTTCCATCGTCTGAAGGTCCCCAGCTACTAAATGAAGACATCACAACACTTGATGGATCAGTATATGTAGTCACTTGATTTACTGCTGCTACTGTAATTATATTTTTTGCATTGCCATGTCCAAAAATCATATCATATCCAGCTTTATTGGCAATCTGGGTAGACCCAGGAGCGGCTGTTTCATTACGATCATTGCCAGCTGACACTATAGGTAAATAAAACTGGTTATTATAACAAATATTATCTATTTGGCGAGCTCTTGAATCATAGGCACCATAAAACCATAGACTATTTAGCTGACCTAAGCCATAAGAATGATTAGATACTAAAAGTCCTGTAGATGCTTCGCCTAGCATTTCGGTCAAATCAGAATTCCAGTCATATGATTTGATGGATGAATTAAATGCTACTCCCCTAACCAAAGAAGAAATTCCTTGTGCTGAAATTGTACCAGCGACATGAGTTGCATGATCCTGATAATTAACACCATCCGATAAGGTAATTTTACTGTTTCCACCAACCATAAATTCTTGATGAGTATCTCTCGCATTGCCCCCATCCCAAACTCCAGCAGTCATATTTTGACCTTGAATATTTATGCCTAGACTACCACCACTATATAAATGAGTTGCTCTAGCTGTGGTAGCAGCACCTGCATTGGTAGTTCTTGCATATACCTTTTCTCCGTTAGGAAGAATATCTAGCAATTCTTGCACTCCTATTAATCCGATTCTGGTTGTTTTTTTAAAATCAGAATTTTGATTTAAAAAATTACTTAAACGAATTTTTCTTTCGTAATCATCTTTTTTTAGCTCACTTAATAATTTTGTATTGCCCTCTTTGTTGGAATAATATGAAATTTTTATTTTTTCTTCCTGTGTTTGTGCTTTTGAAATTATTGGAAATAAAAACAAACATCCCAATAAATATGTGTATTTTTTCATTATCAACTTAATTTTAGACAAATATATGTAAAATCTGCTATTATATAATTTAAATGTAAAATAAAAGTTAAAAAATTTGGCGGTTTTAATATTTATTAACATATTTGCACGAAATAATATTAAATTTTTGTTAATATGAATGTGAAATTACGTATGCTGAGCGCAGGAGTACTGTTCTTTATAGGAGGACAAATAGTTACAGCTCAAAACACTAAGCCTGAAAAAGATACTATCAACAAAGAAATTGAAGAGGTAGTAATTGTGAATTTAGGTTATACAAAAATGAAGAGAGAGAATACTACCAGTGATGTAGCATCTGTTAAAGCAGCTGATATTGAAAGTACGCCAGGGGCTACTGTTCAGCAGGCATTGGTAGGTAAGCTTGCCGGGGTTGATATATCTTTCGGGTCAGGTCAGCCGGGTTCCTCTAACTTCAGAGTTGATATTCGTGGTACCTCTACGATTAATGGTAGTAATACACCATTATATGTTTTAGATGGGGTTCCAATTTCTTCAAGTGCATTCCAGCTATTGGATCCTAACTCTTTTGAAGAAGTTGGTGTTATCAAAGATATCGCAACTGCTGCTCAATATGGGGCTTCGGGTGGTGCTGGGGTTGTATTGTTAACAAGTAAAAAAGGTCGCGCAAGACAAAAAGCCCTTGTTACTTATACAGGTCAATATGGTGTTTCTACAAGAGCTAACGATAAGGTTTCTCTTATGAATTCTAATGAATGGAATTCCTTTAGAAGAAGGATTGGTTTAAATAATCCGTATACAAGTCAACCTTATACGGATCAGGATATTGCTACACTTTCAAATACAAATACCAATTGGAAAGATTTAGTTTTTCAAAATGGTACATTTAACCAACATGACTTTGCTGTAACTGGTGGATCGGATACCTTTAATTATTTTACGCAAGTTGGATATTTGAAGCAGGATGGTATTATCAGACAGTCTGATTATGAAAGAACATCTGCAATGATTAATTTATTTGCTAAGCCAAGTGAGAAATTTACTTTGCAGTTTAATAATACATTTGCATATGGTGATAGAAATAATGTGAGTTCTGAGGGTGCTATTAATTTGAATAATCCTGTTGTTGCTACATATTTGGCTCCCCCTAGTGATTTGCCTTATTTGCCTAATGGACAGTATAATACGGGTGCCGGAAAGATCGGTGGTAATGCATTAGAAACAATTAATACAAGAGTAGGTAATAGAAAAGAGTTGAAATTAATATCAAGTTTAACTGGAACCTATCAACTTTTTAAAAATTTTAATATCAGACAGTTTGTAGGTGTAGATCATACATCATATAATTCTGAAGGTTATACAAACCCCAATACTTATTTAGGTTCTATCACGACACCGGGAAATGCAGGTGCCTTAAGTCGAGGAAATAGTCAGATATCAAGTATTATTAATAATACCTCAGTAAATTATAGAAACACATTTGCTGAAAAGCATGAATTAACAGCAACTGCGCTTTATGAATATTTTTTCAAAACTGTAAGATCATTCGGATATACAGGATACGGATTAAATAACTTGTATAATAATAGTCCTGCAGGAACGTTAGTCTCTGCAAATACTTTACCATCAATTACAGGGGGTAAAACAAATTATCATAGATTAGCGTTTATGGGGAATGTTTCTTATGTTTATGATGGAAAATATTCTTTCAATGGTAGTGTCAGAAGAGAAAGTGCATCAAATTTTGGGACAAATTATAAATGGGGAACTTTTTATGGTTTAGGAGGTGCATGGTTGCTTCATAAAGAAGATTTTATGAGTTCAATTGGTTTTATTAACGAATTAAAGCCAAGAGTAAGTTATGGTGAAGCAGGTAATCCCATTGATATTGAATTGATAAGTCCATATCAGACTTCACAATATTATGGAAGTGGTACATATGCTGGTGCAACTACTCTGAATCCAAGTGTTCCGGGTAATGATAATTACAAATGGGAAGTAGCAAAAGAATTAAATGTAGGATTAGATTTTGCTGTATGGAACAATAGAATTTCTGGTAGTTTAAGCTGGTATAACAGAAAAACTTCTGACTTGTATATTACTTATAGTTTATCTGGTACAACAGGCTTCTCTTCCATCAATAATTATAATGGAGGTTCGATGGAGAATAAAGGTTACGAGGCGAATCTTAATCTAACTGTCGTAAGCACTCAAAATACTTCAGTTAAGTTATTTGGAAACTTTAGCCAAGTTAAAAATAAAATTACCGATTTAGGTGGCGTTACAGAGTTTGAACAAGGAACTTCTATTATTCGTGTTGGTGCTCCATTTGGTACGCATTATATTAATGGATGGGCCGGAGTTGATGCTTCAAATGGACAACCATTGTATTATGATGTGAACGGGAATGTTACTAACCAATTTAGAGACGAAGATCGTACCGCTAACTATGGATCGTATAAACCTGAAATTTTTGGAGGATTCGGTGCTGAATTTAGATATAAAGGTTTTACTGCAAGTGCTAACTTCAGATATAAAGCAAAATATTTCAGATTTAATAATGAGTCCTATTTCTTAGAGAATGCAAACTTTGCACAATATAATTTGTCTACAGTTATGAATACAATGTGGACTACTCCAGGGCAAATTACAGAAGTACAAGGGTATCAATTTCCTAGACAATTTAGTTCTAAAGATATTGAAGATGCATCATTCCTAAGATTACAGGAGGTAAGATTAAATTATCATATCGATGGTAAATTCCTCGGATTTATGAACGGAATCGATGTATTTGCAATTGGTAATAATTTGTATACATGGACAAAATGGACAGGATTAGATCCTGACGATAGTAACAACATTGGGACATACGAATATCCATTTTCTAGAACAATCACGTTTGGTTGTAAGTTTAATTTCTAAAATTTGAAAATTATGAGAATTAATAAAATAAAATTTTTCTTTGTAGGTATTGCCTCACTTGGTTTAGTAAGCTGTACCGATATTGTAAATGATCAATTAGATCCTGATGGAGTAATTGAAGAAAACGTATTCAAAACTTTAAAAAACTCTGAGCAGGTTTTATTAGGATCATATTCTAGAATGCCGTTAGGAGCCAACTTATATGCTCAGTCGTTGATTACGGATGAGTTAAAATTTAACCAGCAGAATAATGGTCAAGGTAAAGAAGTTCATTCCTGGACTTTTACTGCACAACAAGATGAGTTTTCTAGCGTTTGGTATGGTGCATACGGATCAATTTCCAATGCTAATAAATTGTTATTGAATTTTGATAAAATTCCAGCAACTACTCCTGCTGATATTGCTTTGAAAGATCAATTAAAAGGTGAAGCATTGGCAATAAGAGCATTTAACCACTTTTTACTAGTGAGACTTTTTTCTCCTAAGTATCAGGCTAGTGCTTTGGGGGTGCCATATGTAAAAGGTGACGATATCTATGCACAACCATCAAGACCAACGATGCAAGAGACATATGCACAAATTTTAAATGATTGTAATGAAGCATATCCATTGTTAGCGAATGTTCCAACAACTGTCAAAAATAGATTTAATCAAGGTGCAGTTAGAGCTATGCAAGCATATATCTCACTTGAAATGAATAATTTTGATCAGGCGATCACATTTGCTAACCAAGCATTATCTTTTAACAGCGCCTTAGCTAATACTCTAGCAACTGTACAAGCAACCTGGACAGACACAAATACTTCAGAATTGCTATTTTTCCAAACTAATATTGCCGGTTCAGCATCAGCTGCACCAGGAGCATATTTTACAACTAACTTGCTAACTAGCGGTGGAATTCTTTATTGGAATCCTAGCGTCACATTATATAACAAATTTGCGACAGGCGATTTTAGAAGAACTAGATATTTTGCTGGAACCCCTACATCTCCTTACAATACTTTTATTGTAAATAAATATCCTGGTAGTTCAGGTAACTACGGTATAAATAATATAAAAGTTTTCAGAGTGGCAGATCTTTACATGATCTTAGCTGAGGCACATGCAAGAAAAGCTGCGCCAGATTTAACTGCATCATTTACAGCATATTCAACTTTAAGAACAGCAAGAAATGCGGGTGCTTCTGTAGCTTTTACGGATCAAAACGATGCCGTAACAAAAATATTGGACGAAAGATCTAAAGAATTTGCTTGGGAAGGATCTCGTCTTTTTGATCTTAAAAGAAATGGTAGATTAATTACCAGACAAGGTGTAGATATTTATATCCTTAACCCAGTTGCTACTTTGAGCGATTTGAATAGATATACATTCCCTATTCCAACTTCTGAAACGCAAGCGAATCCAAATATTCAGCAAAATCCAGGGTATTAATTATTAATTATTAAAAATTTTTAAAAATGAAAAAAATATTGTTTTTATTAATAGGCTTCATGACGATTTTCTCATGTAAAGATGCAGAACCCGAAGTTTATGACGGCCAAAGTATGCTGAATTTCAATAAAGGCGTTGCTGGAAATGGCTATGTTCTTAGTTCGGCAACATACAGTGATTATAAGATCAGCTATGGTAGCATAAAACCTGTAGAAGGTAATCATCAAGTTCAGATCAAATTTGATGCTTCTAAGTCTACAGCAGTATTAGGTACTGACTTCCAGATTATAAATGCAACAGATGAGTTATCAGCTGGAGAAGTTGGAGGCGAGTTTACTATTAGAATCTTTAAAGCTAGTGCTACACAGGCGGGAAAAACAGCAACATTCACACTTGGTTCAAGCACTTTGACAAATGCTGTTTTTGATCAAACATTTACACTTAATATGTCATTGACTTGTCCTGTTACGTCTTTTGTTGGTAATTTCAACAACAGTGAATCATTTTGGAATAATCCTGGGACTACAGTAGAAATAGTTGAAAATCCAGCTGTTCCAAATCAATTATTAATCAAGGACTATTTAGATGTAGGTAAAGACTTAGTTTTAAATTATAATCCTACAACTTTTGCTGTTACTTTTGCCGACCAAAATACAGGTTATTTTAGTAGTGCTAATAATGGTTATATATGGCTAAGACCAAGTACAGTTACACCTTCGACATTTAATCCTTGTACTAGAGTAATGACATTGAATGTTTTCTATTATATTCCTAATGTTGGAAGCTATGGAGATAAAGTAGAGAAGTTTTTAGGTCTTTAATCACAGACATAAAACTATTTAAAAAGACCGCCTCATGGGCGGTCTTTTTCTATTAAAGTTTAATAGAAAATTATATAATCACTACATTTTAAAGATTTATAATATTATCGTTGTTATTCAAATTTCTTACTTTTGCTGTACAAAAAAAATACATGAAATACATTCTCCTCATCATATTTTTCTTCGGCTCATTCCTCAAAGCCCAGGTTATCGTCAACAAAACAGATTCTAATCGACTGGATGAAAAGTTGTCAGATACTTTGGTAATTGATTCCGGTACCAAAGACTCTTTAAAAATATTCAAACCAACCATTCAGGATTACCAATATCAGACTCAATTTTCTGAGAAGAAAGTTTTTGATACCGTGATGACCTTTGATAAAACGAATGTTTTTTCACAATATAACAATCGTGATAATTTCGGTAGAGTCCAGTTTGCTAATATCGGTGCAGGTTTCAATCCTCTGTCTTATGAAGTAAACGCAGAAGGAAACCTTTCATTATTGCCATCAAATAAGTCTTATGGAATTTTGGGTGTCAATGATATAAAGTATTATGATGTAAAAACTCCTACCGCAACGTTCATTTATCATACCGCAATGCGAAATGGTGCTGCGTTACAATCTACATACACACAGAATATCGGGAAGAGATTTAATTTTGCTGTCGAATATATGGGATTGCGTTCCGAAGGAATGTACAGAAATTCACTGGCGGCAAACAACAACACTTTATTTTCCGGACATTATATTTCCAAAAGTGGAAATTATGAGCTTTTTGCTCACTACCTTCACCAGAATGTCAACAATCAGGAAAACGGAGGAATTGCAGATGATGAGCTTTTTCAATCTGGCAATAGCGAAGCGAATAAACAAAATGCACAGGTAAATTTAGAATCCTCAAGTTCGCAGTTTTCTTACCGCCGGTATTATTTGAGTCATCAGTTTACGCCTTTCAATTCTGAAAAATTCCCTTTCAGAATAAGGCATACATTATTAAATCAGGGGAATAAATATTACTATTTTCAGGATGCTTTAGAAAACTATTGGTACAATACAGCTTCACAAATTGTTGATGAATTTTCTCCTTCAACAAAAAAATATTCCAACAATTTCAGCAATACGGTAAGCTTGGTTTTAGATAATGAAAAATTTAAACTTGATGCTGGTATACGATATCAGATGTTGAAATTTGGTTTGAACGAAATTGATTTACCTCTTGTAGATGTTCCGGCAGAGTTGAAAGAAAACAGATTGGGTGCTGTAGGAAATCTGCAGGTAAAATTATTTGATAAATTTCAGCTAAATTCATTTTTAGAGTTTTCAAACGGAAGTCAGTTTGGGAATTATCTGAAAACAACAAATAACGTCAAGTTTGAGCCGATCAAAGACTATTTTGTCAATGCTAAGATTAATTTCCAAAGTGTTTATCCATCATTCAACTATCTTGCGAATTCTTCTGCGTATAAGAGGTTTAACTATTATCTACAGGATGCCAAGAATCAGGCAGTCACAGAAATTGGAGGAAGTATTAATTTAAAATGGTTTAAATCTGAATTGTTTGCCAATTATTTCAGAATAGATAATTATACCTATTTTGATTCTTCAGCAATGCCTCGTCAAAGTGACAATTCATTAAATATTTCTCAAATCGGAGGTGATGCAACGTTTAGCTACAGAAAATTTCACTTAAATACTCGGGTTCAGTTCCAGAGTGCTTTAACGAATAAAGAACTTCTTCCGATGCCTTCATTTATTGGAAGAGCAAATTTATTCTTTCAGTCAAAAGCATTCAAAAATGCTGCAGAAATTCAGGCGGGGATCAAAGTTTATTATTTTTCAAAGTTTGCATCGAGAGAATATTTCCCTATTCTCAACGAATATATCCTTCCGACAGCCGATTCTTTCTCTATTGGAGGACAGCCTATCGCAGATCTTTATATCAACATGAAGGTAAAAAAAATGTTTTTCTTTATCGAAGGACAACAAATGGGAACGCTTCTTTCATATAACAAAGCCTACGCTTTTCCGCATTATCCGGTCTATGATTTCAGACTGAATATCGGAATTGTATGGTATTTGTTCAACTAAATTCAATCACGTTGAAAACAGTCAATAAAATAGCATTTACCGATATCGAGAGTATTCCTCAATTGGTCAGAGATTTTTTAAATCAGGAGATTGAAGGGTTTGAAAAACAAACTTTTTCATTTGATAATTTTACTCAGCAGATCCATCAGAAACAAAACTCTTTTGACAATTCTCAAAGAGAAATCATTTATAAAGCATTCTCAGATCAGCTTTCAGAATTAAAACTTTCATCCAAACAGAAAGAAAATATTGTGAGTTTAAAATCTCCTAATACTTTTACTATTACGACAGGACATCAATTGAATCTTTTTTCAGGACCAGTCTTTTTTGTGTATAAAATTTTACAGACCATTAAAACCTGTATGCATTTAAAGCAAAAATTTCCGGATTTCAATTTTGTTCCGGTATATTGGATGGCTTCAGAAGATCACGATTTTGCTGAGATCAATCATTTCAAAACAGAAAGTAATTACTACGAAATCAACGAAAAATCTGGCGGAGCAGTTGGCAGAATAAAAATTAGTGATACTTTTTTTATTTCTGAGTTTGAAAAGGAATTCAAAGATTCTATTTTCGGAACAGAACTGATTTTAATGCTCAAGGAAGCATATAAAGTTGGAAATACTTTGACTGAAGCAATACAGATTTTAGTTAACCGATTATTTTCAGAATTCGGATTATTGATTCTTGACGGAGATTCCAAAGAATTAAAAAATCAGGTTAAAGATATTTTTAAAGATGAATTGATCAATTTCAGTTTACGTAAAACCTCAAAAGAAAAAGTGAATTTTCTGACAGAAAAATATGGTAAAGTTCAGGTAAATCCGAGAGAAATTAATTTGTTTTATCTTTCGCAAACCAGAGACAGGATAGATTTAGATGGTGAAAATTATGTCATTGTAGATAAAGATCAGAAATTTACAGGAGAAGAGATTTTAGCTGAGTTAGAAAATTTTCCGGAAAGATTCAGCCCAAATGCGTTGATGCGACCGGTTTTCCAGGAAAAAGTTTTACCCAATTTGGCTTACATCGGAGGAAACGCTGAAATTATGTATTGGCTTGAATTAAAAGATTATTTTACAAAAATCAATATTCCTTTTCCGATTTTGATTCCCAGGAATTCAATGCTGTTTGTCAAAGAGAAAACTTTAGGTAAAATCGGAAAACTGGATTTGAAAATTGAGGATTTCTTCCAGAATTTTACTAAAATTACCAACGCAAAAATTTTAGACAATAATTCTATTCTTGAAAGTCTTGATGAAAAAGAAAACAGCTTAATTCATAATTTTTCAGAATTGAAAAATTTAGCCGAAACCACCGAAAGATCTTTCGGAAATATGGTGAAAGCAGAAGAAATTCGGCAGCTTAAATCTTTTAAAAGAATGAAAAAAAGACTGCTTCATGCAGAAAAAATTAAGCAAAACGAATTGCTTGAACGGTTAGAAATGTTATTTTTAGATGTTCATCCGGCAAAAACATGGCAGGAAAGAATTTTTAATTTTTCTGTGTTTTTTGCTGATTATGGCTACTCGTGGCTTGAGTCTTGCCTGGAAGAAATGGAAGTGGAGCAATCAAAATTAATAATTGTTGCCATTTAATTTTAAAGAAGTATTTTTGTACATTATAATATCGAAAATGATTAAGAGGTTTTTTTTACTGTCTGGTTTATGTATGTTTTTGAGCATCTCTGCTCAGAAGACGCACACGGTTGTAAAAGGTGATAATCCATACAATATTTCAAAGAAATACGGAATTACTATTGATGAGCTGCTAAAGCTCAATCCGAAAGTCAAAGACGGAAAATTGGCAATTGGAGATATTCTTAATGTGAAGACGGGAAATACTGCTGCCACGAAAGTGACTTCTACATCTTCATCTGCTTCAAAAACAGGGAAAATCTATCTTCAGCCAAAACAAACAATTTACGGTATTACAAAGCAGTACAGAATTTCTGAAATGGATTTAAGAAAATTAAATCCTGAATTAGATTCTCATATGAAAATTGGTGATGAAATTACATTACCTCTTGACAGCATCAAAAAATATGGAGGTAATCAGACTGCAGTTGTGACAGCAAAACCTGTTGAAACACCGGTAGAAACTATACAGCCAAACAATACAAAAACCAGAATTGACTCTGGAAATGAAAAGTCTACCACAATTTATTCTTCTTCAGGTCAGGATGAGTACGCAACATATACTGTTGAACAAGGAGATACCGTTTTTTCTATTGTTAATAAATTTGGAGTAACCATCGACGAATTAATTGCTTTAAACCCTGATTTATCAAGAGGTCTAAAAACAGGAATGGTTCTTAAAATCAAAAAATTAGACGCAGCATATACTAAGAAAAGTGGTGATGCATTGAGTGTAGTTTTAATGCTGCCTTTTGGTTATAGCACAAACGAAACTCAGTACAGATCAATGGCAATGGATTTTCTTACCGGAGCAAAATTAGCGATCGAAAGAAATGCAGCAAGCGGACAGAAACTGGATGTAAAAATTGTTGATTCGGGTAATGAAGCTTCCTTTAAAAATTCTTTAACGCAGATTAATCCGAATAATACAGATTTAATTGTTGGTCCGTTCTTCAAATCAAATGTAATTGATTTGCTGGATTTTACAAAAACTCAGAAAATTCCTGTGGTTGCGCCATTTGCAAACTCTCCGGAATTATACAATTACAGCAATTTGATTATTGTGGAAACTAATGATCAGACTTATTCAGACAAAATTGTTGAGGAAGTAAAAACAGTTTATTCTGATCAAAAAATTTATATTGTGGCAGATTCTAAAAAAGAAAATGCCAATTATATAAAAGCCAATCTCGAAAAAGCTGTTAAAAATGCTAATATATCAATAGTAAATTCTGCAGCAGACATTCAGCTGGATCAAAATATGATGACCGGTCAGTCTGCACCGGTGATCGCAATTTTGGCAAGTGATAATGATAATGTAGGGGAAGGTTTCTCAAGCAGAATGATTGCACTTTCAAAAGAAGTTCAGGGGATGAAAGCATTCAGCTTATACTCGGTACCAAGCTTTGAGAAAAAAGTTGATGAGCTGAGCCAGGCAAGTCTGGTGTATCTGATGGACAGAAAAATCAATACTGACGGAGGTTTCGAGAAAGAAATATTGGCAGCATATAAAGCTAAATACTGCAAAGCTCCTGGCAAATATGCCGTGATAGGTTTTGATGTGATGAATGATATGTTGACAAGAGAAAATAAAAAAGGCGAAATTTTCAAGCAGATGAATAAAGTGCAGACGCAGCTTGCCACAAAATTCGAATTTGTAAAGTCAAAATCAAACGGGGCTTATGTCAATACCGGTTTCAGGGTAATAAGATTAGTTCCGTAATACTGAAAGTAGTTCTACTTTTAAAATATATATTTGTATTAATTTTTAAATAAATAAATGAAAGCACTTGTATTTCCTGGGCAGGGTTCACAGTTTGTAGGTATGGGAAAAGAATTGTACGATTCCCGTAAAGACATCAAAGATCTGATGGAATATGCCAATGAAATCTTAGGATTCGATATTATTTCCATTATGTTTAATGGGGCAGATGAAGATCTGAAAAAAACTGAGGTTACCCAGCCTTCAATATTCATTCACTCGGTTGCTGCTTTGAAAGCGGTAAACGGTCTTGGCGCAGAAATGGTTGCAGGTCACTCTTTAGGAGAGTTTTCTGCTTTGGTAGCCAACGGTGTTTTGTCTTTTGACGATGGTTTAAAACTGGTTTCTGAAAGAGCAAAAGCAATGCAGGAAGCTTGTGATGCAAACCCAAGTTCTATGGCGGCAATTTTAGGATTAGATGATGCTAAAGTGGAAGAAATCTGCTTAACTATAGATGGAATTGTGGTTCCTGCTAATTACAACTGCCCCGGACAATTAGTAATTTCCGGTGAAACTGTTGCTGTAGAAGAAGCTTGTGTAAAATTGAAGGAAGCCGGAGCAAAAAGAGCACTATTGTTGCCTGTAAACGGAGCTTTTCATTCACCTTTAATGCAACCGGCTCAGGAGAGATTGGCTGCTGCAATTGAGAATACAAAATTCAGGAAAGCAACAATTCCTGTTTATCAGAATATTACAACGACTGCGGTAACTGATCCCGAACAGATCAAAAATAATCTGATCGCTCAGTTGACAGGTCCCGTAAAATGGACGCAGTCTGTGCAAAACATGATCAAAGATGGTGCTACCAATTTCATCGAAGTAGGACCTGGAAAAACTTTACAAGGATTAATTAAAAAAATTGACGGCGAAGTTACATCGGCTTCCGCAATTTAATGTAAATAAAGAAATGGGCGAGATCTATTCACCAGGAAAGCTGATGCTTACTTCAGAATATTTCGCTGTAGACGGAGCTCTTGTCTTGGCTATACCCACAAAGTTAGGACAAGAGTTTTTTTTTGAGGAAAAGCATGACGGAAAATCTCTTATTTTCTGGGAAGCGTATCATCAAAACAAATTATGGTTAAAAGCGGTCATTGATTATAAAAACTGGCAGATCTTAGAAACCAATATTACTTCAAGCGCAGAGTTTATTCTTAAAACTCTTAAAAATGTTCAGAGTCTTTCTGAAATTCAGTTTAAAAGCACACAAACCTATCTTTTAAAAACAAATCTTCAGTTTCCTGCAGATTATGGTCTCGGCAGTAGTTCAACATTAATGAACAATCTTGCTGAATGGTCAGATATTGATCCTTTTCATTTAAATTCCATAAGTCTGGGCGGAAGCGGATATGATATTGCGGTTGCAAAAGCAAAGTCGGCGGTACTTTATCAAAACAAACCTGAAATACATTTTGAAAAGGTAAATTTCAATCCAAAATTTAAGAATGAACTGATTTTCATTCACTTAAATCAAAAGCAAGACAGCCGCGAAGGAATCAATCTTTACAAGTCTAAAACGAAGTCTCAAAATTTGGTAAATGAATTTTCTGATCTCACAAGAAATATTTTATTGTGTGATGAATTAGATAATTTTTCTGACCTAATGACGATTCATGAACAACGTATTTCTGATTTTATTGAAATACCGACAGTTAAATCAATTTTTTTTGCAGATTGTGCAAAATTTGTCAAAAGTTTGGGTGCTTGGGGAGGTGATTTTGTAATGAGTGCAAAATTTGAAGGCTATGAAGACTATTTTTGGGGAAAAGGTTTTTCAACTGTTTTTGATTGGGATGATTTAATTATTTGATAGTCAATTAAATACATATATCATTTTTTATTTGTCATTTTCGCTTATATGTTTATATTTATCGAAGTTTAACAAATAGTTAATATAACTAAGGTTAAGCAAACAAAAAGAAACAGAAAATATAAGTAAAATGAAAAACGCTAAAATCATCCAGGATTTACAAAAATTAGGGATTAAAGGAGAGTATGAATTAACTTATAATCCTTCGTACGAAGAGTTATATCAAGCTGAAATTTCACCTGAAAATCAAGGGTTTGAAAAAGCTGAGCTTACAGAATCCGGTGCAGTATCTGTACAGACAGGTATTTTCACGGGACGTTCACCTAAAGACAGATATATTGTTCAGGATGATGTTACGAAAGATACTATTTTCTGGGACGGTAAAGTAAATCTTCCTACAACTCCTGAAATTTTCGAATCTTGTAAAGATTTGGTTTTAACTCAACTTTCTCATGCCAAAAAAATCTATGTTGTCGATACTTTTTGTGGTACAAATACAGATACAAGATTAAAAGTAAGATTTATCGTTGAAGTTGCTTGGCAGGCGCATTTCGTGACCAATATGTTTATCCGTCCTTCACATTTTGAATTGGAAAATTACGGAGAACCGGATTTCACAGTAATCAATGGTTCAAAAACAACAAACCCCAATTGGGAAGAGCAGGAATTAAATTCTGAGAACTTCGTAATGTTCAACCTTACCGAGAAGTTGCAGATCATCGGCGGAACCTGGTACGGCGGAGAAATGAAAAAAGGAATGTTTGCCATGATGAATTATTACCTTCCATTGAAAGGAATGGCATCAATGCACTGTTCTGCAAACGTTGGGGAAGAAGGAGATGTAGCGTTGTTCTTCGGACTTTCGGGAACAGGAAAAACGACTTTGTCTGCAGATCCTAAAAGATATTTGATTGGTGACGATGAGCACGGTTGGGATAACAATGGAGTTTTCAACTATGAAGGCGGATGTTATGCTAAAGTAATAGATTTGTCAGCAGAAAAAGAACCGGATATTTTCAGAGCAATTAAAAGAGATGCACTTCTTGAAAACGTTGTAGTTAACAACGGAATCGCTGATTACACAGACGGATCTATCACAGAAAACACAAGAGTTTCTTATCCTATTTATCATATTAATAAAATTGTTTTACCGTCTAAAGCAGGTCATGCAAGTAAGATCGTTTATCTTTCTGCTGACGCTTTCGGAGTCTTGCCTCCGGTTTCTATATTAGATGAAAACCAGGCTCAGTATCATTTCCTTTGTGGCTACACTTCAAAATTGGCCGGAACTGAAAGAGGAATTACAGAACCGGAACCGTCTTTCTCTCCTGCATTTGGTGAAGCATTCTTAACATTACATCCAACTATGTATTCGAAAACATTGATCGGAAAAATGAAAGAGCACGGTGCAAAAGCCTATTTGGTGAACACTGGTTGGAATGGTACAGGAAAAAGAATTTCGCTGAAAGATACACGAGCAATCATTGATTCAATTATCGACGGATCAATTGAAGATGCAGATAAAACAATCATTCCTATAATGAATTTGGAAATCCCGACTTCATTGCCGAATGTTTCTGAAGGTATTTTAGATCCGAGAGAAACATATAGTGATGTTGCAGAATGGGAAGAAAAAGCAAAAGATCTTGCTGCAAAATATATCAAAAACTTCGAGCAGTACTGTGGTAATGACGAAGCCAAAAAGCTGATTGCTTCTGGTCCTCAATTGCAGGAACAGACCATTTAGAAATAGTGAAGAGCCTCATCGATTGATGAGGCTTTTTTTTATTTGATTGAAAAATCTGCCAGAGCAAGAGTCACACAATAATTTGTATGTTGACCTGTGAAAATCTGTGAAATCCGTGGGAACTATTTCAAACTCAATAATGCCAATCGGTATCCCTCCATCCCGAAACCGGACAAAACGGCATCCGTACAAGCAGCTGTTACAGATTTTTGACGGAATTCTTCTCTTTTGTAAATATTACTGATGTGGACTTCTACTTTTGGTTTCTGGATATTTTTTAAACAGTCTGCAATCGCATAAGAATAATGTGTGAAAGCTCCGGGATTAATAATCACCGCATCAAAATCATCTTCCTGAAGTCTGTTTATCAATTCACCTTCAATGTTTGACTGGTAATAGGTCAGTTCGTGAGAAGTGAATTCAGACTTTAATTTTTCCAAATAATCTTCCATAGAAACAGTTCCATAGATATCAGGTTCTCTTGTGCCTAAAAGATTCAGATTCGGGCCGTTGATAATTAAAACTTTCATAAGATAAAAATAAGAATTCTTTTTGTTTTAAACTTAAAAAGATGAAGTCTGAAAGTTTTTCGCTAACTTATAATTTCAAAAAATCTGAGCAGATCTTATCATGAAAGAAGAAATCGAAAGCAAACTGATTGACAAAAATACCAAGCCTACAAGCATGAGGATTTTGGTGTACGATTTTTTGAGTTCTCAAAATGCAGCTCTTTCGCTATCTGAAATCGAAAATTATTTTGAAAATGCAGACAGAACGACTATTTACAGAACTTTGAAAACCTTCGAAGAAAAAGGAATCGTTCACAGCATTCAGGAAAATGCAACCACCAAATATATGCTTTGCCATGATGACTGTGATGAGAAAACGCATAAAGACTGGCATCTTCATTTTTATTGCAAAATCTGTAAACAGACGACCTGCAAAGAAGATATTTCAATTCCGGAAAATATTCAAACCAATTTCAGGATTGATGAAATAAGATTTTTCGCAAAAGGCATTTGTGAAAACTGTCTAGAAAGTTTGCAATAGTATTGCATTAGCTTTACGGCTAAATTTGCTTAAAATTATTTGTTATGGAAGAATGTTGCAGCACAAAACCAAAGAAACAGCATGATCACTCAGAACATGACGGTCACGATCACGAGCATTCTCATGATACGGGAGATCAAACGATTTTCAGGATGTTTCTTCCGGCGATTATTTCGTTTTCTTTATTATTGCTTGGAATTTCGTTCGATCATTTTATTGAAAATAATTGGTTTAATGGCTGGGTTCGTCTTGTTTGGTATTTGATTGCCTACATTCCTGTCGGAATTCCTGTTTTAAAAGAAGCATATGAAAGCATCATTCATGGAGATGTGTTTTCAGAATTTTTTCTGATGGGAATTGCGACAGTCGGCGCTTTTGCGATTGGTGAATATCCTGAAGGTGTTGCGGTGATGCTTTTCTACTCTGTTGGTGAAGTTTTCCAGGCAATGGCAGTTACAAGAGCGAAGAGCAATATTAAATCACTTCTTGATCAACGTCCCGATGAAGTTACCGTTTTAAAAGACGGAAAACCTCAAGTTGTAAAAGCCGAAACTGTCATTGTTGGTGAAATCATTCAGTTAAAATCCGGCGAAAAATTAGGTCTGGATGGCGAATTGATCTCGGAAAAAGGTTCTTTCAATACTTCTGCATTGACCGGAGAAAGCAAGCCTGATACAAAGTTGAAGGGTGAAAAAGTTTTAGCAGGAATGATCAATTTAAATACAGTCAGCCAAATTAAAGTTACTGCAGCATTTAAAGACAGTAAACTGAGCAAGATTTTAGAACTCGTTCAGAATGCGACCTCTCAGAAAGCTCCTACAGAATTATTTATCAGAAAATTTGCGAAAATTTACACACCGATTGTGGTTTTCTTAGCGATCGGAATTACTTTTCTACCTTATTTATTTGTAGATGATTATGAATTTAAAAAATGGTTGTACAAAGCATTGGTTTTTCTTGTGATTTCCTGTCCGTGTGCTTTGGTGATTTCAATTCCGTTGGGATATTTTGGAGGAATCGGAGCGGGAAGCAGAAATGGAATTTTAATTAAAGGAAGCAATTTCTTAGACGTTCTCGCCACTATTCAGAATGTGGTGATGGATAAAACCGGAACGATGACGGAAGGTGTTTTTAAAGTTCAGGAAGTTCATTTTAATGATGGATTTAATAAAGATGAAATTTTAAAATTAATCAATGCTCTGGAAAGTCAGAGTACGCATCCTGTTGCAACCGCAATTCATGAGTTTGTGGGCGAAGTTGATCATTCAATTCAATTAGAAAATGTAGAAGAAATTGCAGGACACGGCTTGAAAGCAGTCATTAATGGCAAAGAATTGTTGGTTGGTAATTTTAAATTACTCGAAAAATTCAATATTCAGTTTGATTTTAAACCTGAAAATATTGTTTACACGTTAATTGCTGTAGCTTATGATAAAAAATTTGTTGGTTATCTTACCATTGCTGATTCTATAAAAGCTGATGCTCAATTCACAATTAATAAATTAAAATCTTTAGGTGTAAAAACAACAATGTTGAGCGGAGATAAAACTTCTGTTGTAAAATATGTTGCAGATCAGTTGGGAATCGAAAAAGCTTATGGAGATTTGCTTCCCGAAGATAAAGTGAATAAGGTAAAAGAACTGAAATCTAAAAATCAAAGTGTAGCCTTTGTCGGTGATGGCGTCAATGATGCTCCTGTTGTCGCTTTAAGTGATGTCGGGATCGCAATGGGTGGATTGGGAAGTGATGCAACGATTGAAACGGCGGATATTGTTATTCAGGATGATCAACCGAGTAAAATTCCGATGGCAATCAATATCGGGAAGCAGACCAAAAAAATTGTGTGGCAGAATATTATTTTAGCTTTTGCTGTAAAAGGAATTGTTTTAGTTCTCGGCGCAGGCGGAATTGCAACGATGTGGGAAGCCGTTTTTGCTGATGTCGGAGTTGCTTTGCTGGCGATTTTAAATGCTGTGAGAACTCAAAGAATGAAGTTTTAATTTGTAAAATAATCTCGCAGATTACTCAGATTTTCACAGATCTTTTTAGAAATTTTTCATCTGATATTTAAAAGATATTGATGATATTCATCATAAATTAATATGGAAACAGATTTTGCGTGGTATATTTGTAGTAAAGAGTCATCATTGAAATTTTTCATTTCATTTTTCATCATTTTTACCATTGCAATTCGTCCGGTTTTGCCTTTGATCAATTATGCGGTGAACTATGAATACATTGTGAAAAATCTTTGCGAAAAGAGGGACGTGATCGATTCAACGTGTAAAGGGAAATGTTTTGTAAGTAAAGAATTGGTGAAAACTGAAAAACAAAATAATTCTCAGACTGTCAAAATTTCTGTTTTAGATGTCTTTCTTTCAAGCGAAATTCTCTCTTTTTTAAATGATAATCTTTTTGATGATCTAAATTACATAAAGAATTCTTTGTATTCAAAAAATCATGCTTCAGAATATTTTTCAGAAATATTTCATCCTCCTTTAGCTTAACCTTACTCTTAGTTTTGATTTATTCAAGACTTACTTTTCATTTTTATTATCATTAATTTCAATTTAAAATAAATGAAATCAATATTCATTTTGACAGTGTTTCTGTCAGTTTCAGTAGTGTCCTGCGTTCAGGATGCTCCAAAGGTTAAACATAAAAAAAGTATGAATTCTGCAGGTAAGAATTTAACAGATATAAAAGTTGTAAACAAAGTAGATTTTATCTGCCAAATGGAAACGGCAGGTTTTACTAAAGATACAATGATCTATAAAAATAAAGTGTATGGTTTTTGCAGTGCTTACTGCAAAGACGAATTTAAAAAAGATCCAGAGAAATATGTCCAAAAATAATAGTCCAAAAACAAGTTCAAAATCTAAAGTAATGATTCCTTTAGTGATTTTAGCTCTTCTGTTTTTGGGTATCGGTTTTGGGATGAGCTATTTTAAGAAAAGTCTTTATACCGTGATGAAAGTTCCTGATTTTGAACTTACAGATCAGAATAATCAAAAGATCACCAACAAAGATATGCTCGGAAAAGTATATCTCGTAGAATTTTTCTTCAGCAAATGTCCCACGATTTGTCCTGTGATGAACAGTAACATGAAAGCAATCGAAAGCACAATCAATAATCCTGATTTCGGTATCATTTCTATAAGTATTGATCCGGAAAATGATTCTCCGGAAACTCTGAAACTTCATGCAGATAAGATTGGTGTAAAATCAGCGAACTGGCATTTTCTGACAGGGAACAGAGATTACATTGGTAAATTAGCAGACGAGTTCAACATATATGTCGGAGATAAAGATAATGAAAGCGAAAGCCTGAACCACAGTGGAATGATTGCCTTAGTAGATCAGGAGGGAAACATTCGATGCAGATATAATAAGGAGAATATGCCGATTCTATATTATTCAGGATTAAATTACGAAGATACTGAAGGGAAAATCCCAAAGTTGACTGGCAAATATCATCCTGATAAAGAAATTTTAATTGAAGATATCAGAAAATTATTGAAATAATACGATAAGTTTTATAATTAGTTATTCAAACCCAAGAAATAAATATTAACCATAAATAAAAAGTTATGAAAATTTTTAAAGTAGCTGCTTTTACTGCAGTATTTGCAGCGCAATTTGCTTTTGCACAATTCAAGCAAACACCTTTACCTTATGCATATAATGCTTTGGAAGGCAATATCGATGCACAGACCATGGAAATTCATTATTCAAAACATGCAGCAGCTTATGTGAGCAATCTGAATAAAGCAATCGCAGGAACTCCACAGGAAAAGCAGACGTTATTCCAGATTTTATCTAAAGCGGGAACGTTGCCAATGGCTGTAAGAAATAATGCAGGCGGCCATTACAATCACGAATTATTCTGGACGGTTCTTACACCCGAAAAAAACACTCAGCCTTCTGCGAAATTATCTAAAGCAATTACCGATGCATTCGGAAGTATGGAAGCTTTTAAAGAAAAAATGAGCAAAGCCGGTGCAGATCGTTTCGGTTCTGGATGGGCTTGGCTGTCTGTTGATAAAAGCGGCAAATTGTTTATTTCTTCAACACCAAATCAGGATAATCCTTTGATGGATGTTGTAGAGGAAAAAGGAACTCCAATTTTCGGAATTGATGTTTGGGAACATGCTTACTATTTAAAATATCAAAACAAAAGAGCTGATTATTTAACTGCTATCTGGAACGTTACCAACTGGAAAGAAATAAGCAGAAGATATGATGAGGCTGTAAGCAAGAAGTAATTACAAAAACTTTAAATTAAAATGTAGCATATCCTAAAAAGATATGCTACATTTTTTTTATCCATATAAACCACTTAAAAAATCAGTGGTTTTTTAGTAGCCCGTATACATAACAATAAATAATCTATACACGTCAAGTTTTGTCGCATTAATGTTTTACTTTTGTAATTGAAAAAAAATATATAATTTCAAATTTTTCTAATATTTGTTAGTTAAATAATAGATTCTATATCTGAAAAATACTTCTATAGTGAATGATTTAATAAACATAGATACTTGGACATCTAATTTCGGACTATTGCCCATAAAGCTAAATCCTTTGTTACAGGAGGATAAATTTTTAATGCTTAATGGTGGGTTAGGTGATTTTTGTTTGAAAACTTCTAATGAATATAATCTGGAAGAAATTTATACGGAATCTTGGTCAACAAATACTAAAAATTATCTAATATTAGATAATGATTTTGTCAAAGTTAGAAATTGGTATGATAATAAAATTGAGAATATACCGATTAATAAAATTGAGTTTAATCTTAATCAATTTTATAAATACTTAACAGCTAAATCGTACAAAACTCAAAATGATGTTGTTCCTTTTATACTAGATATTTTCAGGCAGTTAAGAAATCTAACATTTGAAAATTCAGATGCTTCGGAAGCTTTAAATTTATTATTTACTTTATTAATAAGTTTAGAAGAAGACTACACTAATATTGACGTTGATAAGTGGAAAATTTCTACTGCTCACTTTCCAGATAGATTTGAATATTTTGTAGAACTGATAAATCAAGGTATTCGTAATATCAAGCCAAATTTAGATTTGATTTTAAGACATACTGCTGGAGTATTGTTTCAAGAGGCTCATAGAGAGGTTATTTATTTCAACCCTCAAAGAGATTTATTTGGAGGAGTTTCTAATAAGCTTCTAACAAAAGTTGATGCTTATTCAAGTATTCATTATACACCACAGTACATTGCAAGAACAATAGTTGAGAATGTTCTTAAAGATTTTGATTTATTAACACCGCAAATAAAGATTTTGGATCCGTCATGTGGTTCATCTGAATTTCTTGTTGAAATGTTAAAACAACTGAAAAATATTGGTTATAGTGGTAATATTTTAATAAATGGTTTTGATACTTCTGAGAGTGCAATTCGTACCTCAATATTTTTGTTGAATTATGAGAATAGGAATCAGTGGAATGGACAATTGCATATCAATATTAAAAAGGTTGAAGATTCACTTACTGAAGATTGGGGTGAGAATGATATAATTTTAATGAATCCACCTTTTGTTTCTTGGGAATTGTTAAAAGAAAAATCTAATAGAGATAGTGTTTTAGAGGTATTACAGTCTGTTGTAAAAAGAGCAAGACCTAATCAAGCAAGTGCTTTCTTCTACAAAGCTTGCAATTCATTGAATCAGAATGGTCAAATTGGATGTATAATACCTAGTTCAATTTTTACGTCAGAAATTTATTCTGACTTAAGAGGTGAGTTAACGAATAGGTTTTCATTTAATATATTAGCGAAGTTAGGAAATTATGTATTCGAAGATGCATTGACAGATGTAAGTCTTTTTATTGGTAGAAACAAAAATAACGTTCAATTGCCAAAGTTAATCTGGACTAAAAATGAAAAAGGCGTTGTTCAGAATGCATTGAGAGATTTTCGAAAAATGAGTGCTAATAATGAGCAATCAATTAGTAATAAAAATTATAGTATTTATACTCCAACCCATTTTCCTATTCTGAAAAATAATTGGAAGATTATTTCCTTGGAGGAAAATCATTTTATTAAAGAATTACATATCTTCAATCTTGCAGGAAAATTGTCTCCCATATCCGATATTTTTAATATTAATCAAGGTGCATTATTAGGTGTAAAAAATGTGTTTAAAATTAGCTTAGAGGAATACGAAAGCTTTAATTCTGATTATAAAATTTTTTTTAGACCTATTGTAACTAATGATTCAATTAAAACGGGCAGATTAATTATTCACGAATATGTTTGGTTTCCTTACAATAAACATGGTGCAATAATCCAATCAGAGGATCAGTTAAAAGATGTAGAGTTTTATAATAGCAATTTATTACCCAACAAAGAGATTTTACAAAAAAGAAGTGGAATTGTTAATTGGTGGGAATTGACAAGACCAAGAAACTGGCAATTTGATAAAGAGGAACGGTTATTTTCAAATAGATTTGGTAATTCGAAATCTTTTGCTTTCGATAAAAGTGGTGATTGTGTAATTGAAGAAGGAAATGCTTTTATTCCTAAAAAGGCTTTTATTAAAGACTATTATTATTTTTATTTAGCATGTTTTAGTAGTAATATTTTTGATAAATTACTTTCGATTTATTCAAAGCCTATAATGTCAGGGTATGATTTAGGTAAAATACAAATTAAAAACATCCCTGTGCCAAATATTCATGAAAATAATATAATAGAAAGCGAGGCATATAACAGACTTGTTGAGTTAGGAAAAGAATTAGAAACTGGCAATACTTATGTAAAATCGGTAATAGATGATATTTTAAAATCATATTTCTATCCAAATATTTAAGGTTAAAATATGAGTGATTATCTAGGTATTATTGACAAAGTGAATAATGATTGTAAAAATCTTTTCACTGAGAGTTTTAAACTAATTCCATTTACAGGACATCATAATATTTCTGTTTTTAGAATCGAAGGTAATTCTTATGGATTGAATAGATATGATTCAGAACCCGTAAAAGTTCTTAGATGGTTTAATAATTTTTGGATTTTTGTAGAGATTAAATTCATCAGAGAAGATATTAAAGATAGTAGAAAGTTAATACAGTTTACTCATATCAATATTTCACTGTCTGTATATGAAGGAGAAGATAGTGATAATAGAAAAATTCAGCTTTTTAGAGCAGAATGGGATGATATGAATAATCCAACTGAAAAACATTCTCAACCACATTGGCATATTACCTCCAGCCAAGCTATTGAAAAAACTTTTGAGGAATATTCGAATCATTTAGATAATGGTGATTTTATATCAATTTTAGAAGAAGTTAAATCGAGTATTTTTGATGTTAAAGGTATTCATTTTGCAATGAATGGTAATTGGCAAAATAATCAAACACACGTGCACAGCATATCTGATTCAGAAATTGTTTCTAAGTGGTTTAAAGGCATTTTAAGCCATATTAGAATAGAATTGGAAGACTAAATAATATTTTGAATGATTAGGCCAGTATATTGTTCGTTTAAGTTTACGGCTTTTTCAAGATGAGTGCGATAATACTAAACCAATATCATTTGAAAAATCAGAAGAATTGAAATAAAAAAACCATTGAAATTTATCAATGGTTTTTGTTTAGTAGCCCGTAGGGGAGTCGAACCCCTCTTACCAGGATGAAAACCTGAGGTCCTAACCGATAGACGAACGGGCCATCTACCATCACGTTACAAATAACGGGTTAGTATTTTGAATTTTTAAAAGTTTCAATTCTTTTTTATAAGTAGCCCGTAGGGGAGTCGAACCCCTCTTACCAGGATGAAAACCTGAGGTCCTAACCGATAGACGAACGGGCCTACTATAATTACGCTAACTTGTTAACGTGCTTAGTCAATTTGCTTTTCAAATTAGCCGCCTTATTCTTGTGAATAATGTTTTTCTTAGCTAATCTGTCTAATAAAGAGATAACTTTTGGCAATTGCTCAGTAGCTGCAGCCTTATCTTCTTCATTTCTTAATACTTTCAAAGCTGTTCTAGCAGTCTTGTGATAGTATCTGTTACGAACTTTTCTTTTTTCGTTTTGTCTAATTCTCTTTAGTGCTGATTTATGATTTGCCATATCGTTCAAATGTGAGTGCAAATTTATAAACTTTTTTTATACCAGCCAAATTTATTTTTAAAAAATTTAAACTTTATTCTGAGAGGTATTTTTTGAGTTTATCTAATGCTTGTTCTAGTTTTATATTCTGTTGTTCTTTTTCTATTTTTCTGATTGTGCTTGTCAGCATATTCAGTGCGTTGTTCCATTCCCCAGTGGTATTGGTGAAAGTTATTCCGTCGATCAGTACCTCAAAGGCACTTACTTCACCGTTCCTGTAAAGTCTGAAACTTATTTTATCATCTCTGCCTGTAATCCCTTCTTCATTGATCTTTAAATCGTAACTTTTTGGGTTCGTGTGGATTTTTTTAAAAAGCAATTTTGCTTCCTGAATCTTTAAATCCGGCATGATATAAATTTGGTAGTCTATAGGAGAATCGAACTCCTGTTGCAAGGATGAAAACCTTGAGTCCTAACCACTAGACGAATAGACCAAATTTTGAGGTTGCAAAAGTATTAATTAACTTTTAAACTTCAAAATTATTTTTCTTTATTTATTAATTTTTTGAATGACTGTGTTTTTCACTCCTTTAGATTCCAGGTCTTTCTGAAGTTTTACAGCATCTTCCAAAGAAGAAACTTTTCCGTAGGTGTAATAGAACATACCATTATTTTTCTCTCTTTCCACGTCTTTTAATGTCTGCAAAATGAAAGAATTGGCGCTTAATTTATCTTTTCCGGTGTAAACTTCGATAGTATAATATCCTGTATTTAGCTTTTGGTTGGGCATAAATCCTACTGCATAAGCATTTCGGAAACCTGCATCTTTTGCTGTCTTAATATTAATGTCACGGATCGAAGCCATATTGGTCACGCTGTAATAATATTTGTAGATGCCATTTTCTTTTAAAGGAAGAATGTAATTTAGTCCCTTCAAAGCAGGATCATCTTCATTATATTTCACTGCAGATGTCATTAACAGTATTCTGAAATCATTCTTTAAAGGAACTTCCTCTTTTTTCTCAGGTTCAGGCTTTTTTGATGCAAGTGATCCTCCTGATTTTCTGTCGATCGCCTTTTTGTAATCAATAATTGCATCATAAATACTTTCTGAAATCTCGTTCTGACCTTTTTCGGATGCCAAATAATGGCTTTCTTCAGGGTGATTGATGAATCCCGTTTCAATAAGCACTGAAGGCATTGCATTCATACGCAGAACGTGAAGGTTTTTTTGCCAGACTCCTCTTGAAGACCTTTTGTCTTTATTGACAAAGTTGTTCTCTACAAGCCCGCCAAGCAAAAGGCTGGATTCAAGATATTTGCTTTGCTGAAGTTTTAAGGCAATCAGCGATTCCGGTGATCTTGCGTCATATGTACCAAAAGTCTGCTTATCTTTTTCGTCAAGGTAGATTACGTCATTTTCACGTTTTGCTACTTCAAGATTGGTGTCGTTCTGATCGGGACCCTGTACGAAAGTTTCTGTTCCGTAAGCGGTTGGTCTTTGAGAAGAATTACAGTGTACGGAGATGAAAAGATCAGCTTTGCTTCGGTTGGCAAGGTTGGTTCTGTCAGATAATGATGGGTATTCGTCGATTTTTCGGGTATAAATAACTTTAAAATCTTTATTTTTCTCAAGCATCGAACCTATTTTAAGAACAATGGCAAGGGTAATATCTTTTTCTGCAATTCTTCCTATATCACTATACGATCTGTTCGCACCATGATCGCTTCCCCCGTGTCCAGCGTCTAAAACGACAGTGAATTTTTTTTGAGAATAAGCAAATTGTATGGAAAGAGTCAGAAGAAATGCTAAAATTATTTTAAATTTTCGTGTGTACATCTTACAGTTTTAAAAATTATATTAATTTTGAGCCTAAATTATATAAAACAAAATTGGACAAAACCGTCTTCAAAAATATATTACAAATTTTAATTATCCTAATTTTTAACAGTTTTTTAGCACAGCAAACTCCTAAAAAATTAACGGAAACTACGGTAGTTAAAGATACAATTTCCAAAAAGGATACCATTATTGTACAGAAGGAAGCATTAGATGATGTACTCGACACAAAAGCCGATGATCAGCGTAGAGATGTTCCGAAGAGAATGATTTACCTGAACAAAAATGCTCAGGTGAAATATCAGGATATGCAGATTGATGCCGATTACATATCTATTGATGAAGCCAAAAGTCTCATTTTTGCACGAGGTAAACTTGATTCTTTAGGGAAGGTAATAGAGCCTGTAATCACAACTCAGGCGGGTAAAAAGTATGAAACCAACGAATTTAATTATAATTATAAAACAAAGCAGGCAATTGCTTACAACGCAAGAACTGAAGAAAGTGAGGGCATAATTGTAGCCGAAAAAACCAAAAAGTACAATGATTCGGTTTTCTTTATGAGAAGAGGTTTGTTTACAACTGACGACTATTTTATAAAGAAAAAAGATTCTTTGGCAGATTACCATTTGTTGGCGCCGCATATAAAAATGGTAAAAGGGAAAAACAGCAGTTCTGTAATTACAGGTCCTGTACAAATGTACATTGAGCAGGTTCCTACTCCGCTGATTATGCCGTTTGCGATCTTACCTTTCTCGGATAAAAGATCTGCAGGTATTCTGATCCCGAGTTTTGGGGAAAGAGAAGATGTAGGATTTTTCTTAAACGGAATAGGATATTATCAACCTATCGGAGAACATTTTGATCTTAAAATTTTAGCAGACATTTATACAAAAGGGAGCTGGAATTTGCGCCCGGAGATGAATTATCTCAAAAAATACCGATATTCCGGAAACTTTGCTGCAGATATTGGGACTACCGTCCGTGGAATAAAAGGTTTAGATGATTACAGCAAAACAGGAACATACAGAATTGCGTGGAGACATACGCAGGATACAAAAGCAAATCCGTTTCTTACGTTTTCTGCTTCTGTGGATGTGACGAGCACTACATTTTATAATAATACTGTGAATAACAACTATATTATGAATGAGAGTGTACTCAGAACTCAGCAGAATTCTACACTTACACTCACTAAAAGATTTTTAAAACTTCCCGCAACGATCACAGGAACAGCATCATATTCTCAGAATTTCGCGACAGGTTTTGCAGATTTACGTTTGCCGCAGATGAATGTAGCTATTAATCAGTTTTATTTATTTGGCTCAAAAACAGGCGTAAGATCTGGTCTTTTAGAAAATATTACGGTGAATACAGGTTTAAATTTAACCAATTTTGTGAGTACGGGTGAAGGCGAACTGTTTACAAAAGCAATGTGGGATAAATTACAGACCGGTATTAAAAACAATATTACATTAGGTACCAATACAACAATTGCAAAATATTTCACATTCAGTCTGGGCGCGAATATCGACAATGCATTAACTACAAAAACACTGACAAAATTCTACGATCCTATTCAGAATAAAGTAGTGGATCAGGTTAATAAAAAAGTGGCAGGTTATTCTACATTTTCCACAACGGCGAGTTTACAGACACAGCTTTACGGGCAGGCAAACTTTAAAAAAGGTTCTTCCATAGAAGCAATAAGACATATGATGACGCCGAGTATAGGTTTTACCTATTCTCCTGACTTTGGCGGTTCAGGTTTCGGATATTTCAGGAATTATTACGATGCGAGTGGAGCATTAACACCATATTCGATATTTGATAACGGAATTGTAGGTGCACCAACATCCGGATTGGTAGGAGCTTTAGGTTTCAACATCGGGAACAATATTGAGATGAAGGTAAGGTCTAAAAGTGATTCTACAGGAGTAAAAAAGATTAAAATCTTTGAATCTTTAAATCTTTCCGGAAATTACAACTTCGCAGCAAAAACGCATCCTTGGTCAGTGATTTCAATCAATGGACAGTCTTCCTTTTTTGATAATAAATTGAGTGTTAATACAAGTCTGACTTTAGATCCTTATAAGACGATTTTTATTCCCGGAGAGGAAACGGGAATCAGAACAGAAGAATTTGGAGCATTTAGTCTTCAGGGGTTCAATGTTCAGCTGTCTTATCCTTTAAGCAGTGAACTTTTTGGTGAGAAAACAGATTATGCGAAAAAATATGGCTCGAAAGGTGAAATCCGAAACGAAAATTATTATTTCGATGATGATAATTACGCTCATTTTGACCAGGCATGGACATTGAACGTAAATGCAAACTATGCCTATTCCAGAGGAGCTACGAGAACATCAAATAAAATCGCATCAATCGGTTTGGACGGAAGCATTAAGCTTACCCCTTACTGGAATATCACCGGGAGTACCCATTACGACATGGTGACCAAAGATCTTGCATATACAAGAATTGGCTTTTCAAGAGACCAGCGGAGTTTTACCATCAATTTTAACTGGGTTCCTTTCGGACAATATAAAGTTTATGACTTTTTTATCGGAATCAAGGCAAATATTTTAAGTGATGCTCTGAAATACAAAGACAGAAGCTTTACCCAGCCAAATCCTCCTTTTTAAGATCATATTGATTTTAGAATTTAAATTTTATATTTGCACCGAAATAAAACAAGGCTAAAACGGCATGATTTTCACTGATCATAAAGCAGCCAAAGGAAAATCAAATAATTAATAATCTCATCATATGAAAAAAATAGTATCTACTGTAAATGCTCCTGCAGCGATCGGTCCATATTCACAGGCAAACTTTGCTAATGGAGTTTTATATATTTCAGGACAGATCCCTGTAGATCCTGCAACAGGTAAACTGGTAGAAGGAATTGAAAAAGAAACACACCAGGTCATGAAAAACCTTGAGGCAATTCTTACTGAGGCCGGAATGACTTTCAAAAACGTTGTAAAGGCAAGTATTTTCCTTAAAAGTATGGATGATTTTGCGGTAATGAATGATATATATGCTTCTTATTTAGATGCTGAGAGTTACCCTGCCCGTGAAACTGTTCAGGTTTCCTGTCTTCCGAAAAATGTGGATATTGAAATTTCTATGATCGCACATCAGGATTAAATGAATTTTCTAAGAAATACATTTGCTATTATGGTAGGTCTTGCGATTGCAGGGCTTATTATCACTCTTGGTATAAGAGCTTTCCCCAAATGGGTGACCTTTGAAGCTTTTGCGCCATTTGAGCATTGGCAAAAATTTCTAGAGAGTATGAAACACGATGATGCGTTTTTCGGTTTTCTGCTTTTTATTTCTGGATTGGGAAGTACCGTGGGTGGTGTTGCTACAGCAATGATCGTAAAGTATGCGAAAGTTGCCTACGCTATTCTTATCGGTTTCATCATGTTGTTTATCGCAATGCTTGACGTAATTGTCTTTCCGTATCATCCTACTTTTTATAAAATCTCAATTTTTCTGATCTTTTTTCCTTTTGCGTGGATGGGAGGTAAAATTGTAGAAATCATTTATGAAAGAAAAAAGAAACGGAGAATTGCTGATAAAATGAATAATCAATAAATTTTAAAGAAATAAAAAAGCGCGGCAGTCAAAGACTGCCGCGCTTTTTTGTGATGAATCCTACTAAGGCATTTTAAATCCTTTCGTATAAATTCTACCGTAGTTATCTACAAATTTCACCTGCACATTTCCTTGGTATTTATCTAAGATCTTTTCTACATCTTTCTGTGAATTTACTGGTTTTCCATTGATTTCGATTACTATGTAATCATCAACAACGCCTATTTTAGCCATCTCGCTTCCCTCTGTTACATTCTTGGTGACAACACCGCTGTTTAAGCCGTATTCAGTTTTAAATCTGTCATTAAGAGGTTCGAAATTTGCTCCTATTTTTTCAGTTACACTCAGATCAGCTTTTGATCTTGCAGTAGTACCTCCATTTTGGTCTTTTAAAGTTACTGTTGTGACGTTTTCTTTTCCGTTTCTCAAATAAGTAACCTGTACTTTATCTCCGGGACGTTTGCTACCAATAGAAATAGTGAGATCAGCAAAATCTGTAATTTCCATCTGGTCTACCTTTACAATAACGTCTCCTGCTTTTAATCCTGCATCCTGAGCACCACTGTTGGGAGAGAATCCTCTTACATAAACACCCGAACCTACTTTTAAATTAGCCTTCTCATTTTGATTATAGCTTGTTACCTGCTGCTGGTCTGATAGATCTAAAGAATTTACCCCTAAGAAACCTCTCTGTACAATTCCGAATTTCTTAATATCCTCAACAACTTTTCTTGCTAAATTTGCAGGGACTGCGAAACCATACCCTTGGTAATAACCTGTTGTAGAAGAAATCGCTGAATTGATTCCAATCAAATCTCCGTTCACATTTACCAATGCACCTCCTGAATTTCCAGGGTTGATGGCTGCATCTGTCTGAATAAAGCTTTCAATCGGATTAGCTGCCTTTCCCTGAGCTCCCAAAATTCCGATTCCTCTTCCTTTCGCAGAAATAATACCTGCGGTTACTGTTGAGTTCAGTCCTAATGGATTACCCACTGCCAAAACCCACTGTCCGACATCGATATTGTCTGAATTCGCAAAATTTAAAAATGGCAGACCTTTTTCTTCTATTTTTAATAATGAAATATCCGTATTAGGATCTGTTCCTACCAATGTTGCGATATAAGATTTTTTATTGCTTAAAACAACTTCAAGTTTGTTTGCACCCGCCACAACGTGGTTATTTGATATAATATAACCGTCAGGCGAAATGATCACACCAGATCCCATTCCTGATGGCATATTGTCAGGTGTCTGTTGCTGCTGTCTTTGTCTCTGCTGACCTCTTCCTCCGAACGGATCACCAAAGAAATAATCAAAAAGATCCTGATCAGATGCTCTGTTTGAACTTCTGGACTGATAGTTTTTAATTGTTACTACAGCCGGAACTGTTGTTTTTGCAGCTTTTACAAAATCATCACCCACAGCTTCAGTATTCATTCCTACAAAAGATGCGTTTTTTGAGCTTGTAAAATAAGATTGGTCAACATTGTCTGAATCATGACCTATGTATTGTTGTATGCCAACTGTGGTAGCTCCTGAGATAACCCCTACAACGGCAAATGGTAAAAGTTTTTTGAAAGTACTCTTCATTGTATTATCTTCTTTGTTTTAATTTATAATATTGTTGAACACAAATTTAATGCTAAATAAGTATGCAATTAATATGCTGTGTTTCAATTTTAACTAAAATTTAACGAGAATTGTTGTATTTTATATATTAAGTCATAATTATTAAAAGCTTTATTAACAAAGCTTAAGATTTACTTAAAGAAAACTGACATTTTTTCCATTTTTAGAATCTGTCATTTGTCATTATGTAACTCAACTGAAAAATATTATCTTTGCGAAAATATTTTTCTCACTTAAAACGTTTATAGCATGCAACTGTATAACACCTTAAGCGCAGAAGAAAGAGCCCAGCTTATTGATGAAGCCGGTAAGCAGCGACTTACTTTGTCTTTCTATGCGTATGCCAAAATTGAAGATCCCAAAAAATTTCGAGACGACTTATTTATAGCCTGGAATGCACTTGATGCACTTGGTCGTATTTATGTAGCCCATGAAGGAATTAATGCTCAGATGAGTGTTCCTGCAGATCATTTAGAAGCTTTCCGCAATACATTAGAAGCATATGATTTTATGAGAGGAATTCGTCTGAATGTAGCTGTTGAGCAGGATGATCATTCTTTCCTGAAACTGACGATCAAAGTAAGAAATAAAATAGTTGCCGACGGGTTAAATGACGATACGTTTGATGTTACCAATAAAGGTGTACACTTAAAAGCAAAAGAATTCAATAATTTATTGGAAGATCCCAATACGATTGTTGTGGATTTCAGAAACCATTACGAAAGTGAAGTTGGTCATTTTGAAGGTGCAATCACTCCGGATGTAGAAACTTTCAGAGAAAGTCTGCCTATTATCAACGAGCAATTACAGGATTTTAAAGAAGATAAAAATCTATTGATGTACTGTACGGGCGGAATTCGTTGTGAAAAAGCGAGTGCTTACTTCAAACATCAAGGTTTTAAAAATGTTTTCCAATTAGAAGGTGGAATTATAGAATATGCACGTCAGGTAAAGGAAGATGGTGTTGAAAGTAAATTCTTAGGAAAGAACTTTGTGTTTGATCACCGTTTAGGAGAGAGAATTACCGATGATATTATTTCGCAATGTCACCAATGTGGAAAACCTTGTGACAATCACACAAATTGCGCGAACGACGCCTGTCATTTGTTATTTATTCAATGTGATGAATGTAAGGAAACTATGGAAAATTGCTGTTCAACAGAATGTTTAGACATCACTCATTTACCAGCAGCTGAACAATTAAGATTAAGAAAAGGATTACAGGTCGGAAATAAAGTTTTCCGAAAAGGAAAATCTGATGCCTTAACCTTCAAAAACTCCGGAGATTTACCCGATAAACCTTTAGCAAAAGCCATTTCTAAAAATATCCGTCAAAAAATTTCAATTAAAAAGGCATTGATTGGAAAAGCAGAACATTATTACACTAAGTCAAAAGTCGCACAGTTTTTAATTGAAAATAATGAACTATCAGTTGGTGATAAAGTTTTGATTTCAGGACCGACAACCGGTGATCAGGAAATTACGATTACTGAACTTTATGTAAATGGAAATACTTGTGAAACTGCAAAAATAGGAGATCAAATTACTTTTGAACTTCCGTTTAGAGTTCGTCTGTCAGATAAATTGTATAAAATCTTAGGATAATAATATTGATATATAGTTTTAAATTTTGCGCTCGACAAGGCGCATTTTTTTATAAATTTGAGAATGAAAAAATCTGAAATCAGAAATTTATATCTCGAAAAAAGAAAATCTTTTACCGATGATGAAATTTTTTTGTGGTCGCAAAAGATTTTCGAAAACTTTGTCAGTTATTTTAAGCCGGTTCCGGAGCAGAAAGTCCATATTTTTATTCCGATTAAAAAGTTTAAGGAAATTGATACTCAGATATTCATTGATTATTTTTTGAGCCGGAATATTCGTGTTTTTGTGCCTAAAATTGTTGATACGAAACTGATTTCTGTTGAGATTTTTTCTGAAACAAAATTTGAGATCAACAATTGGGGAATTTCCGAGCCTCTTTCAAATGAAGATTCTCAAATTTACGATTTCGATTTTATCATTACACCACTTTTATACTGTGACAAATATGGGAATAGAGTAGGCTACGGAAAAGGTTTTTATGATACATTCTTTTCAATGGTTTCCAAAAATTCAAAAAAAATCGGAATCAATTATTTTGACTCCGATAGTATGATTGATGATGTCTGGGAAAATGATTTTCCTGTCGATTATTTGGTTACTCCTACCGAGGTGCTGTCTTTTTTCAAAGGCTGCTGATAAAAATTCACAAAATAAAATTTAAATTCTTTTTTTAAAGATTTGGAAACCAAAGTATATTGAGCATTTTTCTCAAATATACCAATTGATCTGTTCTTATTATCAAAATATTCTACATTGAATTTTGCGAGATCCAATGTGTCTTTATCCAATATTTCCTGATAAATATTGATGTTGTTGACTTTCACTTTTTTTACCTGCAGGCTTTCAAGTTCCTTAAAGAGCACATTGAATGTCGTACTGTCCGGTTTCTGAAAGTATTTTTCAATTTTAGAATAAATTGCAGTATCAATTTCAGTATTTTTCTCACCAGACAGGTAAAGTGTTGACAGATCTAAAACGTCCTGTACTTTCTGAAGAGTAATTGCGTTGATTGCCTGAGTACTGTCCATCTGAACAGTTTGATTGTTGGTATTTCTTAATTTGTCCAGGTCGCTGACTGCGGAGGTGTCTTCTTTTTTGACACAGGAAATAACAGCAAGAACAATGAGTATGGAGAAAAACAAAGTTTTATGGATTGTTTTCATTGGTTGATATTTTAAATTTGATAGATATGATTTTGCCCTTTTTGTCTCTCTTCATCTCAATCACGTTGAGGTTCTTCAGTGACGTGGTAGGTGTGGTTACAAGAGTGATATAATCCTGTTTGTCCAAAGATTCCAGTCCGTAGATATCGCTGTCATACACCTGCGTAATTACCGCTTCATTGCTGATGAGATTTTCCAGCTGCTTTCGTTTCTGTTTGACAAGATTAAATTGTTCTACAGCGTTTACGCCTTTTACATCTTTAGTTGAGAAATAGTAAACCGCCATTTTATAATCGTCCGGTTTCAGCTCTATAGTTTCTTCTTCGGGTGCATTTTCCAGATTTCGGTTGATTTCCAGGTTTTCATACATCGTAGAGCTGATCTGCATTCTGATACTTTTGTCTTTGCTTGGATAATGAAAACATTCACCGGGTTTTATCCTGAAAAATAAAGGAGATTCGTTTTCTTTCAGTACTTTTATTTCAATCGTACTTTGAACTTTCTGGTTTCTGTCTGCATCTGTAAAACAATATGTATATGTTTTTTCAAAAATTTCATCTTTGAATCCTAGAAGTCCGAGTAAAATCACAAAAACTGAGCTTGCGGTGATCCATGCTGCTCGTTGATAGGTTTTATTAAGTGGCTTTTCAGTCTTATTTTCATTAAAATTTTCTACAACTGTTTTTTGTTCAACGGTTTGGTTTTCAGTATTGTTTTTTTGTAAATCATTGATTTCAGGTACCGAAGTTTCTGTTTTTTTATGAATATTTTCAGATTTGGGCAAATTTATTGCGCTTGAGACTGTTTTTTCTAATTCGAGGCGTTCGTCTTCGTTGAAATCCTGTTCGTCCTGTAACATTTCTCCGGCAAAAAGATGCTGCTTTTTAAACTCGTACCATGAGCTGTAACCTGCATAAATACTCAATAATGTGAGCATATCGATGCGGGGTAATTTGGTTACCGGTGAGTTTTTAAAATAGGTGTAAAAAGATTTTTCGCTAATGTTTCCTTTAGCTTTTTTGCGGAGGTCTTCCTGGAAATATATAATATCAATTCCCTTCCATTTAGATATATCATCATAAGAAGGGGTGTATTCTTTCAAATATTGAGCCTGAACGTCCTTTTTCAGCTGCTCAAAATGTAATAAATCTAAATCAGTCAATTTTTTAATAAATGATTAAAGTGTTGATTTTCAGTATTATTTATTTGTAAAACTGTTTTACAAAGGTATTACAATTATTTTTCATAAACAAACTTTCTATCTGCTATACCTTTGTCTTGTTCAAATAACCGAACAGAGAAAAAGATTTAAAAAACAATATTAACAAATTAAATTTAATTTATTATGAAAAAGTCATTATTCGTAGCTGCTATCGCTGCAATCTCATTAGTTGCTTGTAAAAAAACTGAAGCTACTTCTACTGAAGGAACTAACGATTCTATCGAAGCTAACGCTGATTCAACTCAGAACGCTATCGATTCTACAACTAATGCTACTGTAGATTCTACTAAAGCTGCTGCTGATGTGAAGAAAGACAGCGTTGAAGCTAAGTCTGATTCAGCTAAAGTTAAGAAGTAATTTCTAGCTACTGCTAAAATAAAAGAACCGTTTCGCCCAGCGAAGCGGTTTTTTTATGTTTAATTTTTTAATTTTAATAAAGATTCTAATTCTTCTTCTTTTGCTTCAAAGCCTCATAGCAGGTAATTGCAACAGCATTACTCAGATTCAAAGAATCAATACTTCCCGACATGGGAATCAAAGTGTTCTTTCCTTTACCTGACCAGAAGCCACTTAAACCGGAATGTTCGGTGCCAAATAAAACGGCAGATTTCTGTGTGAAATCTCTTTTATAAAGATCTTCCGAAGTTTCATCCATAATAGTTGTGTAGATATTAAAGTTGTTTCTTGTCAAAAACTCAAGTGTTTCCTGATTTTCAGATTGGAAAACTTCCATCCCAAATAAACATCCTACACTTGACCGGATCACATTTGGGTTATAAAAATCGGCTTTTGCATCAGTGACGATCAATGCATCAACACCAAAAGCTTCGCAGCTTCTCAGTATTGCTCCCAGATTTCCGGGCTTTTCAACACCTTCTACAATGATAATGGTTGAATTTTCTTTGGGTTTGAAAGTATTTAGCTCGGCTTCTTTTGCTTTATAGACGCCAATAATACCTTCTGAGCTTCCTCTGTATGCTATTTTTTCGTAAACTTTTTCAGAAACAAAATGAATTTTTTCTTTTGGAAGCTGACTGCTGAAAATACTTTCACAAACGAAAAACTCTATAGCCTCAAAATTATATTTCTGAGCTCTTTCGTTTTCCTGCTGTCCTTCAACAACAAAAACACCGGATTTTTTTCTGAATCGGTTATCCGTTAAAAGCTTGGTAATGTTCTTTATTTTTTCGTTTTGAAAACTTTCGATTAGCATTTCGCAAAATTATGGAAAATTTGGCAGAAAGTTTTATTCAGAAAGATCAATTTGGTTTTCTGCACTGTCAATTAAAGTCTGTGGGAGAGATTTATTGATCTTATTTTGTAGCCCCATATTTTTTAGATCTTCAGCCCGCTTGATAAGATTTCCTCTTCCCGTATATAATTGAGCAAATGCATCATTATAAGTTTTTTGAGCAAGATCTATGTTTTTGCCCACCTTTTCTAAATTATCTACAAAACCAACCAGTTTATCATATAATCTTGCTCCGGCTTCAGAGATTTTTAAAGCATTCTGACTGAGATCATCTCTTTTCCATAAGTCGGAAATGAGTTTTAAAAATGCAATCAGATTGGTGGGACTTACGAGGATAACGTGTTTTGAGTAGGCATAATTCCATAGATTCTGATCGTTTTGAACCGCAATTAAAAATGCGGGTTCGATTGGAATAAACATAATCGTAAAATCCAATGATTCACTGATGTGATCATATCTTTTTCTGCTTAGATCATCGATGTGCCTTTTAATTGAACCAATGTGAAGCGTCGTCAACTGGGCCTTTTCTTCCGCAGATTCTGACGAATTCATTTTTTCATAAGCATTCAAAGAAACTTTTGAATCGATGATGACCAATTGATTTCCAGGTAATTTCAAAGTGAAATCTGGACGTAAACTGTCTCCGTCCTCATTTTTGATAGTTTGCTGTTTGAAATACTCCCTGTCTTTTGTCAGTCCGGAATCTTCAAGAATTCTTTCCAAAATCATTTCGCCCCAATCTCCTTGAGTTTTTGTTTGCCCTTTTAAAGCATTTGCCAGATTGTTGGCTTCCTGACTGACTTTTGTGGTCTGTTCGAGCATCAATTTGATTGTACTGTTTAACGAATGTCTTTCACGGGCTTCGTTTTCATACACTTCATTCACTCTCTTCTTGAAATTTTCTAAATTTTCGCCTAAAGGTTTTAATAATGTATCTAAATTTACCTTGTTAGCTAAAGTAAATTTCTCACTTTTTTCCTCTAAAATCTTATTGGCTAAATTTTCAAATTGTAGTTTCCCTTCTTCCTGAATTCTTTTTGTTTCTTCTTTTTGAGCTTTTAAAAAAGTATTTTCGGCGGAAATTTTCGCAAATTCTGCTTTTAAATCATTCATTAAATCAGATTGATTGAGATTGATTTCTTTTTCTTTAGCAATATTTTGGGAGAGCTCATTAATTTTCAAAGTAGAATTTTCAAGATCTGAATTGCTTTTAATGAACAGATTATTGAGCTCATCATAAGAATTTCTAGAAACCGTTGAAGATTTTAAGATAAAATATAAAATTACAGCGCCAAGAATTCCTCCGGAAATAAATCCGATGATTAAATAAGTCGTCTCCATTTTTCAAAATTACTAAAGAAAAGTTCAAAATTTTTATGGGAAACCATAAGATTTTTATTTAGTGATTTTTTCAATTTAATCTAAAACTATTTTGTGAAACAAACTGTCTGGATTCCTTCTGAATGACAAAGTTCTATAGTTAACTGAATCTATGTGTTTTTTGTAGAAGCCAAAATCTGAATATTCTTCTCCACATCATTGCTTTCACATTTCTTGAGTTCTTTTGCCAATGCAGAAGAAAGTAATTTCGGATTTAAAATTTGTGAAGCAACTTTTGCTGCTGCATAATCCACAATATTAATGACGGATTCTCTTAGAAAATTTGGCGTATTTGATGCAATAACTGCGGTTGCCCATGAAGTTTCTCTTGCCTTTGAAATGGCAAAATCTAAAATTACATTATCTTTTCCGTTGGAAAGTTTGTCTATGAGATTGACGGGATAACAAATCTTATTCAGCGAATCCTGAACATTTTGGTTGATCAATGCAATCACAGAATTGATGTTTTCAAAATCTTTTTTCAGCGGATTTATTTTTCGGTAGGGCATTACAGAAGCTGCGGAAATTCCCAAGTCCAGATTAATGTGCGCATTCATTCCAAGAAAAATGTGCTGTAAAATAAGAAGGTCTTTGTTTTTAGTAGCTTCAAATGCGAGATACCAAGCGTTTGTACATTTTTTTCCTTTGCTATAATTTTCCCAAGCTTCAAGGTATCGGTTGGCAAAAGCGAGATCAAGCAAAGTCATTCTTGCGTTGTCTTCAAATTTTTTCTGCTGAATTCCTTTTAAAACCTGAGCGGTCATAATCCGGTAAGTGCAGGCAAAATATCCGACCGGACTTTGATTTTCTTTGCTCCAAATAATAATTTCATCTAATTTTTTCAGAACTTCTTCAATGGTTTTCATGTCTGGTTTAGTTTTAATTAAAGATAAGAAAACCTCACAAATCTGCGAGGTTTAAATATTTAAGGGTTTTCTTTTGCGATCTCATCATGATGTTTCAGATACAAAGGCAGCGCTGCAGAACCGTACCAAGGGAAAATTTCATAACTGAAAACTCCGGCAGCAACTGCAGGATCTGTTTTTACCCATTGCTCGGCTTCTTCTTTAGATTTTGTATTAAAAATAAACATTCCGCGATAATCCCGTTGATTTTTTCCGGAAAATGGACCTGCAATCGTTATTTTCCCTTCTTTAGCGAGTCTGCCGATATTTTCCATGTGACCTTTCATCAGTTCGCTCATTTTTGTTTTGTCTTCAATTTTTGCAGTTCCGGTAGTGAGCATTACGATTACGTAAGGTTTCATCCCATATTTATCCGCACCTAAAGAGTCTGCTAATTTTTGATTGAATTTTGGCTTTTCTGTTGTCTTTTGAGCAAACGATAAAGCAGCTGTCAGAATTGATAATGTTACGAAAAATTTTATTTTCATCTTGTATTTATTTTAATCTTTTATTCTTAAAAATTCTTTTGCCAGTTCGATCATTTTCGGATCTCCTGTATATTTTCCGTGTTCGTCGGAAAGTTTTACGGTTGGAATCCATTCTTTATTCAATGATTGCACCCCGATTAATTTCATGACGATATTCATTGGTTTTAAACCTACATCATTGGTGAGATTGGTTCCGATTCCGAAAGAAACACCGATTTTTCCTTTGCAGTAATTCGTAATCTCTTCTACTTTTTCAAGATTTAAGTTGTCAGAAAAAATAATGTATTTAAATAAAGGGTTGATTCCGTTGCTTTGATAATGAGCAATCGTTTTGTCAGCAAACTCAAACGGGTCTCCACTGTCGTGACGTACACCATCGAAAAGTTTAGCAAATTTTTTGTCAAACTGCTGGAAGAAAACATCAGTTGTGTAAGTATCTGAAAGAGCGACTCCCAAATCGCCGCGGTAAACATCAACCCAGTGTTCAAGAGCTAATTCGTTTGCCATTTTGAATCCAAATTCGGCCCCATGGAACATGAACCACTCGTGAGCATGGGTTCCTATTGGTTTTACACCGTATTTCATTGCGAAATGTACGTTTGAACTTCCGATAAATGTTGAATCTTTTTTTTGTGTCAATGCTTCCATCACAAGATTCTGTACTTTGTAAGAATGTCTTCTTCTTGTTCCGAATTCTGCGAAATTAACTCCTAGATCGTTCAGTGAATTTGCTTTTTCCAAAGTTTTATTCATTACTACCTCATTAGAATCTCTTTCCATATGATTCATCTCATAATGGAGCTCGCTGATTAATGATAATAACGGAACTTCCCAAAGAATCGTTCTGTACCAAAGCCCTTCAACGATGACTGAAAGCTCGTTTCCGGTCTGAACGATTTTTACTTCAGAAGGATCATAATGATAGCCTTCAAGAAAATCGAGGTATGGTAAATTTAAATAAGGACAGGTTTTGACAAGAAATTTTTTCTCTTCTTTAGTAAGTTTTAATTCTGCCATTTTTGCAACGGTTTCTCTTAAAGCAACATCAAAACCTTCCGGAAAATGATGCTTTCCTCTGTTGATAAATTCATATTTTACAATTTGGCTTGGAAAGAGTTTTACCACTGCGTTTTGCATGGTAATTTTGTAAAAATCGTTGTCGAGTATAGAATTAAGTCGTATTTCGGGCATATGTGTATTTTTAACGCAAATATAGTGATAAAAAATAAAAACCGTCTAAATGTAAGACGATTTTTAAATATTTTAATTGTTTTCTTTAAGATTATTTTCCTAAATAAGAGTTGTACATCCAGACTTCTTTTTCCTGTTCGGTAATATAATCGCTCATTTGGGAGTTTGTACCCTCATCTCCGGCTTTGTCGGTGATGTCTAAAAGCTCTCTTTGAAGATCGATTACCACTTTAAATGAATTTAAGATAATCTCAACACTTTTATTACCATCGCTTACTTCTTTACTTTCCTGAATAGTAGAAACTTTTAGATAATCAGAATAATTGTGTGCCGGTGTTGCGCCTAAAGTCAGAATTCTTTCAGCTATTTCATCAATTTTTAAAACCAGACTGTTGTAAAGTTCCTCAAATTTTGGGTGAAGCGTAAAAAACTGCTCACCCTTAATGTTCCAGTGGGAGCCTCTTGTATTTTGGTAAAAAACGGAATAATTTGCCAGTAATATATTAAGTTTTTCTGAGATGTTTTGGCAATCGCTTTCTTGTAAGCCGATGATGTTTGAATTTTTCATAAGTTTATTTTTTAATATGTCTAAAAGCAGGAAAAATTGTGCCGAAATACCACAAAAAATATAGATGATAACTATCGCAGAGTTTTAAAGTAAAAAATTCGTGAAGTTTTCTTAATATTGCGGGCAATATGAAAAGTTTATTGACTAACTGCGGTTTGTTTTTCGGCGTTTGCATGATTTATATTCTAATGATGCTTTCCAAAACCGAAAATATTTTTACTTATACAGTTGATGATGCCTATATTCATCTGGCAATTGCTAAAAACTTTGCTTTGCATAGGGTATGGGGAATGACGCCGTATACTTTTTCATCATCTTCCTCATCACCGATATTTACTTTTATATTAAGTGTTTTCATTTTTATCTTTGGAAATCATGATATTATCCCATTGATTTTTAATCTGATTGTTACGGTTTTTGTAATTTATTTTCTTCATAAATATTATAGCCAATATTTTCAACAAAATAAAACGGTAATTATTGCAGTTCTTTTTACATTGTTTTTTGCGGTTTTCCATCTGCAGATTTTGTTGGGAATGGAGCATGTATTGCAGGCTTTCTTGTTTGTTGTGAATATTTACTTCTTTCAAAAATGGGTTGTATCAGGTTTTAAGAAAACGGAATCTGCTTATTGGTTTTACTTTACCATCGCACTCCTTGGACTTGTGAGATTCGAAAGCATGTTTTATTTCGTATCGTTAGCATTTGTTTTTGTGTGTCTTAAAAATTTCAGGAATGTGGTGTTGACTTTGGTGTGTGGTTTTTTGCCTGTTTTGATTTTCGGATATTTTAATTATCAGGAGTGTGGTTATTTTTTTCCTTATTCAGTTGTGGTAAAGGGTTCTACGTTTGATTCTTCAGGAGATTTCCTTCCGCAGATGAAATATCTTTTTCTTGATAAGGTTTTTTTTAATATTACATTTTATAAAGTTGGTCTGTTTTTTCTTCTGATTGTAGCTGTCCTTATATATAGAAACTATAAAAATAAGATTCCTTTTTATCAGTTGATTCTGAATAATTTTTTACTGATTGTATTGTCATTTACGCTGATGCTGCATGCATTTTTCGGGAACTTTCGCGGATTTTTTCGTTACGAAACCTATATTTCGGTTGCTTTTGTCATGGTACTGATCCCGAGGTTAAAACATTTTTTTGTGAATCCTTTGTTTGAATTTAAGAAAGATAAAATAATAGGGCTGTTCATCATTTGCAATGTTCTGTTACTGATGTACAAATGCAAATTTTCACATTATATGATCATCAATGGAAGCCGTAATATTTACGAACAACAGATACAGTCTGCTAAATTCCTGAAAAAATATTATAATACCTCTAAAGTTGTAGCAAATGACATCGGCGCAATATGCTATTTTTCAGATATTCATTTGCTGGATATTGTTGGTTTAGGATCTAAAGAAATGATTCCTTTCAATGAAAACGAAAAAAACTTTGATTATAAATTTGGTAATTTCGTTAAAGAATATTCTCTTAAAAACAATTATGAGCTGGCAATAGTGTACGAAGAGTGGTTCAGCGGCTATGTGCCTGAAAGCTGGAAGAAGGTTGCTGTTTTGACAATAAGTGACAATGCAAATGCGGCTATGGATCATGTGGTAATTTATTCTATAAATCCTGAAAATTATGATCAGCTTAAAAATAATGTGAAAAACTTTGGATGGAATAAGAATGTCCGGGTGAGGATTATTGAGTAATTGCTATTCGGATCATCAGAGAATTAATGAATTAAAACTTCAGGAAAAAAACAATATTTCAGTATAACTACTTGTAGATTAAAAAATTATTACTATTTTTGCACCCTAAAATAAAAAGCAATTAAATGCCTACTATTCAACAATTAGTTAGAAAAGGAAGAGTCGCACTCACCAAGAAGAGTAAATCGGCTGCCCTTGATTCTTGTCCACAAAGACGAGGTGTATGTACGAGAGTATATACTACCACTCCTAAGAAACCTAACTCTGCACTTAGAAAAGTTGCAAGGGTGAGACTTTCAAACGGTAAAGAAGTCAACGCCTACATCCCGGGCGAAGGACATAATCTTCAAGAGCACTCGATAGTATTGGTACGCGGCGGAAGGGTGAAAGACCTACCGGGAGTACGTTATCATATCGTAAGAGGAGCATTAGACACTGCAGGTGTCAGCGGAAGAACGCAGAGAAGATCAAAATATGGTGCTAAGAGACCAAAACCAGGTCAGGCAGCAGCTGCGCCAGCTAAAGGAAAGAAAAAATAATCATTAAATAAGGTACAGAAACAATGAGAAAGACAAAAGCGAAAAAAAGACCGTTGTTACCAGATCCGAAATTTAATGATCAATTGGTAACTAGATTCGTAAACAACTTGATGCTAGATGGTAAAAAGTCTATCGCATTCAAAATATTCTATGATGCATTAGATATCGTAGAAACTAAAAAAGGAGAAACTGAAAAGACAGCCCTTGAAATCTGGAAAGATGCATTAACTAATGTTATGCCTCACGTAGAAGTACGTTCCAGAAGAGTAGGTGGAGCTAACTTCCAGATTCCTATGCCGATCAGAGCTGACAGAAAAATTTCTATGGCAATGAAATGGTTAATCCTTTACTCTAAAAAGAGAAACGATAAGTCAATGGCTTTGAAATTGGCTAACGAAGTAGTAGCTGCTTCAAGAGAAGAAGGTGCTGCTTACAAGAAAAAATCTGATACTCACAAAATGGCGGAAGCTAACAAAGCTTTCTCACACTTTAAATTCTAATTAGAAATGAGTAGAGATCTTAAATTTACAAGAAATATTGGTATTGCTGCGCACATTGATGCCGGTAAAACGACCACTACAGAAAGAATCTTATTCTATACAGGGGTAAACCACAAAATTGGTGAAGTTCACGATGGTGCTTCTACAATGGACTGGATGGAGCAGGAAGCAGAAAGAGGTATTACGATTACTTCTGCTGCAACTACTTGTTCTTGGAATTTCCCAACTGATCAGGGAAAAGCTTTACCTGAAACTAAACCTTATCACTTCAACATCATCGATACACCGGGACACGTTGACTTCACAGTAGAAGTAAACAGATCTTTGAGAGTATTGGATGGATTGGTATTCCTTTTCTCTGCTGTAGACGGAGTAGAGCCTCAGTCTGAAACAAACTGGAGACTTGCTGACAACTACAAAGTAGCAAGAATGGGATTCGTAAACAAAATGGACAGACAAGGTGCTGACTTCCTTAACGTGGTAAACCAGGTTAAGACAATGTTAGGATCAAATGCAGTTCCAATCGTTTTACCAATCGGTGCTGAAGAAGATTTCAAAGGTGTAGTTGACTTAATTAAAAACAGAGCGATCATCTGGGATGAAGCTGGACAAGGTGCTACTTTCGAGGTAGTTCCAATTCCTGACGACATGAAAGATGAAGTTCTTGAATACAGAGAGAAATTAGTAGAAGCTGTTGCTGACTATGATGAGACTTTGATGGAGAAATTCTTCGAAGATCCGGATTCAATCTCTGAAGACGAAATCAACGAAGCGCTTAGAAAAGCTACTATCGATCTTTCTATTATCCCAATGACTTGTGGTTCTTCATTTAAGAACAAAGGAGTACAGTTTATGTTGGATGCAGTATGTAAATACTTGCCTTCTCCATTGGATAAAGATGATATCAAAGGTACTGACCCAAGAACTGACGCTGAAATTTTCAGAAAACCAGACGTAAAAGAGCCTTTCTCGGCTTTAGCATTTAAGATTGCTACCGATCCTTTCGTAGGAAGATTGGCATTCTTCAGAGCATACTCTGGAAGACTGGATGCAGGTTCTTATATCTTAAACACCCGTTCAGGAGATAAAGAAAGAATCTCAAGAATCTATCAGATGCACGCTAATAAGCAAAATCCTGTAGAATATATTGAAGCAGGAGATATTGGTGCTGCGGTAGGTTTCAAATCTATCAAAACAGGAGATACAATGTGTGACGAGAAAAACCCAATCGTTCTGGAATCGATGGTTTTCCCTGATCCGGTAATTGGTATCGCTGTTGAGCCTAAAACTAAAGCTGACCAGGATAAAATGGGTAATGCTTTAGCTAAATTAGCAGAAGAAGATCCTACTTTCACAGTGAGAACTGACGAAGCTTCCGGACAAACGATTATCTCTGGTATGGGTGAGCTTCACCTTGATATCATTGTTGACCGTATGAGAAGAGAATTCAAAGTTGAAGTTAACCAAGGTCAGCCTCAGGTAGAATACAAAGAAAATCTTACAAGAGTTGCTCAGCACAGAGAAGTTTACAAAAAACAATCTGGTGGTAAAGGTAAATTTGCTGATATTGTATTTGAACTAGGACCTGCAGAAGAAGGTAAAGTAGGTTTAGAATTCATCAATGAGATCAAAGGTGGTAACGTTCCTAGAGAATTTGTTCCTGCAATTGAAAAAGGCTTTAAAGCTGCAATGAAAAACGGTCCTTTGGCTGGTTTCGAAGTTGAAGGTATTAAAGTTACTCTTAAAGACGGATCTTTCCACGCGGTGGATTCTGATGCACTTTCTTTTGAAATGGCAGCTAAATTAGGATTTAAAGAAGCGGGACGTGCTGCTAAGCCGGTAATTATGGAACCTATTATGAAACTGGAGGTTGTAACTCCGGAAGAATATATGGGTAATATCATTGGTGACCTTAACAAGAGAAGAGGTACGATCAGTGGACAAGAAGAAAAGAACGGTGCCGTTGTAATCAAAGGTTCAGTTCCACTTTCTGAAATGTTTGGTTATGTTACTACTCTAAGAACACTTTCATCAGGAAGAGCTACTTCTTCTATGGAATTAGAGAAATACCAGGCTACTCCTCAAAACGTTGCTGAAGATATCATTGCTAAAGCAAAAGGTTAATTTTTTAAATCAAAGAAATGTCACAAAGAATCAGAATAAAACTAAAATCTTACGATTACAATTTAGTAGACAAGTCTGCTGAGAAAATCGTAAAAACGGTAAAGGCTACTGGTGCTGTTGTAAACGGACCCATTCCATTACCTACAAATAAGAGAATCTTCACTGTGTTGAGATCTCCGCACGTAAACAAGAAGGCTAGAGAGCAGTTTCAGTTATCAGCTCACAAGAGATTGATGGATATCTACTCTTCTTCTTCTAAAACTGTGGATGCTCTAATGAAATTAGAGTTACCTTCAGGTGTTGATGTTGAAATTAAAGTATGATAAATTAGCTTTTAGCTTATCATCTTAAATATAAATCCCTTTTCGAAAGAAAAGGGATTTTTTTTGAAACTATTTTAAATTTAATACTATTATGTATTGCAAGGTTCTATTTAATTTATATCTTTGTAAAAATTTACAATAATGAAAGCAATATTATTATTTTTTGTGTTGATTAGTTTGTCGTTAGCTGGACAGACCCATCGTTTTATTTATGAATATCATTACAAAGTAGATTCAACTGATATAGAAATGCGAAAAGTAAGTATGGTTTTGGATGTGAATCCTGACAACGTGAAATTTTATAATTATGATTTTGTTGTTACAGACTCTACAAACAAAACAAAAGGGCAGAACCATATCATTTGGGACGATACTCCCGCCCTGATCAGAAAGAACAATTCGAATGTCAGTTCAAATTATATTCATGTTCAGAATATGTTTATCGTAGATACAGAAGATCATATTGATTGGAAACTTTCGGATGAAACGAAAAATATCGGGAGTTACAAATTGCAGAAAGCAACTACAAAATTCGGAGGAAGAAACTGGACAGCCTGGTTTACAAAAGATATTGCGCTCAGTGAAGGTCCCTATAAATTTAAAGGTTTACCAGGAATGATATTTGAAATTTCTGATGATAAAAATAATTTTAAATTTTCTTTAGTTAAAAGCTATAAACTTGCAAAAACTTACGACACAACTTCAATTATCGAAAATTTTTCAGGCCAAAAACCTGTTAAGATCACTGAAGTAAAACTTAAAAAGCTAATGCTTGATAATTACAACGATCCGCTTCATGAGTTTAAAGAACATATCAAAAACAATACTGATCCTACAGCAAGATTTATGGTGATGGGAATTGAAGTTAAAAGTCCTGAGCAAATAAAAGAATTATCTGAGATGATGCAGAATCATATCAGAAAAAGTAATAATCCAATCGAGCTCGACAAGGCCATTCATTATCCGGAAAAATAATCTGTTAATTGATAGAAGCGGAGCAGCCTTAAAATTCTATTTAAATAACCCAAAAACTCCACCAATTAGGCGGAGTTTTTGTTTATATTTAAAAATAAAATTAATTGTAATGTCAAAGTCAGATAAAAGCATTTTTGAAAAATTTTCAAACTGGGCTACAAAATTTACAGGGAGTTCTTACGCTTTCATTGGTGCAGTTGCCATAGTTGTGATTTGGGCAGTTTCGGGACCTGTTTTCAAGTATTCCGAAACCTGGCAATTGGTCATCAATACAGGAACAACCATTATTACTTTTCTGATGGTTTTCCTGATTCAGAAGTCTCAGAATAAAGATTCAAAAGCCATTCAGATCAAATTGAATGAATTGATTGCAGCCAATGATAAGGCAAGTAATAGAATGGTTGATATTGAAGATCTTACCGAAAAAGAATTAGATCAAATTCATTGTTATTATGAAAAACTGGCAGATTTTGCTGAAGAAGATACAGATATTCATGCTTCACACTCAATCGATGCAGCCAAACGAAATCAGGATAATAAGCATGATGCATTCAGGAAAAGACACAATGAATGGCTTTTAAAAAAAGAGGAGTAAGAGATATTTTAACAGCGAAATACAATCCTTTTAACATTTGTTAACTTTTTGGTATTCTCTATTTGTTTTAATAAAATATTATAATTATAAATTTATCATATATATTTTATTATTAATTAAAATCTATAGAAAGTGATTTAAATAAATGTTAATTATTTTACTTTTATGTGTTATTAATTGGTGAAATATCAGTCTTGGTTTTAATTTTGAAATGTTAAAACAAAAAATAACATTATGAAAAAAAATCTTTTTATTGCAGCTTTGGGAGTTGCAGGTTTTATGAGTGCAGAAAGCAAGCCTTTTCACGGATTTGAATTGGGTTCTTTGAAGAACATTAATTTAAAAGATAACAAAAATAAAACAGAAAATGTGAAACAAGAAAAAATTGTTATTGACAATCCAAAAGAACTTATTACATCAATGATGTTTTTTTATACTTGGGAGAGAGTACATTCTCCATGTGGTCAGATATATTTTTTAGATTTAGATCAATATACAGATGACTATAACGGATTGATTGCCTTTAATAATGATGTGGCATATTTCAATGCTCAAAAATGTAATGGAAATACCGGTCTAAGTAATGGTATTGTATTTTAAAGATTTATAAGCGAATTTTCCAGGATGATTTTTTCATCCTTTTTTTAATTAAAAAAAAGCATATGAGGATTTTAATTATAGTTTTGACTTTGTTGTTATGCAATGTTTTTTATTCACAGCAAACAAAATTTCCAAGTGAATTTAAAATGAAAAGTAGTCTGTTTTCTGTAAATAATTATGGAAAAAGTACATTGAATATTTATTATCAATTTACTTTTTCAGATAGTGGAAAATCCTTAGCAATTCCCCGAGAGACAATTTGTATTTTGCAGACAAATGATAATTTCACAAAATTTAGTGATTTGACATTAATAAAATTAGATTCTTTAAGAGAGAAATTCAGTCATCAAGATTTTGTAGATGCTGAAGATTTGAATCAAATGCTAAAATATAAGATACTTTGGGGAAATATTAGTTTGAAAAAACTTAATGATAAAATAGTGACTCATCAAAATAGGATTAATAGATTATACGAATATGACGAAGAAATCCCTGATTTTAAGTGGCAACTCGAAAAAGGGCAGAAAAAAATTCTTGGATATGATTGCAAAAAAGCATCTGTGAAATACAGAGGGAGGAATTATATTGCTTGGTATTCTACAGAAATTCCGATAAATAATGGACCTTATGTTTTTCAAGGACTTCCGGGATTAATTTTAGAGATTGAAGATGCTGAGCAAATATTTCATTTTTTGGCTCAAGGAATTGATAAAAATCAAATGGATATTTATCTGGAAGATGAAAAAAGTGTTTTAAAAGTAAGTCGACAGAAATTAAGAGAGATTAGAAAAACTTACTATGAAAATCCAGGTGCTTTTCACGGAAACGCATATAATGAGGATGGAAGTAAGATTATTACAAAATCAAATCCTATTCCATATAATCCAATAGAATTGGAATAAATAAAGCCTTACAAATTTGTAAGGCTAATTTTTAATTTATCTCTTCATAAAATAATCAAAATAACTACAACTTCCCAAAAGTGTTCTCGCAGTTTCTGTATCTGAATATTGAGATTTCATTTGGGCAAAATAAGTTCGGTATTTCTGGTTTTTCAGGTCCTTCATCTGCTTTTGATAAGCGTCATTTTTCTCAGACCATTTCGGATCAGAATAGTCAATGTTTGCCTGGTTTTTGGCTTCATACTGATAATATTTCCCCTGTTCGGCACTTGCCATCTGGAAAAGCAATCTTGCTTTCTGTTCTTTGTTGCCAGAAATAGATAAAGCTTTTTTATAATAATTTAAAGCTAAATCAAAATTGTCTGGCTCGATATAGGTAGTTGAAGTGAAATTTTTGTAATAATATTGATAAGGTGTTTTCTTATCGGTACTCCAGAAATCGTATTTTCCGCCGTTGCTGTTGTCGACATCCATAACAAATACTTCACGGTAATATCCTAAAACAGAAGTGTTGTACAATAAATTTCCGATCAGCTGATTGGCTTCGGCAGCTTTCTGGTCTTTACCGTTTCCTGTTTTTTTAAGCTGAATCAACGCTTCGGACAATTCCAGCTTACTCATCATTGGTTTAATGTACGGAAATGCAGAATAGTCTTCAGCTCTCATACTTTCGGCATCAGAACTCTGGAAGCTTTCCCAAACATTGTGACCAAATATGAGGTTCGGAATATTTTTAAAACCATCATAATTGGTTCCGTCATAAACCAGTTTTTCATATTTATTGGTATTCGGATTATATCTTTCATAATCTCCTCTAGGAATTCCTGAGAAATTCTGTGCTTTCTGATAATAAGATTTAGCTTTATCAAAATCAGCCAGCCTCATCGCTCTGTCACCATAAATTACATTGAAAAACGCATCGATATTCCCGACGTCATCCATGTTTTTGGCAATGATCTGCTGCTCAAACTGAGTTTTATCTGTCTTTCTGTAAAAGTCTTCCACACTTTTTACCAATGTAGAATTCGGATTATATTGAAGGTCAGACAATTTATTGTTCATCAGGAAAGATTTGCCATCTTCACCCTGCAAAAAGTAACGGTTTGCCAAAACGTCTTTCAGAAAAGAATCGGTAGAAGGAACAGAGCCATAGTAATCATAGCCGACATCATTTGTGCTGTCTTTTTCGATCTTCTTTTCAGCGAAATACTCTGCATAATCTTTCATCAGATGATCCTCATATTCTGCCGTGATTTTTGGTTGCGAAACGATGTCGTTCAAAACTTTCATTCTCTTGATTTCTTCAAGATATTCAGGATTACTGGTTTTTATTTCATCTAAAATTTCGGTGCTTGCTTGGTAATCTTTCTTTAAAAATTTAAGATAAGCATCTGCAATCTGCCAATATTCGTCATTTGATTTTTCTTTGGTTTTCGCAGTGAATGTTTCAAGCTGATCAAGAAAGTCTTTTTGATTTTCGTCGTAATAATAACTCTGGTTTTTGGTGTAAAACGGAATTCTGTTTGGGTTTTCCAACAGTTCATCATCGCTTTGATCGTTTTTACTTTCGTCTTTTGTCTTATCCGATTTTGAACTGAACAGATTTTTGAAGAATAATACGATTTTCTGCCAGAAGCTTAATTCTTTAGGTTTTGCTTCTTTTGTTTCAGCAACCTTCGCAGAAGTTTTCATATCTCCTGTTTTAGCAGAATTTTCTGATTCGTAGTAGTAAGTCGGAAGGTAACTTCTCTCAAGCTCATTAATGCTTCTCGCCGCCATCACTTTCAGGATTTCCGAATTGGGATCAATGTCGTACATTTTCTCCATCATCGGAATCGGATTGGTGAAATCTTCATAGCCTAAAAGAAAATAAGCCATGTTTTTTTCATCATTGGTTCCGGCTCTTTTCAGAATATTGTTAAATGATGCGGTATCTGAAAGTTTCATCGAAACAAAAGCACCTTCTTTTCTGCTCTTGCTGTTTTTGAAAACCTGGAAAAAATTCCAGTTGGCATCACTTCCCATTTGCAAGCCCCGTTGTGCTCCTGCGAGTTGATCAAGAGCCATATAATATGCAGCACCTTTCAGTGGAATCGGCTGAACATAATTTTTGAAAGCCTGAAGTGCCGCCTCATAATTTCTTGTATAGTGATTGAAACGCACGAGCTGAAAACCGTATCGCTGCTTAATCTCCGGAATTCTTGCGGCATTATATAAAGAAGTCAATGCAGAAATTGTTTTTGCATAATCTAAACTGGTTGCATTTTTATCGCTTTCGTTTTCCCGGTAATAAAAAGAATCTGCAGTTTCTACATAGTTGATCTTCATGTAAGGCTCAAGATATTTTGCCTCGATCAGATAATCAATTCCTTCACGGTATTTCTGGTAAGAATTTGCCCCTAATTTTTTAAGTAAAATATTGCCTGAATTTCCTTTTTTTAAATCATTCAGATCGTTCATCGGGAGTTTATTCACCAAAAAATCTGTTTCAGAATAGCTCAGCTGATTATTGAAAAATTTTCTCCACGATTCTATATTTTCGTCAGGAATCTGAGATCTTTTAAAATCGGTGTAAAATCTTGATGAATAATTATGGAGAAAAGGCAGATAAGATTTGTCTTTAATGATACTCTGAGTAAATAGATTAAAGTAATCATAGTCGGGATCTGCCCAGGCGCAGGCTTCAGATTTTGTGTAAAAGAGTGACGCTACTGCTAATGAAAGAATATACTTTTTCATATTTATTTGGTGTTTTATTTTAAAATGATGTTTTCTGAAAATTTCGGTCACCTACAAATTTACTATCTAATTGATAATATATGATGTTGTAACTGCTTATTTTTTTATCTAAAAACTGTACCACTTCTTTGATCTGGTCATCAGATATTTCTTCAGCTTTTATTTTAAAGCCTTTATTCAGGAAATTTCCAAAATAGAAACCGTCTTTCAGAATTTCAATTTCGTTGTCTGAAATTCTTTTAAAATTTTGATTTTCCAAATCTTTCTTAGACAAAGCGTTGATCAGTTTGTGTTTTCCTAAGTGGTTGGTTACAATTCCCCAAGAATAGATGGGAAGTGCCACTTCGATATTTTTTAAAGGATAATCTTCCAATTTAGAGAGGTAGCTTTTGAAAATATTAATGTCTAAAATCGAATTTTTACCTGAATTTTCTAAGGGTGAAGAAGTAGAGTAGCACATCAGGTATACTTTTTCAACAGGCGGAATTCCCATTAGATTTTTATCTTTCACCTGATGCAGTCGCAGCGTACAGGTAATTTCTTTTCCTGAAATCTTTTTTAGTTCATTGAGAAAATTAAAATAATCATCTTTTGTTCCGGCAGTCCAGTCGCAGTCGATCTGAATTTCGTTGCTTGGAGCAAGTTGATAATCTTTACCTTTCTTCTGAATTAAATCATAAATGCTTTTTGCAAGGAATTTTATTTCTTCATTTTTAATTCTAAAAAAAGTTTGATTTGTGATAAAAACTGTAGGGATGATTTCTTTTTCTGTACTAAAACTTTTGTCTTTAGTAATAACAGCAACCGGTTCAAATTTTCCATTAACTTTATCAACGTCAAAAAATCTCGTGCATAAAAAATGGGTGGTAGATTCTGCCAATGCTTTTCTCTCGATCTGATCTAAGGCAAGATTCGTTTTCCAATAATAAAACGTGTAAGGATGATTTTGCTTTTGACTGCACGAAATAACCAGAAAGAAAGCAAAAAAGATTTGTAAAATTTTCATCATTTATAAAGAATGCTTTCGCAATTACAGTTCAGTTCCGCCATTTCAGAAATTGGGCAGCAGTCGTCAGATTTTTTAATGTTCCCTTCTTCATCAGTTAGATAGATTTTCTGCTGATCAAATTTCACATAAAAAGTTTCATTGTACGTTTTGAAATGTACTTTCATGACTTTTGGATTGTATTTTCCGGCGTTGATCTCTTCTTTGGTTTCTTTTTGATCTGCCTGATTGATCTGTACGAAGCCAAAATGCACATTTCCATTTTTCTTGATATCCAAGTAATAAGCGGGTGTTCCCGATCCGCTTGCACCCTGTTCGATATTAAAATCTCTTTTTCCGGTGAAAGGTATAGACTGAGCAAAGGAAATGATGCAGGTAAAAAGCATTAATATGCTGAGAATATTTTTCATATTACTTTTTTCTCAAAATTAAAGAATTATTTAAAAGAATTTCGTTTCAAAATTCATGCAAATCTCTAAATCATTAAAAATCAAAATATTTTGCAATATATATTTGTCAAATTAAATTTTATTCATACATTTGCACACTCATTTTAGGGGAGGAATATGCCCAATTCAAACTTGGTAATTATTTGAGAACTCGAAAAATGAACGTGAATACAAGGAAATTTTATAACATATTATATAAATAATGTCAGGTATTATTGGAAAAAAAATCGGGATGACTTCTCTGTTTGACGAAAACGGCAAAAATATGCCGTGTACCGTTATTCAGGCTGGTCCTTGCTCGGTTTTACAGGTCAGAACCATTGAAAAGGACGGATACAAATCTGTTCAGTTAGGTTTCGATGACAAGAGTGAAAAGAACGTTGGTAAAGCGTTGGCTGGCCATTTTAAAAAGGCTGGTTCTGCTCCTAAAGCTAAGTTGGTGGAATTCTACAGAGAATTCGTAGACGAAGTAAAAGTAGGAGAAGAAGTAAAAGTTGATCTATTCTCTGAAGGAGAATATGTTGACGTAACAGGAACTTCAAAAGGTAAAGGTTTCCAGGGTGTTGTTAAAAGACACGGCTTTGGAGGTGTAATGCAAGCTACTCACGGTCAGCACAACAGATTAAGAGCTCCAGGTTCAATCGGTGCGGGATCAGATCCTTCGAGAGTATTCAAAGGAATGAGAATGGCAGGTAGAATGGGAGGTAAGCAGGTAACTGTACAAAACCTTCAGGTATTAAAAGTGGATCAAGAACAAAATCTTTTAGTAGTAAAAGGTGCTGTTCCGGGAGCTAAAAATTCTTATGTAATTATCAGAAAATGGAACTAGTAGTATTAAATACATCAGGAAAAGAAACCGGAAAAAAAGTAACTCTAGACGAAACAGTATTCGGAATTGAGCCAAATAAGCACGCGGTTTACTTAGAAGTAAAACAATATCTTGCTGCTCAGCGTCAAGGTACTCATAAATCAAAAGAAAGAAGCGAAATTACTGCTTCTACTAAAAAACTTAAGAAGCAAAAAGGATCTGGTTCTGCAAGATACGGTGATATTAAATCTCCTACATTCAGAGGTGGAGGTAGAGTATTTGGTCCTAAGCCAAGAGACTACAGATTCAAATTGAATAAAGCTCTTAAGAGATTAGCTAAAAAATCTGTTCTTTCTCAGAAAATGAGAGACAACAGCATCAGAATTGTTGAAGGATTGAGCATTGCTGCTCCTAAAACTAAAGATTTCATCACTGTATTGAATGCATTGGCATTGAATGATAAGAAATCTTTATTCATTCTTCCTGATACGAACAAGAATGTGTATTTATCTTCAAGAAACTTACCTAAGACTAAGGTTATGAAATTCAACGAAATTTCTTCTTATGACCTAATCAACGCAGGTGAGATCGTTTTCTTAGAAGGTGCAGTTGAAAAATTCCAGGAAAATTTAAAGAAATAAATCATGTCACTAATTATTAAACCAGTTATTTCAGAAAAAGCAAACTATCTTACAGATTTAAGAGGTGCTTATTCTTTCTTAGTACAACCTAAGGCGAATAAAATCCAGATTAAAAATGCAATAGAGCAAGCTTATGGTGTAAAAGTAGCAGACGTTAGAACCATGATTTATGCGCCTAAAGTTTCTTCGAAATACACGAAAAAAGGTCTTCAAGTAGGGAAGACAAACAAATTGAAAAAGGCGGTTATCACTCTTGCTGAAGGAGAAGTAATCGACATTTTTGCTGTAAATTAATTATTAATTATAAATAATAGTAATGTCTGTTAGAAAATTAAAACCTATCACCCCAGGACAGAGATTCAGAATTGTAAACAATTTTGAGGAAATTACTACCAACAAACCAGAGAAGTCTCTAACTGTTGGTATTAGTAAGTCAGGTGGACGTAACCAAACTGGTAAAATGACCATGCGTTACACCGGAGGTGGACACAAAAAGAAATACAGAATTATCGACTTCAAAAGAAACAAACATGATGTTGAAGCAACGGTAAAAACTGTAGAGTACGATCCAAACAGAACTGCTTTCATCGCTTTAGTTGAATATGCAGACGGAGAAAAGAGATATATCATCGCTCCAAACGGGATCAAAGTTGACCAAAAAATCATTTCTGGTGAAAGCGTAGAGCCTAATGTAGGTAATGCGATGAAATTGAAAAACATTCCTTTGGGAACTGTGATTTCTTGTATCGAAATGAAGCCTGGTCAAGGTGCAATCTTAGCAAGAAGTGCTGGTTCATCAGCTCAATTGACTTCAAGAGACGGAAAATATGCAATCATCAAATTGCCTTCAGGAGAATCTAGAATGATCCTTACTGAGTGTTATGCAATGATTGGATCTGTTTCAAACTCTGATCATCAGTTAACAGTTTCAGGTAAGGCTGGTAGAAGCAGATGGTTAGGTAGAAGACCTAGAACAAGACCGGTAGTAATGAACCCTGTAGATCACCCAATGGGAGGTGGTGAAGGTCGTTCATCTGGAGGTCACCCAAGATCTAGAAACGGAATGCCGGCTAAAGGTTACAAAACCAGAAAGAAAAACAAAGCGTCTAACCGTCATATCATATCTAAACGTAAATAATTATGGCAAGATCACTTAAAAAAGGACCATTCATTCATCATACTTTAGATAAGAAGGTTCAGACAAACATCGAGTCTGGTAAGAAGACAGTTATCAAAACTTGGTCTAGAGCATCAATGATCTCTCCGGACTTCGTAGGACAAACTATTGCAGTACACAACGGGAAATCTTTTATCCCGGTTTATGTTACAGAAAACATGGTTGGTCACAAGCTAGGCGAATTTTCTCCAACAAGATCTTTCAGAGGTCATGGTGGTAACAAAAACAAAGGAAGTAGATAATCATGGGATCAAGAAAAAGAGAAAGTGCATTAGCACGTAAATTAACAAATCAAGATGTAGTAAAAGCATTACATAACGATTGCCCTTCATCTCCAAGAAAGATGAGATTAGTTGCTGATATCATCAGAGGGGTAGAAGTTGATAAAGCTTTAAGCATCCTAAAATATTCAAAGAAAGACGCTTCAAACAAATTAGAGAAAGTATTACTTTCTGCGATGGCCAACTGGCAGTCAAAGAACGAAGGTGCTGATATCGAAGAAGCTAATCTTATCGTTAAAGAAATTTTTGTAGACAGTGCAAGACAATTGAAGAGACTGAGACCAGCTCCGCAAGGTAGAGGGTACAGAATCAGAAAAAGATCAAACCACATCACACTAATCTTAGGTACAAAAGAAAATTAATTCAAGGTATGGGACAGAAGACAAATCCAATTGGTAACAGATTAGGTATCATCAGAGGATGGGATTCTAACTGGTTTGGCGGAAACGATTATGGAGACAGAATCGCGGAAGACTACAAAATCAGAAGATACCTTGAAGCAAGATTATCTAAAGGTGGAATTTCAAAAATTTATATTGAAAGAACCCTGAAATTAGTAACAGTAACAATCACTACAGCCAGACCGGGATTAATCATCGGTAAAGGAGGTCAGGAAGTTGACAAGTTAAAAGAAGAATTGAAGAAACTTACAAAAAAGGATATTCAAATCAATATTTTCGAAATCAAAAGACCTGAGCTTGATGCAGTATTAGTTGCAGACAGTATCGCTAAGCAGATCGAAAACAGAATCTCTTACAGAAGAGCTGTAAAGATGGCTATCGCGTCTACAATGAGAATGGGTGCTGAAGGGATCAAAGTTCAGATCTCTGGTAGATTGAACGGTGCTGAAATGGCAAGATCTGAGTCTTTCAAAGACGGAAGAATTCCATTATCAACTTTCAGAGCAGATATCGATTATCATATCGGTGAAGCGTTGACTCAATACGGTAAGTTAGGAGTTAAAGTTTGGATCATGAAAGGTGAAGTTTACGGAAGAAGAGATCTTTCTCCACTAGTAGGACAACAGAAGAAAGGTGGTCCTTCAAATGGCGGAAACAGAGGAGGCGGAGACAGAGATAACAGAAGACCTTCCAGAGATAAAAAAAATAATTAATAAAATTTTAGAGGATAGTTTTTAAATGACCGTTACTTTTTTAAAATCTAAATTCTAAAATCTAAAATTTAAGAAATTATGTTACAACCAAAAAGAACCAAATTCCGTAGAGTTCATAAGATGAAAATGAAGGGGATTGCTCAAAGAGGTAATCAACTTGCTTACGGAACTTTCGGAATCAAAGCTACAGAAGGTGCTTGGATCACTGCTAGACAGATCGAAGCTGCTCGTATCGCTGCGACAAGATATATGAAAAGAGAAGGTCAACTATGGATCAAAATATTCCCGGATAAGCCTATTACCAAGAAACCAGCCGAAGTAAGGATGGGTAAAGGTAAAGGTGCTGTAGAATATTGGGTAGCTGTAGTAAAACCAGGTAAAATTATGTTTGAAATCGGAGGAGTATCTTACGAGATCGCAAAGGAAGCTTTAAGACTTGCTGCACAGAAATTACCTGTAGTTACCAAATTTGTAGTTGCTAACGATTTTGTTAAACCTCTTTAATCTCTGAAACAATGAAACAAGCTGAAATTAAAAATCTAAGCGCTGAAGATATTCAAGCAAAATTGGCTGAAGCTAAAGCTCAATTCTCAAAAATGAAATTGGCTCACAAAATCAGTCCGCTTGAAAATCCAATCCAAATCAGAGATTTGAGAAAGACAATCGCAAGACTAAACACTGAGTTAACTAACAAACAATAATCCTTTTTACAATGGATAGAAATTTAAGAAAAGAAAGAATCGGAGTGGTTTCCAGCAATAAAATGGAAAAAACTATTGTTGTTAGTGAAACTACAAGAGTAAAACACCCGATGTACGGTAAATTCGTTTTGAAAACGAAAAAATATACTGCACACGACGAGAACAACGAATGCACAGAAGGAGATACAGTTCTTATTCAGGAAACTAGACCTATGAGCAAGAGTAAAAGATGGAGATTAGTAAGAATCATTGAAAAAGCTAAGTAATGTTACAAACAGAATCAAGATTAAAAGTTGCTGATAACACAGGTGCTAAAGAAGTACTAGTGATCAGAGTTCTGGGAGGTACCAGAAGAAGATATGCTTCAGTTGGTGATAAAATCGTAGTTACTATTAAAGATTCTACACCATCAGGAAACGCTAAGAAAGGTCAAGTATCAAAGGCGGTAGTAGTAAGAACAAAAAAAGCAGTCAGAAGAAAAGATGGATCTTACATCAAATTTGAAGACAATGCTTGTGTTTTACTAAACGCTGGAGGAGAGATGAGAGGAACACGTGTTTTCGGACCCGTTGCTCGTGAGTTGAGAGACAAAGAATATATGAAAATCATTTCATTAGCTCCTGAAGTACTTTAATATTTAAAATTTTAAAAAAAATGTCAAAGTTAAAAATAAAAAGAGGAGATAACGTAATCATTACCACTGGTAAAAAAGATATCAAAGGTAAAACTGGTGAAGTTATTGAAGTGATCAAAAAAGAAGGAAAAGACCCTAGAGTAATCGTTGCAGGACTTAACATCGTTAAAAAACACGTTAAGCCTTCAGCTTCAAATCCTCAAGGAGGAATTACAGAAAAGGAAGCTTCTATACATATCTCAAACGTAGCTTTAGTTGGTAAAGACGGGAAAGCTATCAAAATCGGTTACAAAATCGACGGAGATAAAAAAGTAAGAATCGACAAAAAAACGGGTGAAACTTTATAATTTTAAATAACACATGGAATATATAGCAAGACCCAAAAAAGCATATCAAGAAACGATTGTTCCTGCAATGATGGAAGAATTCGGATACAAATCAGTAATGCAGGTACCAAGACTAGAGAAAATTATTTTATCTCAAGGTTTAGGAGATGCTACTGCTGATAAGAAAATCATCGATTATGCTGTTGAAGAGCTTACAAATATTACCGGGCAAAAAGCTGTAGGTACTATTTCAAAAAAGGATGAAGCTGCTTTCAAATTAAGAAAAGGTATGCCTGTAGGTGCTAAAGTAACTCTTAGAGCCAGCAAAATGTACGAATTCTTAGACAGATTGACTTCTTCTGCTTTGCCACGTATTAGAGATTTTTCTGGTATCAAAGCTGACGGTTTCGATGGTAGAGGTAATTATAACTTAGGTATTACTGAGCAAATTATCTTCCCTGAGATCGTAATCGACAAAGTAAAGAAAATCCAGGGGATGGATATTACTTTTGTTACAACTGCGAAAACAGATAAAGAAGCTAAAGCATTATTAACTCACTTCGGTTTACCTTTCAAAAAGAACTAAGAAATGGCTAAAGAATCAATGAAAGCGCGTGAGCGCAAAAGAGAAGCTACTGTAGCTAAATACGCTGAGAAAAGAAAAGCTCTTAAAGAAGCTGGTGATTACGAAGGACTTCAAAAATTACCTAAAAACGCTTCTCCTGTTAGACTACACAACAGATGTAAATTGACAGGGAGACCAAGAGGTTACATGAGAACCTTTGGTATTTCCAGAGTTACTTTTAGAGAAATGGCCAACAACGGTCTTATCCCTGGAGTGAAAAAAGCTAGTTGGTAATAATTACTAATTAAAACCGGGACAATTAAGTTGTCTGGATACTAAAAATAAAAATATCAGACCGAAGTTTTCTGACGTCTGATATTTTAATCTTTAAGTCCCTTCAATACTGGTTGTCTTTAACCAATAATTTAAAATAGAAAAATGGTAACAGATCCAATTTCAGATTTCCTAACAAGAGTAAGGAACGCACAAAGCGCAGGCCACAAAGTGGTGGAAATTCCTGCATCGAAAATCAAAAAGGAGCTTACGAAAATCTTATTTGATCAAGGGTATATCTTAAACTACAAGTTTGAAGATAACGCTGTTCAGGGGACTATCAAAATCGCTCTTAAGTACGACAAGCAAACAAACAAGCCTGCCATCAAATCTATCCAGAGAGCTTCAAGACCAGGTCTGAGACAGTACAAAGGTTCTGCGGAACTTCCAAGAGTACTGAACGGTTTGGGTGTAGCGATTATCTCAACTTCAAGAGGAGTAATGACAGATAAGAAAGCTAGAGAAGAAAAAGTAGGCGGTGAAGTAATCTGCTATGTTTATTAATTTTTAATCAAAGGAAAATGTCAAGAATTGGTAAAGCAATTATAACAATTCCAGCTGGAGTTACTGTCACTGAGAAAGATGGCGTAGTAACTGTAAAAGGTCCTAAAGGAGAATTGACTCAGGAGCTTACAGAAGGAATTACTTTAGAACAAGAAGATGGAGTGCTTACATTCAGCAGACCATCTGATTCTAAACAACACAGAGCGCTTCACGGTTTGTACCGAGCGTTGATCAACAACATGATTATTGGAACTGCTGAAGGTTTCACTAAAAAGTTGGAATTAGTGGGAGTAGGATACAGAGCTTCTCACTCAGGTCAAAAACTTGAGTTGGCTTTAGGTTTCTCTCACGGTATCGTTTTAGAACTTCCAAAAGAAGTGACAATTGATACATTGACTGAAAAAGGTAAAAACCCAATTATTACTTTAACGTCTCATGACAAGCAACTTCTAGGAATGGTTTCTGCAAAGATCCGTTCATTCAGAAAGCCTGAGCCATACAAAGGAAAAGGTGTAAGATTCGTAGGAGAAAATGTTAGACGTAAAGCTGGTAAATCTGCTTAATAAATTTTAAGAAAATGGCACTAAGTAAATTAGAAAAAAGAATAAGAATAAAAAGAAGAGTAAGAGGGAAAATCTCTGGATCTTCTGAATTGCCAAGATTATCTGTATACAAGAGTAATAAGGAAATTTACGCTCAGTTAATAGACGATAAAGATGGTAAAACTTTGGCTTCAGCTTCTTCAAGAGAAAAAGGTGTAGATGCTAAAGGTACTAAAAGTGAAATTTCTGCTGCTGTAGGTAAAGCTATCGCTGCCAAAGCTATTGCTGCTGGAATTGAAGCTATTGTATTTGATAGAAACGGTTTCGTATACCACGGTAGAGTGAAGGCTCTGGCTGATGGTGCGAGAGAAGGAGGACTTAAATTCTAATCATTAAATTTCGGAAAATATGTTAGGACTAGATAATATAGAAAGAGTAAAACCGGGAGGATTAGAATTAAAAGATCGTCTCGTATCCGTAAACAGGGTAACAAAAGTAACTAAAGGGGGTAGAGCTTTCGGATTTTCTGCAATTGTTGTTGTAGGAGACGAAGCTGGTACTATCGGTTTTGGTTTGGGAAAATCTAAGGAAGTTGCTTCTGCTATTGCTAAGGCAGTAGAAGATGCTAAGAAAAACTTAGTAAAAGTTCCTGTAATGAACCATACAATTCCTCACCAGACTGCTGCAAGATATGGTGGTGCAGATATCTTCCTGAGACCTGCTTCTCACGGTACAGGTCTTATCGCCGGTGGTGCGGTAAGAGCGGTATTAGAGTCAGCTGGTATTCACGATATCCTTTCAAAATCTAAAGGATCTTCAAACCCTCACAATGTGGTAAAGGCAACTTTCAAAGCATTGTTAGACATCAGAAGACCAGAAGAAATTGCAAGAATGAGAGGAGTTTCTCTAAGTAAAGTGTTTAACGGTTAATAAATATACAATGGCAACAATTAAAGTAAAACAAGTAAGAAGCGCTATTGGTAGAACAAAAACCCAAAAGAGAACGCTTGAAGCATTAGGATTTAAGAAACTTCACCAAGTTGTAGAGCACGAAGCTACGCCTTCTATTTTAGGAATGATAGCTGCAGTTAGTCACTTACTTGAAGTTCAAAAATAATTTTTAAAATAATTTTAAAATGAATTTAAACAACATAAGACCTGCTGCAGGTTCTACTTTTAGTTCAAAAAGAATTGGTAGAGGACAAGGTAGTGGAAAAGGTGGTACATCTACAAAAGGTCACAAGGGTCAGAAAGCAAGAGCTGGTTATTCTCAGAAAATCGGTTTCGAAGGTGGACAGATGCCTTTACAAAGAAGATTACCTAAATTCGGTTTCAAAAACGTAAACAGAAAAGAGTATAGAGCAATCAACCTGGATGATATTCAAAACTTAATTGATACTAAATCTTTAACAGGAGATATTACAAAAGAAGTTTTGGTACAGAACGGTTTGGCTACTAAGAACGAAATAGTGAAAATTATGGGTAGAGGAGAATTGAAATCTGCGGTTTCAATTTCTGCTGACAAATTCACTAAATCTGCTGAAGAGCTAATCTCTAAAGTAGGTGGAAAAGCAATTACCTTATAATATTACTAATGAAAGAATTTATACAAACCCTTAAGAATATTTGGAGCCTTAAAGAATTAAGAGATAAAATTCTCTTCACTTTAGGTATTATCCTTGTGTATAGATTCGCATCTTTCATCTCTTTACCTGCGATTAATCTTGCAGAAGTAGGAGATCTCTTAGAGCATTATAAAAATCAAGGCGGTAACAAGCAAGGAGCAGGTCTCCTTGGCTTGCTTTCGTCGTTTACGGGTGGGGCTTTCAGCCACGCTTCCGTGATGGCGTTAGGTATCATGCCTTACATTTCTGCTTCTATTATTGTTCAGTTGATGGGGATGGCAATTCCTTATCTTCAGAAACTTCAAAAAGACGGAGAGTCCGGTAGAAATACATTGAATCAGATTACCAGATGGTTAACGATTGGGGTTTGTCTTGTACAGGCACCTTCTTATTTAACTTCTATTACTCAGTTATTCTTACCGTATGCTCAGTTCCAGTCTGCATATTTTGTAGATCCAAACTCTATCATGTTCTGGTTACCAAGTATTGTAATCTTGGTTGCAGGCTCTGTATTTGCAATGTGGTTAGGTGAAAAAATTACCGATAAAGGTATTGGAAATGGTATTTCTATCCTTATTATGGTAGGTATTTTATCTAGATTACCGGAAGCATTTGTACAGGAAATCGCAGTACAGAACGGAAAAGGAGGATTAGGATCAATCATGATTATGGTTGAAGTAATATTCTGGATGTTGGTGGTTCTTTTAGCAGTAGTGTTATCTGTTGCGGTAAGAAAAATCCCTATTCAGTATGTAAGCAGAGCTCAGGCAAGAGGAGGTGTAAATAAAAATCTTATGCAGGGAGCAAGACAGTGGATTCCATTAAAAGTAAATGCGGCCGGAGTTATGCCGATCATTTTTGCTCAGGCATTAATGTTTGTACCGGGCTTATTGACAAAATTTGATGAGTCTAATACTTTTCTTGCAGGTTTCAAAAATGTTTTTAGCTGGCAGTACAATGTATTGTTCGCACTATTAATTATTATCTTTTCATTTTTCTATACCGCAATTACAATTCCGGTGAACCAAATGGCTGATGATTTAAAGAGAAACGGAGGTTTGGTACCAAAGGTAAGACCGGGTAAAGAGACAGCTGATTATTTAGATGACATTTTATCAAAAATTACCTTGCCGGGTGCAATATTTTTATCTATCTTTGCAGTCCTTCCGGCAATAGTGCATGGAAGTCTTGTTCAGACAGATGCGTTTGCCTTATTTTTTGGGGGAACTTCGTTGCTAATTATGGTTGGGGTGGTATTAGATACTGTTCAACAGATTAACACTTATCTGCTGAATCATCATTATGATGGCTTAATGCAGTCTAAACTATCAAGATCGACTGGATATTAATTTATGGCAAAACAGAAACATATTGAACAGGATGGCGTTATTACGGAAGCACTTTCGAACGCCCAGTTCCGTGTAGAGCTAGAAAATGGGCATATACTTATCGCTCATATTTCTGGTAAAATGAGAATGCATTATATTAAACTTTTACCTGGTGATAAGGTAAAACTAGAAATGTCTCCTTACGATTTGACAAAAGGGAGAATTACATTTAGATATTAAACAACTGCCAAATGGAATCTTCTGATCTCCATTTGGCTATTGTTAAAAATAAATATATTTTAAATGTAATCGGAAGATTATGTTTAATTATAGAAAAAAAATAAATATTTCAAATGAAAGTTAGAGCATCAATTAAAAAAAGAAGTGCTGATTGCAAAATCGTTCGCAGAAAAGGCGTTCTGTTTGTAATCAACAAGAAGAACCCAAAATTTAAACAAAGACAAGGCTAAATTATGGCGAGAATTTCAGGTATTGATTTACCAAAAAACAAAAGAGGTGTTATCGGTTTAACTTACATCTACGGAATTGGAAGAAGCACATCTTCTGAAATCCTTAAGAACGCCGGTATCAGCGAAGACAAGAAAGTCAACGAATGGAATGACGATGAATTGGCTGCAATCAGAAATTACATCACTGAAAACATTAAAGTAGAAGGTGAGCTTAGATCTGAAGTGCAATTGAACATTAAGCGATTAATGGACATAGGATGCCAACGAGGAATACGTCACAGACTAGGACTACCTTTAAGAGGCCAGAGAACGAAAAACAACTCGAGAACCCGTAAAGGAAAGAGAAAAACAGTTGCTAACAAGAAAAAAGCAAGTAAATAATCGTTAGGAATTATGGCAAAACAAACTAAAGTAGTTAAAAAAAGAAAAGTAAAAGTTGAAGCTATTGGTGAAGCGCATATTCAGGCTTCTTTCAATAACATCATCATTTCTTTAACAAATAAAAACGGAGAAGTTATCTCTTGGGCATCTGCCGGTAAAATGGGGTTCAGAGGTTCTAAAAAGAACACTCCTTTTGCTGCTCAAATGGCAGCTGAGAATTGCTCTAATGTAGCTCACGAAGCTGGTTTAAGAAGAGTAAAGGTGTATGTGAAAGGTCCGGGTGCAGGTAGAGAATCTGCTATCAGAACTATTCACAATTCAGGTATCGAGGTTAGCGAAATTATTGACGTTACTCCTATGCCACACAATGGATGTAGACCACCAAAAAGAAGAAGAGTTTAATTTTTAGAATTTACCCATTATGGCAAGATATATTGGACCTAAAACTAAGATTGCTAGAAAGTTTGGCGCTGCAATCTACGGAGATGATAAAAACTTCGAGAAAAGAAAAAACCAACCGCCAGGACAACACGGTCCTAACAAAAGAAGAGGTGCTAAAAAATCAGAATACGCAGTTCAGCTAGCTGAAAAGCAAAAAGCTAAATATACTTATGGTATTTTAGAAAGACAGTTTGCTAACTTATTTGAAAAAGCACACAGAAGTAAAGGTGTAACCGGGGAAGTTTTATTACAGCTTTGCGAATCAAGATTGGATAACGTTGTATACAGATTAGGTTTTGCTAAAACCAGAGCTGGTGCAAGACAGTTGACTTCTCACAGACACATCACAGTGAATGGTGAGATTCTTAACATCCCTTCTTATTTGGTAAAAGCAGGTGATGTAATCGCTGTAAGAGAGAAATCAAAATCTCTTGAAGTAATTACTGATTCTTTAGCTTCTAAAGCAAACTACGAGTGGTTACAATTCAACGATGAGAAAAAGCAAGGTACTTTCGTATCTGCTCCTGAGAGAATCCAAATCCCGGAAGACATCAAGGAACAGCTTATCGTCGAACTTTACTCTAAATAATTTTTTAATCAAATTTTTGCTCAACCCAATAATATGGCAATTTTACAATTCATAAAACCCGATAAAGTAATTCTACTTAACTCTGATGAATTTAAAGGTCAATTCGAATTCAGACCTCTAGAACCAGGTTTCGGGCTTACAATCGGTAATGCTTTGAGAAGAGTGTTGCTTTCTTCTCTGGAAGGATACGCTATTTCATCTATCAAAATAGAAGGTGTAGAGCACGAATTTTCAACGATTCCAGGAGTAATAGAAGACGTTACCGAAATTATTCTTAACCTTAAGCAGGTAAGATTAAAAGCTACGGCAGAAAACCAGACTAACGAACAGGTTGTTGCTAAAGTTTCCGGTCAAACTGTAATTACTGCTGGTGATTTAGGCAAATCAATCAATGGTTTTGAGATTCTTAATCCAGAATTGTTGATCTGTAACCTAAACTCAGATGTAACTTTCGAAATCACGTTTAATATAGAAAAAGGAAGAGGGTATGTACCTTCTGACCAAAACAAGTCAAACAATGCTCCTGTAGGAACTATTGCTATCGACTCTATTTTTACGCCGATCAAAAAAGTGCAGTACAGCATTGAAAATTATCGTGTAGAGCAAAAAACAGACTACGAAAAATTAGTATTAGATATTGAAACTGACGGTTCTATAAGCCCTCAGAATGCTTTGACTGAAGCTTCTAAGATATTGATTTATCACTTCATGTTATTCTCTGATGAGAGAATCACTCTAGAAACTGAAGCTGTAAAGGCATCTATCCAATACGATGAGGAAACTCTTCACACAAGACAACTCCTTAAGTCTAAATTAGCAGATATGGATCTTTCTGTAAGAGCCCTGAACTGTCTGAAGGCGGCTGAAGTTGAAACATTGGGAGAATTGGTTTCTTACAGTAAGTCTGATTTGATGAAATTCAGAAATTTTGGTAAAAAATCTTTGACAGAACTAGAAGAATTAGTGCATTCAAAAGGTCTTAACTTCGGTTTCGACGTTGCAAAATATAAATTAGACGCTGATAATTAAATAATAATGAGACACGGTAAAAAATTCAATCACTTAGGAAGAACAGCTTCTCACAGAAGCGCGTTACTTTCTAATATGGCTTGTTCTCTGATTGAGCATAAAAGAATCAACACTACTGTAGCTAAAGCTAAAGCTTTAAGAGTATATGTTGAGCCCCTATTAACAAAAGCAAAAGAAGATACTACACACAACAGAAGAATTGTTTTTTCATATCTTCAAAGTAAAGAAGCGGTTACTGAATTATTCAGAACTGTAGCTCCGAAAATCGCTGAAAGAAACGGTGGTTACACGAGAATCATCAAGACTGGTTTCAGACCTGGTGATGCTGCAGATACTGCTTTGATCGAGTTAGTTGATTTCAATGAGCTTTATAATCCTAATGCTGAGGAGAAAAAGACGACAAGAAGAAGCAGAAGATCTACAACAGCTACTAAAAAAGAAGCTGTAGTTGCTGAAGCTCCGGCAGTAGAAGAAAAAGTTGAAGAGCCAAAGGCAGAAGCAACTGATTCTACTGAAGAAAAAGCTGGTGAATAATATTCTTCAGATATATAAAAAACCGCTCAGATTCTGAGCGGTTTTTTTGTGTTTTATATTTTGGTTTTTACCAATTCTATTATGTTGTCACCCTGATGAAGAATCAGGCTGTCTCCTTTTACTGTTGCCTTCATCTCTGCTTTTTCATAACTAGTTTCAGTGCCGGTTGATTTTACTTTATCCAGAACAAATGTCTTTTTGTTGCTCGTAATCGAAACATTACTTTCTTTAGGGTCATAATTATAAACAACTTTTACTAATGATCCGTCAGTAGCTTTATAAACATAATCTGTTTTGATGGTCTTTTTACCGTTTACATCTACATTGTATCCGATCGTAGAATCTACTTTTCCGTTGTCTGCAAGAATGATTTGCTCTGAAGAATCACCTTTTACAATGCCTTTATTTCCACTCTCATTTTTTTTGCAGCTTATTAAAAATAAGGCTACAGAAGTTGCAGCAATAAGAATTCCTTTTTTCATTGAGTTTATTTTTGAAATTATTAATTTAAATTAATCTTCTATATATAGAATTTTCATTAAATTTAATAAAAACAAAAAACAAACCAATAACTGTTAACTCAAATTTTAAAATTACACAAAAGTGTAATTGTTTACTCTTTGTTTTCTGTTGAAATTTGTCTTAACGAAATCAATAAACATGAGCATTTCCATAGCCATAGTAGAAGACGAAAAAAACTACAACAATGCGTTGAAGAAAGTGATCGATTACCAAACCGATATGGAGGTGATCGCACAGTTCTTTGATGGAAATGCTGCTCTCAAGAATTTATCTACCCTTTCTCCCGATGTAGTTATGATGGATATCCAACTTCAGGATATGCTGGGAATTGACATTATCGGAAAGTTGAAAAAAGATATGTCCACAACTCAATTCATCATGTGTACAAGCTTTGAGAATGACGAAATGATTTTCAATTCTCTCAAAGCCGGTGCAATGGGATATTTGATCAAAGGCGAAAGTATGGATAAAATTCTATCATCAATCCGCGACGTTTACAACGGAGGCGCTCCTATGAGTTTTTCAATAGCAAGAAGAGTTTTAACTCATTTTGAAAGAAAAACAATTGAAGTAAAAGATTTTGAAGAGCTTACAAAACGCGAAACAGAAATTGTAGAACTTCTATCTCAAGGTCTTCTCTATAAAGAAATTGCTGATAAGATATGTATAAGCATTGATACCGTAAAAAAGCACGTCGGAAATATCTACAGAAAACTTCACGTAAACAATAAAGTGGAGGCTATTAATAAATTTAACCATTTTAAAAACTAAGAAATTATGAAGAAAAAAAATTTAATACCATTTTTGATCTTATTAGGTGTATTGTCATCAATATTTGTAGTTAGCGTGTTTCAATATCATACGGTAGTTAAGCCTTCTCTATATAAGACACCTCCAGAAATATTGAATGATATGAAAAAAAGATATTTAGCTTCAGGAAGGACATCAGAAAAAATATCCTCATTCACAAAACAGATTGAATTTCCTATAAGTTCTTTCACCACAATTATGGATGAAAAGCTGAATTATGAAATTACAGATACCTTAAGAGTACATTTTGTTCAAATAACGCCTGCTTTTATTACAAAGGTAAACGATGCACAATTTAAACAATACGAAAATAAATTATGGATTGCTTTTGAATATGTAGATAAAAATTCTAATAGAATAGGGAATGTCTTTTTATTTAATAACAAAGGAAAAAAATATATAATAGATAATGATTTAGCCTTATTAAAGTCGGCATACAGTAAAAATATACAGTCTGAAATAAATGATTTGGTAAAAAATTCTGATACAAATACTGACTATGCCAAAGTAGGAATTAATGAACTGAGTACATATATCAATGATATTAAAACAAGCAGTCTATTTTCAATTATCTATCCTGAAACAATGAAAATAGAGTTAACAGAATCTAGTACAACTAAAAAAATAGATCAAGCAGGTTATTTTACTTTTTTTACGGATGTTTATAGTAACTGGGGAATAGAAATTAAAAATCTCTCTGATTATGATATGAATTCTTTGTGCCCTCCAAACTGTCCATAAATTAATGTTAATTTTAAATAAAATATATGAAGCTTTAGTTTTGCTTATGTTCTTATATTCAGTTTATCTGAGTGTAAAAGGAAAGACAAAATTAAATTTTCATTTCTTCATTTATATTTCAGCGGTTCTTTTTGTTGATATTTTTTTAATTAAGATAAGGCAAAAGTTTTTAATAAATTCTAATTATGTATTTTTCGTTTTTATTATTGTTTCATACATTTATTTTTATTTTTTCTTTTTAAAAAACTTTAGTGACAGGTTTTATAAAAAGGTTTGGACGATTGTTTTTTTTATCTTTCTTTCCTTGACATTAATCTTTCAGATTGGGAATAATTTTTCACAACTTAGTTCAATTACTATAGCACTTCTTCCTTTATTCTACATTTTTGGAAGTATGGGGTGGTTTGCATATCTGCTTAATCAGGAAGTTAAAGGGAAAATTTTCGATAAAATGGCATTTTGGATTAGTAGTGGATTATTAATTTGGGGAGTGTTTTTTATTTTCAGAGGTTTACCGATGTATTATTTTAATAATACGGATCCTAAATTTTTATATGAGATTTCCAATGTGTTTACTATAATTAATATAATAACTTATTCACTTTTCTTTCGCAGTTTATTTTGTAAGCAATGAAAAATCTTCCAATAGAAATTAAAATAGTATATATAGTTGCCATAGCAGTTATGATGTTTTTCGTTGTATTCATCATATTTGTTGTTCTAATGTACAACCGTAAACAACTTTTATATCTCAAAGAAAAGCAACTTCAAGAATCAGAATACGAAAACCAACTCCTTCAAAAAGAACTTGAAAAACAAAAATCTATAGAACTCGAACGTGAACGTATTTCCCACGACATGCACGACGATCTTGGAGCAGGAATTTCTGCATTAAAACTTCAGGCAGAATTTTTAAAACAAAAAGCAGAAGATGAAGATTTAATAAGCGACATTAATGAACTTCTGAAAACATCCGAAGAAATGAACATTTCTATGCGTGAAATGCTTTGGAGCTTAAATTCAGGAAACGATACTGTTGAAAGTTTCGTTGAATATGCTAAAATTTATGCGGAGAGTTTTTTGAAAAAAACACACATTATATTAACTTTTGATAGAGATAAAATTATCTCGGAAACACCTATCTCAACAGAATTAAGACGTAATATGTTTCTATGTATCAAAGAAGCTTTAAACAATGCGTATAAATATAGCGGTGCAGATCAACTAAAGCTTTCGTTTATTCAGGAAAATAAATATTTGATTATGGAAATATCAGATAACGGAAAAGGATTTGATCAAGAAAAAGCCTCAGGAAACGGTCTCCGGAATATGGATCGTAGAATGAAAGAATCACGTGGAACATTTGAAATTTCATCCACAAACAAAGGAACTTCTATTTTATTCAAGATTAACTTATAATCTCCTTTGAAAAGTATTAAAGCAGCATCATTTTTATGATGCTGCTTTTTTTGTTTTGAAAATCACCCCTTTGTGTAATTGATTAGAGTTATAAATTATTAGAAATTTGAAGTATAAACTTTAAAACTAATAACGATGAAAACTTTAATTAACAATGACAGTATTCAAGATTTAGAAACCGAATTACAAAAAAACAATGATCTTCAAGAGAGATTTAAAGCAAATCCAATTGAAGCAATAAAAAATGTTGAAACGAAAAATCCAAAAGATACAGACTATTGGATCTACCGAATTATTGTGATTGCTCTTGGAGTTGCAGTAGTTACCATTATTATTGGACTCGTATTAATTTCCATGAGAAAAATCACTCTCGAAAATCAATTGATAACAATTTTTACCGCAATATCTTCAGGCGCAATAGGTGCATTAGATGGACTTTTGGCGCCTTCACCAAACCGATAATAACAATATTTTCAACTAAAAAATTCTAAAATCATGAAAAAAGAAATTAACATCAATCCAGTAAATGGAAATGTGAGTGTAAATGTAAAAACTACAGGTTTAGTAGGAGCGGGATATCATTTGGATGTTTTCGAGAAAAACAGCAATAATGTAATTTTCAGATATTCGGGAACAAACGTGTACGATCATGACGATTGGCGTGTTCTTCCCAATTCCGCAGAAATGAATGTTAACAGAGTTATCATGTTGAATACCACAGTGGTTCCTGCTGAAAATGATCCTGTTGAAGAAAAGAAATTTACAATTCGTTTACAGATATTTCAGAAAGGGAATATGATAGACGAAGCAGTGATTGCTGATAAAATTACAAAACAGCATAAAAAATTTATGACATTGGTAAAACTGATTTAAAATGAAAACAATTATCATCGTATTATTAATGTTTCCTTTGCTAACATTTGCGCAGAATCCTTCCGATAGTCTTGTCAAAAATTACAAACTGAATTTTGCACTTCCGGATAATCCTGCCTTTAAAGCTTTAGGAACAGAACCAAGCAATATTTTAAGACCATCATTAACTCAAGACTTCTCTTTCGTTGCATCCGAATTTTTTGATGGCAAAAATTTAATTATTCCAACATCTTTCGGTGTTGAAGTCAGCCCGATATTGCTTATGAACACTGAAACCATGACTTTAAGCCAATTCAGGAAACATAACGCATGGAAAACATCACGCTTTTCATTAGGAACTCTTAAAGATTCATTGAAAACAAGAAATATATCATTAGGATATAGAATTACGGTAATCAACAAAGGGGATTTGCGTACAGATACTGAAGGTCTTGAAGAGTTTCTGCAAAAAGTTGCAGTTGCAAAATCAAAACAGCGAGCCGATCTCGTAATAGAATTCTTAAACGTAAATAATCTTCAGATCTTTAGTATGACTCATGAAGATAGTTTGAGGATGGAAAAATATGTTCAGGATAATTTCAACGAAACAGATGATGAGTTTGAAGAAAGAATTAAAAAGTTAAGAGAAGAATACAAAAATAATCATTGGAATGCAGAAAAGCTTGATTTTGCTGCTGCTTTCGTAGGTCAGTCCTCGGATTCTTTAGTATCAAATGTTTCGTTCCGTAATTTCTCCGTTTGGAGTACATATGCTTTACGGATCAAGAAATTTGCTCAGGTTTTAGTGGGTGTAAATTATCAACTTAATAACTTGCTAGATAAAGATTATCATTCAGTAAGTATTTCAAACAGGAATTATTTTGGCAGCAACAGAATTAAATTCTTTTTTGAAGAGCAGTTGAAATACGATCAGTTTCTAGGAGATAAAACAAATCTTCTTCTAAATCTTGGAGCTGAAGCAAATCTTAGCAAAGGATTTTGGATTGATCTCAATGCAGGTTTCATAAAAGATTATAATAATAATTCGTCTGATTTTGTCTCACAGCTCAGGTTCAGATATACATTACCGGAATAAAAATTACCGCCTCTTATGATAGAGGCGGTTTTTAGTTGTGAATAGATAAGTTACATATAATCTATTTTAAATAAAGACTATATTTTGAATTTATTAAAATTAACTAAAATTTAACTCAAAAAACATCAATTACCATATTTCGAATAACGAAAAAACTTATTTTTTAATTAAATTTGTCTAAACTATAAATAAACAAAAAATGAGTTACATTTCTTACATAGAAGCGAGACAGATTTTGGATTCAAGAGGGAATCCTACAGTGGAAGTTGATGTATTTACAGAAAGTGGTGCGATGGGTCGTGCTGCCGTACCTTCTGGAGCATCTACCGGAGAACATGAAGCAGTAGAATTGCGTGATGGCGGTTCTGAATGGATGGGAAAAGGTGTTTCTAAAGCTGTAGAAAATGTAAGAGAAGTGATTGCTCCTGAGTTAGTGGGTCTTCCTGTTTATGATCAGAATCTTTTAGACCAAATCATGATCGATTTAGACGGAACTAAAAATAAAGGAAATATTGGTGCTAACGCAATTCTTGGTGTTTCTTTAGCTGCTGCAAAAGCTGCTGCTGCTGAACTAAAAATGCCGTTATACAAATATATCGGTGGTGTAAATGCAAATACACTTCCTGTTCCGATGATGAATGTAATCAATGGGGGTTCTCACTCAGATGCGCCGATTGCTTTCCAGGAATTTATGGTAATGCCGGTAAAAGCAGATTCTTTCTCTCATGCATTGAGAAAAGGAACTGAAATTTTTCACAACCTTAAAGCGATTCTTCATTCAAGAGGTCTTTCTACTGCGGTAGGTGACGAAGGTGGTTTTGCACCAACTTTCAAAGGAACTGAAGATGCTTTAGATACTTTGCTTCAGGCTATTGAAAAAGCTGGTTACAAACCAGGTGATGATGTAATGATTGCATTAGATTGCGCAGCTTCAGAATTCTACAAAGACGGAGTTTACGATTACAGAAAATTCCAGACTCCGGATGCAGCTCAGTTTACAAGCAGTGAGCAGGTTTCTTACTTGGCTGAATTGGCAAACAAATATCCAATTATCTCTATCGAAGATGGGATGCAGGAAAATGACTGGGAAGGTTGGAAAATGTTAACCGATAAAATCGGTGACAGAGTACAATTGGTTGGGGATGATTTATTTGTAACCAATGTTGAGAGATTAAAAAGAGGGGTTGATGAGGGAATTGCTAATTCAATTTTGGTTAAAGTAAACCAGATCGGTTCTCTTTCTGAAACAATGGCAGCAGTGCAAATGGCTCAACACAACAAGTTTACATCTGTAATGTCTCACAGATCTGGAGAAACCGAAGATTCTACAATTGCTGATTTAGCAGTAGCAATGAATTGCGGTCAGATCAAGACAGGTTCTGCTTCAAGATCAGACAGAATGGCGAAGTACAACCAACTGTTGAGAATCGAAGAAGCTTTAGGTGATACAGCTTATTTCCCTGGTTTAGAAGCTTTCAAAATAAAAAGATAAAATAAAATAAAAAAAACAGCAAACTTTTTTAGTATTGCTGTTTTTTGTGTATTTTTAAGAAATTTAAATAAAATATTATATAATGTCAGACAACAAAGTTATATTGAATTATGACGGTAATTCGTATGAATATCCTATCGTAGATAGTACAATCGGAGACAGAGGAATAGATATTTCAAAATTAAGAGATCAAACGGGTCTTATTACCTTAGATTTAGGGTACAAAAATACAGGTGCTACATTAAGTGAAATCACTTATTTAGATGGTGATAAAGGAGAATTATTCTACAGAGGTTATCCTATCGAGCAGATTGCTGAGAAGTCAAACTTTACAGAAGTAATGTATCTTTTGTTACACGGTGATTTACCTACAACAGATCAATTCAATACCTTCAACGGGAATATCAAAAAATATAACTTCGTAGCAGAGGAGATGAAAAAAATCATCGATGCTTTCCCTCGTTCTGCTCATCCAATGGGAGTTTTGTCTTCTCTTACTTCTGCTTTGACTGCTTTTAATCCTAAAGCTGTTAACGTAAATTCAAAAGAGGAGATGGATCTTGCTGCAGAATTGCTGATTGCTAAATTTGCTCACCTTGCTGCATGGACGTACAGAAAAACTTTAGGTTTGCCATTAAATCACGGAGATAACAACCTGAATTATGTAGAGAATTTCTACAAAATGGCTTTCAGACAACCAAATGCTGATTTTGAAATCAACCCTGTAGTTGTTGAAGCTTTAGATAAATTATTGATTCTTCATGCGGATCATGAGCAAAACTGTTCTACATCTACAGTAAGAATGGTTGGTTCTGCTCACACAGGTCTTTTTGCTTCAGTTTCTGCCGGTATTTCTGCACTTTGGGGTCCGCTTCACGGTGGTGCGAACCAGGCAGTTATTGAAATGCTTGAATTGATCGAAAAAGATGGTGGAGACGTTAATAAATGGGTTGAAAAAGCTAAAGATAAAAACGATAGCTTCCGTTTGATGGGATTCGGACACAGAGTATATAAAAATTTCGATCCGAGAGCAAAAATCATCAAAAAAGCTGCTGACGATTTGTTAGTTGCACTAGGAATTGAAGACAAAGCTCTTGATATTGCAATGCAGCTAGAAAAAGTAGCTCTTGAAGACGAATACTTTATCGAAAGAAAATTATATCCAAACGTAGATTTCTATTCTGGAATCATCTACAGAGCGTTGGGAATTCCTACAGAAATGTTTACAGTAATGTTTGCATTGGGAAGACTTCCGGGATGGATCGCTCAATGGAAAGAAATGAGATTAAAAGGAGATCCGATCGGAAGACCAAGACAGGTTTACCAAGGAGCTCAACAAAGAGATTATATCGATATTGCAAACAGATAATATTGTTTTCTCAGATAAATTTAAATCCCAAAGTTTACTTTGGGATTTTTTGTTGACCAATCTTCTATAATTATTAATGATTAAAATGTACTATTGATTATTGCGTTTTAATAAAAGCATAATGATTGTAGAAAAAAAGTGATTCAATCGCTTAAGCTCCGTAGGAGCGCCATGTCTATAGAAATGCATCCCCTATCAGTCGAGCTCCTTAAGAGCGGAATGTTTGTAACAGAAAATGGTTTCTTGTGAATGGCAGCTCAACTTACACATAAATTTAAAACCAAACAATTGTCCGAATGTTTCAAATAATAACTTACTACACGTTTTTGGGTAATAAAAAAATAGCGAATGATGGAATATTTTGCCTGACTATAATTAATTTTGTAACAAACAACATATTAGTATTTTCAGTTTAAAGATTATATAATTTAATTTTCGTTCTCTATACATTATTTATATCTGGAAAATACGGATTCGATAGATAAAATTTGATGATATACAGGATTTTTAAAACTAAAATCCTGCAAGCGAATTACACACATTTTATTCAATATTAAATTTTTGACTTCGATGTTCTTTAATTATATTTGTGGCTGATGCTATGTAATCAATGCTTTACTTAAAGCTTAGACATTAGACGTATTTTTTATGAAACTAAATATTAAAAACGAAACCGGCAGACTAAAATCAGTAGTTCTGGGACAGCCCAATTCGATGGGTCCCGATCCCACTTTAGAAGAAAGTTATGATGCCAAATCATACCATTCCATTCTGCACAATATTTATCCTAAAGAGAAAGATATTATTGAGGAAATGGAAGCTTTTGAAAAAGTATTGAAAAAATATGATGTTGAAGTTCTTCGTCCGAGTATTATCAAAGATTACAATCAGGTTTTCGCAAGAGATGTTTCATTTGTGATTGAAGATAAGATGATTATTTCCAATGTCATTGCGGACCGCGCAGACGAACAGGATGCATATCGCTCCATCTTTGAAAAAGTAAAATGGCGTGATATCATCAATCTTCCCGACACTGCCCATATCGAAGGCGGAGATGTCATTGTATGGAATGATTTTATTTTCATAGGAACGTGTTTCTCACAAGATTACAGAAATTACAAAACAGCCAGAACCAACGAATATGCCATAGAAATTCTGAAAGAATATTTTCCGAAGAAGAGAATTCTCGATTTTGAACTGAAGAAAAACGACAGAGAACCTTATCAGGGAATTTTGCATTTAGACTGTACATTTAACCCGATCGGAAATGATAAATGCATCATTTATAAAAACGGTTTTGTAGACGAAAGTGATTACAACTTAATCATCGATATTTTCGGAGAAGAAAACTGTTTCCACGTTACAGATGAAGAAATGTTTGAGATGTTCCCGAATATTTTTTCGATTTCTCCGGAAGTTGTCGTTTCAGATAAATCATTTACAAGAATGAACGAGCATCTTAGAAACGAGTGGGGAATGACTGTTGAAGAAATTCCATACAGAGAGATTTCTAAAATGGGAGGTTTGCTGAGATGTTCTACGATGCCTTTGGTAAGAGAGTGATGGTTTTGAACATTTTAAAGAAATCAAAAGGAATACTTCTTTTTATAATAATAACTTCTTGTTCAAAAAAAGTTGAACATACTTACGAAGATACTTCTTATCAAAACTGGGAAAACCTTGAGGTCGAAACAGGATACCAAACCATTAAAATTTCCAAATTCTCTGATTCGGCAGAATATGAAAATATAGTTTATAAAAAAGGTATTTATGATATTCCACCAAAATATGAGATAGACAAAAAGCAAAAATATAAAGTTTACTTTTCAAAATCTGAAAAAGATAGCTTAGCTCGATATATTTACGAATCAGTTACAAATCCAAAATTTACCGATATTCTTGCAACTGATTACGTTGGAAATGTAAAGTTGAAATTTGATAGAGAAAATATGAATTTAATTTGTGAATATAAATCTGTTGGAATGTGGAATGAAGTTTCGGAAAACACAAAGAAAATATATGAGCTAATAAAATCGAAAGTTGAAATTTCAAAACAGTAAAAAGCTTTCTGGTATTTTGCCGAAATAACTATTCAATAATAACTAAACCACAAACAATGCAGACAACAGATACAGTACTCATGATAGAGCCGATTGCATTCGGTTACAACGCAGAAACAGCAGAGAACAATTACTTTCAGGTAGAGCAGAAAGGAGCAGATATTCAGTCAAAAGCTTTGGCTGAATTCAAGATTTTTGTTGAAAAACTGAAGAGCAAAGGAATTAATGTCATCACAATAAAAGATACGATTGATCCTCACACTCCGGATTCTATTTTCCCAAATAACTGGGTGAGTTTTCACAACGATGGTAAAGTAGTTCTATACCCGATGTTTGCATCCAACAGAAGAGTAGAACGACGAGAAGATATTATCGAAAGTATTAAAGAACAGGGGTTTGAAGTTGCCGAAATCGATGATTGGTCTTTACCGGAAATTCAGGGACACTTTTTGGAAGGAACAGGAAGTATGATTTTTGATCACGATAACAAAATTGCTTATGGTTCAGTTTCTTTACGATTAGATGAAAATCTGTTCAGAGAATTTTGTGAAAAATATAATTTCACACCTGTTGTTTTCCACTCTTTTCAGACGGTAGGCTCAGAAAGACTTCCGATTTATCACACCAATGTAATGATGTGTGTGGCAGACAAATTTGTTGTGATTTGCTTAGATTGTATCGATGATGAGCTTGAAAGAAGCAAAGTTATTGAAACCATCAAAAATTCAGGGAAAGAAATCATTGAAATTTCTGAAGAACAGATGAAGCAATTCGCAGGAAATATGCTTCAGGTTCAGAATAAAGAGGGCGAAAAGTTTTTGGTAATGAGCCAGACTGCTTATCAGTCTTTAAACCCTGATCAGGTTTCAAATATCGAAAAATATTGTGAAATCATTTATTCAGATCTCAATACCATTGAAGTAAATGGTGGCGGAAGCGCACGCTGTATGCTTGCTGAGGTTTTCCTTCCGAAAAAATAATTTTTTAAGTTATCTGCAACACAACTTCTGATATTAATGTCAGAAGTTTTTTTATGTTTTGAAAATTCAGGCAACAGTTTAAAATTCTTAAATTTGTAATAGTATAAAGAAGATTATGATTAAAAAGCTATACTTAAATTTAGCGATTCTGCTAAGTTTTTCATTTAATGCACAACAAAAAACATACTGCAACCCGATCAATATTGATTATGGCTATACGCCTTTTGAGGTTTTTTCAAAGCAGGGAAAACACCGTGCTACGGCAGATCCGGTAATCGTCAATTTCCAGAAAAAACTGTTTCTTTTTTCTACCAATCAGGAAGGATATTGGCACAGCGACAATATGCTCGACTGGAAATTTGTCAAAAGAAAATTCCTGAGAGATAATAAATATACCCACGATTTGAATGCTCCCGCAGTCTGGGCAATGAAAGATACTTTATACGTGTACGGCTCAACTTGGGAATCTGATTTTCCGATTTGGAAAAGTACGAATCCTACTGTAGACGACTGGAAAATTGCAGTTGATACGTTGAAAGTTGGAGCTTGGGATCCTGCTTTTCATTATGATGAAGATAAAAACAAACTGTATCTGTATTGGGGATCGAGCAACGAGTGGCCGCTTTTGGGAACGGAAGTGAAAGTGAAAAACTTACAATCTCAAGGTTTTGTAAAACCTATTTTAAGACTAAAACCCGAAGATCACGGTTGGGAACGTTTCGGGGAATACAATGACAATGTTTTTCTGCAGCCTTTTGTGGAAGGAGCTTGGGTGACTAAGTACAAAGACAAATATTATATGCAGTATGGTGCTCCGGCGACAGAATTCAGCGGATATTCTGACGGAGTTTATGTTTCAAAAAATCCTCTGGAAGGTTACGAATACCAACAGCACAACCCGTTTTCTTATAAACCGGGAGGTTTTGCAAGAGGAGCAGGACACGGAGCGACTTTCGAAGACAATTTTAAAAACTGGTGGCACGTTTCAACGATTTTTATTTCCACTAAAAATAATTTTGAAAGACGTTTGGGAATCTGGCCGGCTGGTTTTGATAAGGATGATGTGATGTATACAAACACTGCTTATGGCGATTATCCGACTTTACTTCCCCAGTTTGCACAGGGAAAAGATTTTTCGAAAGGACTTTTCCCTGGTTGGATGTTGCTGAATTATAATAAGCCTGTTCAGGTTTCGTCAACTTTGGGTGGTTATCACTCTAATAATGCAGTGGATGAAGATATTAAAACATACTGGAGTGCAAAAACAGGAAATTCCGGAGAATGGTTTCAGACAGATTTAGGTGAAGTTTCTACAATTAATGCGATTCAGGTCAATTATGCCGATCAGGATGCAGAATTTATGGGAAAAACTGAAGGCAAAATGCATCAGTATAAAATCTACGGATCAAATGATGGCAAAAAATGGAAAGTTATTGTCGATAAAAGTAAGAATACAAAAGACGTTCCCCACGATTATATCGAATTGGAAAAACCAGCCGAAGCAAGATATTTAAAAATGGAAAATCTCAAAATGCCGACAGGAAAGTTTGCATTAAGCGGTTTCAGAGTGTTTGGAAAAGGAGCGGGTGCGAAACCTGCAAAAGTTCAGAATTTTGTTCCGTTAAGAGCTGATGCTAAAAAATATGGCGAAAGAAGAAGTATCTGGATGAAGTGGCAACAGAACTCAGAAGCAGACGGTTATGTTATTTATTGGGGGAAATCTCCCGATAAGTTATACGGAAGCATAATGGTATATGGTAAAAATGAATATTTCTTTACCGGGGCCGACAGAGTAGATTCTTATTACTTCCAGATTGAAGCTTTTAATGCAAATGGAATTTCTGAGAGAACGGATGTTGTAAAATCGGAATAGGTTTTAATTTTTAACCCAAAAGAACTGTTGCATCAGGTTTGTTATTCCGCAGGAATTTAAACATAGAAATTAGAATTAATCTGTACTTAGATTCTTCCGGAATGACAAAATGAGTATTTAATAAGATCGCTTTGGAAATTTTCAAAGCGTTTTTTTATTTGATCTGCTTTAGAAATTCATCAATTTTATTAATTAAAAACGGTGAATTTTTCTCGTTGTCCCAATCAAGATGACCGCCGGAAAATTCGAAAGACTGATTATAGATTCCATTTTTATTCAAAGCCGAATCTAAAATTGATTTTTGTGATAATGGAATGACCTGATCATTATTTCCATAGAAAGAAATGGTTGGTGGTGACTTTTCGTTGATCCAATACACCGGATTTGGAATGTCTCTATTGGTAAGATCAGTCGGAGTAGGCGTTTTCAGGTCAATCATATGCTTTTCAATAAAATCATAATCAGAATAGTGGGTAAAATCTTTGTGCAATAAATCTGCGGGTCCCACAATATTGGCGATAGCTTTGATGTTGTGATGATGCTTAAAATCAAAAAAAGAATTGTAGCCATATAACATTGATAAATGCGCTCCTGCACTGTTTCCCAGTAAAATGAATTTTGCATTTGTCCCAAATCTTTTCACCAATAAACCGAGTACACTATCAATATCATCAGTTTGATTGGGAAGAGCAAAAGAGTTTATATCTGCCAAACGGTAATTAATATTTGCAAATGCATGATCAGGAAGTTTCTGCATTAATGATAATGTAAAAAATGTAAGATTAGATTTATCCCCTGCTTTCCATCCACCGCCATGAATGATGACGAAAATTTCTTTAATTGAATCTTTATTTTTTGGAATATATAAATCTAATTTTTGTTCAGAATCGGTTCCATAAGAGATATTCATTTCTTTATCAAACGAAATGTCTTTTCCGAGATTTACCGTTTTTTCTTTACATCCTACAAATATTAAGATGAGTAAAAGGATTACCAGAGATTTATTCATACTCATAAAGATAGAAAAACCCACCAGTTTCCCGGCAGGTTTCTCGTACAAAATAATATATATGAAGAATGATTGTTTTATTTTTATCTCGTTCTGTTTTTGATGGCGTCAGACGCGCCTTCGATGTCTCTTACTTTTTTCACTTTCTGATTTCCGAAATTGTAAGTAATACTGAATGTTCCGCCTCTTCTGAACTGGTCGTTTCTGACATAATTGTAATTTCCGTTAGCCTGGTAATCTTCAATTTCTACGATATTTGTTCTCAAAACATCAGTTACATTCAAGGCAAACGTCCAGTCGTTCCAGTTTTTCTTGATGCTTAGATCCAGGCTCATCAGGTTTTTCAGCATTCCCAATTCTATCTGCTGCTTATCTACGAAGAAATAATTAACTCCCAGGAACCACGTTTTCTTTTTGTCAAGGCGAATAGTGTTGTTGGTTTGAATGAGGATACTCGTAGAGCTGATCTTATTTTCATACGTAGGAAACACATCTCCTGAAGTTGGGTCAACGCTTAGACTTCCGTTGTTTACGTTTCTTTGAAGACCAATGTTGAAATTCATTGTAAGGTATTGTTTGAAAAGTGTTTTCTGAATTCCAATCATTGCAGACATTTCCTGTTTGTCACCGAAATTAGTGCGGATGTATCTCAACTGTTTGTAAGAATCCATGATCGGCTGACCGTTTGATCCCAGAACCGGATTTCCGTTTTCATCTCTTCTAGGCTTCAGAATATCTCTCTGCAAAGGCACCTGTGTGATGGCATCTTTTATTAATGAATGATTGATAATCAAAAAATATGAGCTTTTAAACATATAAGTCAATTCATGGCTATATATTGAAGATGCTTTTACAAAAGGATTGTTTTGGGTGTAATTGTCCTCCGTAAGAATGTTTCTCACAGGATTAAGCTCCCAGAAACTAGGTCTTCTCATTCTGCTAGAAAAAGCGTAAGAAATATTATTTTTATCATTAACAGCATAATTGAAACTCAGATACGGAAGCAGATTATTATAATCTCTCTCAATTTTTCTGTATTCCGGAGCAGCATTGTCTGATGTACCCAAACTGCTGGTTATCTCGTAGCGTGTACCGATCTTTCCTGAAAATTTATCCGAGAATTTCTTTTCCAGTGTCAGATAGGCACCAAAAATATTTTCATCATATATAAAATGATTAGGTGCAAATTCCGGTGTTTCACCTTCTATAAATGTGTCGTTTTTTGTATCGTTATCCGTTTTAGTTTTATTAAAATTTCCGCCAATGGCTACTGTGAAGTCTTTTTTAAACTTCTGAATGTAATCTGTAGTTCCGGAAAAATTATTAATGATCTGCGGCAGATTCTGATAAATGGTCTGGCTTAATAATCCGTCATTTCCTTCAGCATCAGATAAAAAGGTTTTATTATCAGTAAACTGGAATCTTCTGTAATTCAGGTAGGCCGCATTTAAATTTAGTTTGCTTCCCAGCGAATCGGTTTTCAGTTCATAATTCAGATTAACCGAATTGTTGTAGCTTCGGGCATCTTCTTTATTTCTTGAATTGGTGTAATTGGTAATATAAGATTGCGTTTTTGTATCAAGAGAACGAATAGTATTGAATAAATTGACTGTAGAGTTGTAACTTTTGTTCGCACTGGAATTCCATGACAAAGCCAGATTGCTTTTTTCTGTGAGTTGATAATCTAAATTGAGGTAACCTCCGACATATTGATTAGGATCATCAATGTTTCCCACAGATTCATTAGATGAAGAAGCATTTCCGTTTCGCAAAATATAGCTTTGTGCCTGAATATTATCACCGCCGTAAAGATTAGAACTTATTCCCAGTTTATCTTTTCGGTAATTCAGCGAAAAACTTGCTGAGCTTCCGTTGTATTTATTTTGGGAATTAGACATTCTCATGTTTCCGCTTGTGCCATCGCTCATTTTCTTTTTGAGAACGATATTGATGATTCCGTCTGAAGATTCTACCTGAAACTCACTTCCGGGAACAGTAATCACTTCAATTTTCTGGATATTTTCTGCAGGAGTATTTTTTAGGAATTGAGTAACAGATTCTGCATCCATATTGGTTTTTCTGCCATTGATGTAGATCAGTGCGTTGTTTTTTCCTGCAATCTTTAGTGTCTTGTCGTCTGTTGTAGAAAGCAGAGGAGTTTGTCTCAACAAATCAAAAGTTGTATTTCCTTTGGCGACTGGTGATGCGGCAACATCGTAAACAAAACGGTCGCTTTGTTTTTTGAAGACCTGCTTTGTTAAGACAACTTCTTCGATTTTTTTTGTTTTTAAAGTATCAGATTTTTTTTCCTGAGCAAATGTCAGTCCGGTGAAGAATATAGCGGCGATAAGAAGTGGCGTTTTCATGATTTTGAAGTTTAATAGTTTATAGATGCTTGTATTTGTTATTATTTAACATTGCAAAGATATGTAATAAATTTAGTATCATGCAATACAAAGTAGTAAAAATATTTTATTTTTATTTGTAACTGTTTGTATATGAGTTACTAAAATTTTATAATTAAAAAAATACTTCTTTTTATTTCTACATAATTAGACAATCAAAGAAGCGATTTTGTTACATCATAAAATAAATTATTAAGTTCACTTTTTTTTGAGTAATTTAGAGTTCACAATAAAACGTAATAATTTATGACAAAACTTTACTCATTATTCATGATTTTAATGATTCTTGTATCATGTAAAAGCGATTCTTTTATTGATCTCGAAAATCAGCAGCAGGGAAATCAGGAAACAAACTTTAACTTTGGAAATTCAGCACAGAGAAATTTTCACGGTTTGGTTTTATCAACAGATGGAACACCTGTTTCCGGAGCGACGGTTACTATCGGATCAGCAACTGTACAAACCAATTCTAAAGGAATTTTTGTAATTAAAAATGCCGATGTGAAAGAAAATTTCGCTTACGTAAAAGTAACGAAAACTGGTTTTGTAAATGGTTCCCGTACAATGGTTCCTACCAACGGAAGCAACAAAATCAACATTATGATGATTCCTGCAACCAACACTTCTACCATTGCTTCAGGTGCTACTGCTACAGTATCTTTACCAAACGGAACAAAAGTAAAATTCGACGGAAGCTTTAAAGATGCTAACGGAAATGCATACAGCGGAAATGTAAATGTAGCCATGTTTCATCTGAAACCTTCAGATCAGTATCTTAATGAACTGATGCCCGGATCTTTACTTGCAAACAATATCGGAGGAAATGCAAGAGTAATGGAGACTTTCGGAATGCTGCATGTACAACTGACAGGCGCTTCCGGGCAAAATCTTCAGATTGCTAATGGTCATACTGCTGAAATGACAGTGGCGATAGATGCTACTCAAACTTCAACGGCTCCTTCTACAATTCCGTTGTGGACATTTAACGAAACTACAGGAATTTGGCAGGAAGAAGCTTCCGCAACAAAGATTGGAAATACTTATGTAGGAAATGTAAGTCACTTTTCTTGGTGGAATTGCGATGCACAGTTTCCTCAATGTATTTTGAATGTTCATATTCAAAATTCTACCGCATTGCCATTGAGTAATGTAACGGTAAGAATATTTAGACAAAACCAGAACTCTACTTCCGCAATTACAGATGGAAACGGAAATGCATCGGGAATCGTACCTGCTGGTGAAAATTTAACTTTGAAAATTCTTGATGCTTGTAACAATGTAATTGTCACCAATAATATTGGACCTTTTGCAAATAATTCTAACAATACACTTCCTGCAATTACAATCTCTCAGAATTTGAACAATATTATTACAACAACAATTACAGGTACCCTTAAAGATTGTTCTGGTAATAATGTAACTAACGGATTGGCGTATTTATCTTATGGTTCAAGCACAAATTATTTTTCCGGCTATTCTGCAGTCGTAACTAACGGAGGCTTTTCTTTTAATGTTTTAGGTTGTGCATCAAGCCAGCAATTAACATTTCTAGGTGCAGATTTCACCAATCTTCAAACTACAGGAAATATTAATTTTACCGCAACTTCGCCTACAACTAATCTGGGTAATCTTACTGTTTGTACCGCTACGACAGAATTTGTTAATAGCCAGACAGATACTCAGGCTATAAAATACTTTATCACTCCAATTTTTGCAAGCAATTATTCGCAATCTCCAATCGGGGGTGGAGGATTAAATGTAAGTTCACAAAATGCGACAGGCAGTTTTTATTTAACTTCCCAAAACATATCATCAGTAGGAACATATATCTCAAACTTTAGTATAGAATCTTCTGGAGGAGTTATTCAGGCGAATGGAAATAATCTTACGCTACAAATAAGCAATTTTGGTGCAGTAGGGCAGTACATTGATTTTACAATAAACGGAACTTACGCCAATACTACAGGTTCACATACATTGAGCGTAACAGGACACGTCATCAGAGATAATTAAATTTAAAATTATACTAAAAAAGAGGCTTCCAAAGAGCCTCTTTTTTTATTCTCTGTCAAAACGAGCCAGTTTTTTATCGATCCAAATTGTAGCAAACGGAAAAAAAGCAGCGATCAAAGCGAAGACGGTATCTTCATCGTCCCAGGTGTATATTTTTCTTACGGATGGTAAAAATAAAAGGTAAAGCGTAAAAAATAATCCGTGAATACTACCAATTGTACTAATGTAAATAATTGGTAAAACTCCTTCAGGATCAGTTCGTATCCAGATCATTGCTGTAAACAGAAAAAACCATGATATAGCTTCTGCCATACAGATTTGTTTAAACCATTTAATGAGTTTTTCCTGAGGATATTTTGAGAAAAAATTTTCGATGAATTCCATGTTACTAAAAAATTAATTTTGCCTAACTTCTAACTTCTAACTTCTAACTTCTAACTTCTAACTTCTAACTTCTAACTTCTAACTTATTTATAAAAACTACTTCCGTCCAAATACTCAAAAACCTCCGGTGGAAGCATCGGTCTCACATTTTTACCTTCTTTGATCATATTACGGATCTCAGTTGCAGATAACTCAACCACGGGAGCTTTGATCATAGAAATATTTTCGTGCTGCAGATATTCAGAATCTTTTTTCTCGCCTTCAAAAACTCTCGGATAGACGATGATGTGATGGTTTTTAATTAAAACTTCAGAATTTTTCCATTTGTGAAGCCCGTTGAGGTTATCTTCTCCCATGATCAGACTGAAAGAATAATCAGGATGTTTTTCCTGGAGATACGTTAAAGTATCAATCGTGTAACTTGGTGTAGGTAAAGAAAACTCTACGTTTGAAGCACGCATTTGAGGATAATTTTTTACTGCAAGCTGCACCATATCGAGACGGTTGTGATCTTTCAGAAGTGATTTTTTTTCCTTAAAAGGATTCTGTGGACTCACTACAAACCACAATTCATCCATGTCAGAATTTTCAAGAATATAATTAGCCAAAATCAAATGACCAATATGAATCGGGTTGAAAGAACCGAAAAATAAGCCGATTTTTTTCAAAGTTGAGGTTAAGTTTAAGGTTAGTCTTCTCTGAATTTCACGTCTCTTATATTTAAATAATGCGTCACATTACCCTTCCAGTGATTTTCTTCTAAAGTAAATGCAATATCGAAAGATTTATTCCTGAAATCATCCGCAAACTGTCCGAGTTTAAAGCCGACACATTCTATATTTCTTCCTGTAGATTCCTGTTTGATATAGAATTTAAGGTGATTGTTATCTTTTCCCATAGTTTTCAGATAGCCTGCAATCTTTTGATTTCGCAAAACCAGATTCGGCTTCATATTCTGAGGACCAAATGGTGCCAATTTTCTGTGAAAATTGATAAAATCTCTGTTGATTTCGTCGATTTCTATATCAGCATCTATAGTAATTGAAGGTTCTTTTTGATGATCTTTTATTTTTTCGGCAACGGTTTTTTCAAATTTAATTTTGAAAGCATCAAACTTATCTTTTTCCATAGAAAGTCCGGCTGCAGCGTGATGTCCGCCAAATTTCAGAAAATATTCCGAGCATAAATCAAGTGCTTCATGTACGTCAAAATCTGAAACAGATCTTGCAGAAGCTACCATTTCACCGTTATTTCCATCTGTGAAAACTAACGTAGGTTTATAATAAGTTTCTATAAGCCGTGATGCAACAATTCCGATTACTCCTTTGTTCCACTCCGGATGATAAACAATTGTGGTGTATTTTGTTTCCTGTTGAGATTCTATAATTTGTTTTAAAGCAGATTCCGTAGAAAACATATCCAGTTCTCTTCTTTCATCATTCAGATTCATGATGTCTCCCACAATTTGCTGGGCGTGCTTCAGATTGTCTGAAACCATGAGTTCTACTGCGGCTTTTCCTTGCGAAATTCTACCTGCAGCATTGATTTTCGGAGCAATTTCAAAAACAATATTTGAAATTTCGAAATGTGAAAGCTTATCTTCAGGAATCAATAATCTCAGACCCAAATTGCGTGTTTTTCTGAGAACTTTCAGTCCCATTTTTGCCAGAACCCTGTTTTCACCGGTCATCGAAACGATATCTGCTGCAATAGAGATGGCAAGAAGATCTGTCAGTTCAAACAATTCCGTTTCGGGGATTTTGTAAATCGTATTTAGTCCCTGACACAGTTTAAAACCAACTCCACATCCGGAAAGCTCCTTAAAAGGGTATCTGCAGTCGCTTCTTTTTGGATCTAAAACAGCTACCGCATCAGGAATTTCGTCTCCGGGTAAATGGTGATCGCAAATAATGAAATCAATATGTTTTGCTTTCGCATAATTAATCATATCAATTGACTTGATTCCGCAGTCTAATGCAATGATCAGAGAAAAACCGTTTTCTTTAGCAAAATCAATTCCTTCGGTAGAGATTCCGTAGCCTTCAGAATTTCTGTCGGGTATATAGAAGTCTAAATATTTTTTCTGAACAATTTTTCTTAAATAAAGATAGGTAAGTGCAACAGCAGTGGTCCCGTCAACATCGTAATCTCCGTAAACCATTATTTTTTCACCGTTTTCAATGGCTGTTGCAATACGCTCAACTGCTTTTTGCATATCTGCCATCAAAAAAGGATTGTGGATATCTGTCAGGTTGGGCTTGAAAAATTCGCGCGCTTTCTGATAATTGTCAATTCCTCTAAGAACCAACAGTTTGGATTCAAAAGTTCCAAAACCAAGCGACGAACTCAATCCGTCAACAGTTTCCTCATCAGGTTCGGTTTTATAAATCCATTTTTGACTCATTTCACAAAAATAAGTAAAATTTATTTTAAAAAAGATTGAATTTTAGCTACCACACAAAAGTATAATGGTATTGTAATTGTGTATGGTTCAATGTTTTTTGATATTTTTTGAAGATTAGTTTAATAAAAATTCATTTTTTTTAAAAATATGAAAACCAAATTAAAACTAATGTCGTAGATATCATTAAAAGTAACTAAACCCTTCTAAAAATAATATTATGAAAAAACCAATCTATGTTTCTAATCAGGGAGCTACCCTGGATACCAGCAGAAGAAACTTTTTAAAACTAAGCGGCATCGGTATTGCCGTTGCCGGGCTTACTTTGGTAGGCTGTAATGATGACGATTTTGAATATAATGATAATAAGATATTCGATTTGGGTGTGGGCGATGTAGGTGTTCTGAACTATGCATATGCTCTTGAACAGTTAGAAGCCGATTTTTACACGAAAGTTGTCAATAACTTTTATGCAGGAATTTCAAATGCGGAAAAAGAAGTTTTAACAGATTTGTATCACCACGAGGTAATTCACCGAGATTTTTTCAAAGCTGCAATTACAGGTGCAACTCCAAATGTTTTACCGACACTTGAATTTCAGTATCCTAATGTAAATTTCAATGACAGAAACTCTGTTTTGGCAACAGCAAAAGCTTTGGAAGATACGGGAGTGGCGGCTTACAATGCTGCAGGTAAATATATTACCAACCCAACTTATCTTGTACTTGCCGGTAAAATTGTTTCTGTAGAAGCTAGGCATGCATCAGCAATCAGAGATTTGATTAATCCATTAACTGCAGCCTTCTCCGGAGATGATGTTGTTGATCCTGTTACAGGTCTTGATGTAGCGAAAGAACCGAAAGATGTCGTAGCGGCAGCCGGAGGATTTATTAAAACTCCATTTACCTGGAAAGAAAGAGGTATTAACTAATTATTCACTTCAAAATCTATTATTATGAACATTTTAAAACTATTAGATAAACTTTCTGACGATTCTTTTTTCACAAAACAAACGTCAAGATTAGACAACCTTTCAGATCTTTCTACATTCGGTAAAAAAGCGGCAGTTGCAGCATTACCTTTAGGATTAGGAAGCTTTATGGCAACTTCTGCAAAGGCTGAAACCAAAACAGAACCAACTTTAGCCATGAAAAGTGCGTTGACAGATGCTCTTCAGCTAGCTTTAACTTTAGAATATTTAGAAGATGAATATTACAGAATAGGATTGCAGACTGCAAACTTAATTCCTACGGCAGATAAAGTAGTTTTTCAGCAGATTTCAAAACATGAGGCAGCCCACGTTACATTTCTTAAAAGTACATTAACGTCATTGGGCGTTACTCCAGGTGCAAAACCTACTTTCGACTTTACAGCGAATGGTGCTTTTACACCTTTTACAAATTATCAACAGTTTTTAACTCTTGCCCAGGCTTTTGAAGATACAGGGGTAAGAGCTTATAAAGGACAGGCCGGAAACGTAATGTCAAACGGGACAGTACTTCAGGCAGCTTTACAGATTCACTCTGTAGAGGCAAGACATGCATCTATGGTTCGTAGAATGCGTGCAAACAAAGGTTGGATCGAATTGGCGAATGGGGGAAATATGCCTGCAGCGACCAATCCTGTATATAATGGAGAAGATGTAACAATGCAGGCAGGATTCAATACTGCAACGGTCTTTGGTGCAGCTGCAGGTTCAGCAGCATATGATGAGGTATTGACAGGAGCAGAAGCTACCGCAATTGCTACCTTGTTTATTGATTAATTTAATTTATATAGTTTAGATTAGATCCTTTTTCGGCAGTTCTCCGGAAAAGGATTTTTTGTAAAAAAGTATTATCTTAGTTGACTAAACTATATTTATGAAAAAAATTATTATCGGAGCGCTATTCCTAGCCTCGCTAAATGCAGTTCATGCACAGAAAATCAATCTCGGAAAAGCTACAGACATCATTTCTAAAGGAGCAAAAGCATTAACTTTTACCAATGAAGATGCAATTAAACTTTCAAAAGAATCTGTAGATTATATGGATAAGAAAAATGTGATTGCAGGACCAAAAGATCCTTACACCGTTAGATTAAATAAGCTTTTTGCTAAACATAAGTCTCAGGACGGACTAAATCTGAACTATAAAGTGTACAAAGTTAAAGACATGAATGCTTTTGCCTGTGCAGATGGAAGTGTACGCGTTTTCTCTTCATTAATGGATGTTATGACCGACGCTGAATTGTTGGCGGTTATCGGGCACGAGATTGGTCACGTTAAAAATCAGGATACAAAAGACGCTATTAAGTCTGCTTATTTAAAAGCTGCTGCTTTGGACGTTGCTTCTTCCGCTTCTTCCACAATTGCAACATTGAGTGACAGTCAGGTAGGAAAGATGGCAAATGCATTTTTAGAAGCTTCTCACAGTAAGACGCAAGAGTCTGAGGCTGATATTTATTCTTATGATTTTATGAAAGCTAATAATTATAATGTGGTAGGTGCTTATACTGCATTCAAGAAATTAGGATTACTTTCCGAAGGTGCGACCGCACAGTCAGGTTTACAGAAAATGTTTAATTCACATCCTGACAGCAATAAAAGAGCTGAGGCAATCAAAAAGAGAGCAGAGAAGGACGGTCTTTGGAAAGATCCAGGTACAGTTTCTCTTCCAACAGCAAAATTGACAAAGTAAATGTGATACATATAATAGTAGGAAGTCCGATTTATGTCGGGCTTTTTGCATTTAAGAGGAATGGTTTACTGTAATAATACTATCAGTCGAGCTCCGTAGGAGCGGCACGTTTGTATACAATTAAAGATAAAAAAAACTAACAATTAAAATTTATGATTCATGAATAAAACTTCAGGAAGAAAATTCACAACCGTACTTATTCAGATAATCGCCCCTTTAATGACTACAAATCAAACTGATCAATCCCCCGAACCATTTGCCTTACTGATTCCTCCCCCTCTCCAACCCTCCGACACCCCCTCTCTCCATCTCTCCAGCACTCCGACGCTCTCCCTCCCCAACATTTTTACCTTAGGTATTTTAAAATTTTCCTTCACGGTTTCAATCTCTTACGATTGCATATTAATTTAAATTAAACATAATGTTAAATAAGTTTGGATTGTAAGGGTATGAATTGCTACTTTTGCCCCAC
>NZ_JBZEEQ010000005.1:0-287970 GCF_058310155.1 Chryseobacterium sp. DT-167 | reverse complement strand
AATTAGATTTTATAAAATAAAATCTAAAAATTTCACAAGCAATTATTTATTTAAAAAAATATCAAGCTTGAAACATGAAAAGACATAAAATAAATAAAAAATACTTAAATTTTATTTAAAATTAATTTATAAAAATATCAAATAAACGATATAAATATATTACTTGTTATTCAGATAATAAGCTGAAGAACGCAATTCGATTATTTTGAAAAAATGCAATCTATTTCACCTTGATAATATGGTAAATTTGGCCAAGGAAAAGCAACGGTTAAGAATTGCAAATTAAAATATTCATTAGATAAACACACCTTACTAACGGAGAAATTCAGTGATTTTGCCCAATTGAAGTTTGATTAAAATGAAATTACTAATGGATAACTAATTCCCGTGGATTAACTCCAAATTCCTTTTTGAAAGCGTATGAGAAATGAGACAGATTTTCGAAACCCACTTCGAAATAAATATCGATAGGTTTTCTCTTTTTTTCTGTCAGTTGAAATTTAGCGAGCTCCAGACGTTTTCGCGTCAGCCATTTTTGGGGAGTCGTGTTGAATGCTTTATTAAAATCTCTTTTAAAAGTCGTCAAGCTCCTTCCGGTAAGATAGCTGAATTTGTCCAGTGACATATTGAACATAAAATTCTTCTGCATAAATTCCACCAGATTGATCTTGTGAGGTTCTGAAAAATCAGACAAGATCGCATCTACGTTTGTGTCAACTGTTCTCAGGATTGTGATAGCCTCCCGGATCTTCAATTCTGAAAGTTCTTGTGGCAATTTATACTCTAGGTTGAAATAGGGAATCATTGAATCAAAAAAACTGTCAAGAAGTGGACTTTTATCAAGTGTTACAATGTGATCGGTCTTAAAGACAGGATTGACCTCACTTGGTATGGTCTCGTAATATGCTCTTAAAATATTGTGGGTCAATTTTACGACAATCGCTCTGTAGGGTTCTCCATCCTTATCCGATTTTACCAGCAATGCAAGACGATTTCTGGGAAGAAGATGCGTGTCCCCGGCATTAAAAACATAGGTTTCGTCCGCCTGGATCACTTTCAGTTCACCCGATAGAACTCTTACCACAGAATGTTCTTCAGCAGTCAGCTCCGTACTGTGTTTGGATGTTCCACTGCAGGTAAAAACGATATTGGCGTGGTCATTGGTTTGTTTCGTTATCATCATTACAAATTTAAAAAAAATACCAAAGTCCGCTTATGAACTTTGGTATTTTACTATTTATTTTACTCCAAACTTTGTTCCTGTCAATTCTTCACTCAACATCCAAAGCTTTGCAGCAGCTACCGGATCTACTGCAAATGAGGCCACACCTCCAGCTCCGGCAGGGCTTCCGGCAATGTTATCACCTGCAGCATAATCTGCCACTTCAACATCCTCAAGATAGACGCCACCGATATTCTGAAGTTTGGGATTTGTTGCTGCCCAAACTGTAGTTGCAGCACCTTCCTCTACCGTCTTTTCAATCTTTTTCATCGCTTCCTGAGCCTCGACATTCGGAGTTCCATCAGGATGTACCGCACCAATCGCTACGAAATCCTCGAAGGTTAAAGATCGGGACAGGTTCGTCGCCATAATCAGACCTGGATGAATTGCGTATGAACGTACTCCGAATGGTTGCGCTCTTTTGTTAAGTTCAACAGTAAAAAGAACATTGGCTGTCTTCGACTGTCCGTACGCTTCAAACTTGTTATATTCTTTATGGTTGTAATTAACATCATCGAAATGTATCGGTGAAGTATGGTGAGCTGAAGATGAAACATTCACTACTCTTGCCCCGTTCGCCTTTTTCAAAGCGTCCCACAAATTAGCTGTCAGTTGGAAATGTCCAAGGTGATTGGTTGCAAACTGACTTTCATAACCCCGGGCATCACGCTGAAGCGGTGTCCACATAATTCCCGCATTATTTATCAGCAAATGCAGAGGTCTTCCCGAAGCATTGAACTTTTCAGCAAAGGCAACAATCGTTGCAGGCTCAAAAAGATCCATATGTTCTACTTCCACATTAGCAATTCCTGCAAGGTTTTGTTTGGCTTTCTCAGGATCTCTTGCCGGAACAATCACTGTAGCTCCTGCCGAAGTCAAAGTTCTGGTAATCTCCATTCCCAGTCCGCCGTCACCTCCGGTTACGATGGCAATTTTACCAGCAAGGTCAATTCCGTAAATCACATCTTTTGTAGTTGATTTTGCGTTGAAGCCAGAACCTATCGCATTCTGTAATGCTCCGTTGTAATTTGTTAATTCCATTTTTTTTATTGAATTTTGTTTTACAAAGGTAGAGGCACCACTGAAAATTGATTTTGTTTAAACGTCCTAGTTATTTTGCTTAAAAGTTCAACAATAAATAAGATTACCTCTTATAAAAATATTTACTAGAGAATTTATCTTTTACAATCTCTTAACATCTTCAAAATATTATCGATACATGACAATGAATGGCTTGAATAGAATTCTGTTAACTAAATCAATACTTTGAACTAATTCAAAGAAGATAAACTCTTAGATTCTCTATTTTCAATGAGAGAAATTCCCCAGAAGTAAATCCTAAATATCGCATCTGTATATTTATCTTTTTGAGCTTTTTTAATGCTCTTCCTTCCGAATCTCTTTATATGAGTTCGTAGATCAAGAAATTTTCGCTCAATATGATTTGTTTCTCTGCGTTTAGTACTATGAAGATGCTTAGGGATTAATTTAGGATAGATATTTAAGCGATAACTATATATCTTTTTGGATTTACAAAAAGCAGAGTGTCTATAATACATTGTAGAGTTTTGGTCGTTAGTCTCCCAACCTTATTCAATTACTTTCTTTGTCTCTCTACAATATGCAGCAACAACCCAACGTTCATTAGATTTAGTTTTTTAATTCGTCTATTTCAATTGTAATACCCTTGGGGATAGGTGGCTTAACCACAGCTGAAGCGATTTTTTAGAACAGTTGTCTTACTTATATTAAGTAATCTGCTAATGCTATTAATTCCAACTCCTTCTTTTATCAGTTGTTGAATATTATGATTAGTGCCCTTCTGATATGCATTGTAAGAATAACTTTTTGCTGCATCTTTTACACTGATAGCGTTGTTTATTTTGTGATGTTAGTCCTGACTTGATATAGTGGCTATATTTACAATGAATACATTTATTCCGACCTTTATTCATAATATTTTAAAGAAAAGTAGCAACACCACATCTGCACCATCAGGTATGAGAAAGTACATGCTTTAATCGCTATTTTTGCTTTTTTAGTCGGCAAAAATAAAAACGATATATTATAATACATCGTTTTTTTATTTTATATCAAAATAGTACTGATTATCAATGAAGCTAAATAAAAACTCCATATTTGAATCATTACCATATTGTAGTTGCAATCCCAACTGACACCATATCGAACCGCTTAATACTGTAAATCAACACATTAAGCTAATTTACAGAACCTTATGGGACTCGAACCAATTTTATTTTCATGATGGGCTGACGAAAATTCGTCACAAGCGATCCCTCTAGTCACCATTTCGAACCGCTTAGTAATATAAACCAGCACATTACGCTAATTTACACAACCTTACAGGGCTCGAAACATTAGAGTAACGGATTCGAATATTCGAATAGTTTAGAAAATACATGTTCTTAAGGTTTTTACATTATTTTTGTGAATACACAAATGAACAGATGATCAAATACAAAAAGTATCATACAGATATCAAAACCTGCTATGCTTTAGGAATCCAAAATGAAATTCTTCCCGAAAAATTCATCAGAGAAATTCCCGGTTCAACTTCTCATTATTGGAAACATGAAAATTCTGAAAAATATGTTGGAGGAGAATTTTCTAAAAGCATTCAGAACAATTTGGATGATACCAAAATATTTCTTGATTCCCGTTTGTACTTCGGTCGAAAAGCATTCATTCAATTTGCCAGAATATACATTATATTGATTACTTTGCTTGGAAAAGAAAATATCCGAAAGATCATTAAATCCAATCGAAATGTTTTTGTAGCTCTGATTGAAAATCTTTCCGGTGATTTTCCTATCAATAAAAAAGATTTACTCCGTTTTCTGATGATTTCAAAAAGACAATATACTTTTTGGCTGAGTGACAGAAAGTTTGCCTGCAATCAATCATTAGTCGGACAATGTTTCAAAAGAAGACCTAATCAGATATCAAATAAAGAAATTTCCATCCTCAAGAAATATATGAGCTTGAGCAAACACAAAACTTGGTGCATCCGTTCCATTTGGGGAAAGGCAATTCGGGATAATGTGATTTCCATGGCAGAATCAACTTGGTACAAATATGCCAGAAAACTCGGATATTCCGAAGCTCGAAAGCTTCAAAAGAAACCAAGAAAGAAAGGTTCTTTCAATGCAGGTCGTCCTAATGAGACTTGGCATATGGACATCTCTCAATACAAAACTTTGGATAGTGTTACCTTCTACATTTACACCGTGGTCGATAATTTCTCTCGAAAGATTCTTTCTTGGGATATTTCTACAAAGAAATGCGCTAAGATCAGAACCGAAACCGTGAAACAAGCCATCTACAATGAATTCAATATTGACCTGAAAGACCAGAATCTTGAACTCATTGTGGATGGTGGTTTGGAAAACAACAACAAAACTATTGCTGAATTCATCAAAAATTGTCACGTTAACATCAGTAAAAAGATAGCTTTGAAAGATGTGACTTTTTCCAATTCTATTGTAGAAGGTCCGTACAAGATTATGAAATCGTATTATTTCAGAACTAAAGAAATTCTGTCCACTACCATTTATCTGGAACTCAAATTCTTTATCGAAGATTACAACTTCAATCGACCTTGTTACAAACATAAGATTTATACCCCTAGTGAAGTTCACGATAATCCTGAGCTGGCGAATTTCAAATTGGTCTTAGAAAAGTCCAACCAAAAAAGACTGGAAGAAAACCGTAATTTCTGCTGTAAAATGTCAGCGTAAAACACGAAATCATATCACTTCTCTCCTACTTTTGTATTTTTCTCAATACTATCAATGAACATTTTCTCTTTTGAAACATTCTGAAAGAATCAGACGTTCAAATATTTTATTTCTTACGAATTCTTCCTGAAAAGAATCCCTTTTATTCTACAATCCTCAATTCGAATTTTCGAATGAATTGATAGAGAATCACTTACGTTATTTCATCTTCTATAACTTGTTTCTTTTCAAAAGCTTAGTTGTTTTTAAAAATCATTCTTTTTGGGTTTGGTGAATAGAGGGAGCCGGATATACCTTTGTTTATCAAATAGTTACAAACGAAAAAAAGTCGCCAAATTGGCGACTTTTCACTCGGGCGATCCGGACGGGACTCGAACCCGCGACCTCCGCCGTGACAGGGCGGCATTCTAACCAGCTGAACTACCGGATCAATTTTGTTTTTAAAGTAAATTGAGAAAACTTTCTGCGATCCGGACGGGACTCGAACCCGCGACCTCCGCCGTGACAGGGCGGCATTCTAACCAGCTGAACTACCGGATCAATTTTGTTTTTAAAGTAAATTGAGAAAACTTTCTGCGATCCGGACGGGACTCGAACCCGCGACCTCCGCCGTGACAGGGCGGCATTCTAACCAGCTGAACTACCGGATCTCTTTACAATAAATAAGAAAGTATCTTCGTTTATTGTGGTTGCAAAAATACAACTTTTACTGTAATCTGCAAGTATTTTTATAAAAAAAATGCTCCCCGATATGGAAAGCATTCATTATCAAAGCGATTTTTTTATAAATGAGCACTCAATTTCTCAGCGATGATCTCTTTTGGAGTTACACCTACTAATTTATCTACAACCTCACCATTCTTAAAAATAAGAACTGTAGGAATATTTCTGATACCATATTGCATAGAAATTTCCTGATTATTATCAACATCTACTTTTCCTACAACAGCCTTTCCTTCAAAATCTGCTGCTACTTCTTCGATGATTGGTCCTAAAGTTCTGCAAGGTCCGCACCATACTGCCCAAAAGTCTACCAATACCGGTTTATCAGATTTTAAAACTGTTTCCTGGAACGAGCTGTCCGTAATTTCTAAAGCCATTTTTTTATTTTTAATTATTAATATTCTATTTAATTTCTTAGGTCAAAATTAGCACTTTTAAGTGAATAGCTTATCTATGCTCAACATTTGTATTTTCTATGATCAGATCTTTAGAAATTTCTTTCAGTGCGTTTACAAATACATCGATATCTCCTTTTGTTGTCATGTGACTGAATGAAACTCGCAATGGTGTACAATGCTCCATTTCATCTTCTGAAAGCACCATCATCATCACCATCGAAGGTTTCGAAGCTCCGGAAGAACATGCACTTCCTTGAGAAACTGCAATTCCTTTCATATCCAACTGTAAACCAATCAAAGGATTTTTATACGGTAATAAAAGACTGACAACAGTATACAAACTATTATCCGGTTCAGAACTTCTTCCGTTGAATTTCACACCTGGAATTGCTTCTGTAACCTGATCAACAGTATATTGTTTAATGTCCTGCATATGTTGTGTATATGCATCCATATTTTTAAGAGAAAGTTCCAGAGCTTTTCCTAAGCCGGCAATACCGGCAACGTTTTCAGTACCCGCTCTTAGACTTCTTTCCTGGGGACCCCCCGTAATTATTCCTTTTAATCCACTTGCTTTTCTGATGAAAGCAAAACCAATTCCTTTCGGACCATGAAATTTATGTGCACTGCAAGAAGCAAAATCAACCGGAATTTCAGATAAATCTAAATTCATATGAGCCATTGTCTGTACTGTATCAGAATGAAACAATGCATTATTTTCCTTACAAAGCTGGGCAACTTTTTTAATATCTATAATATTTCCGATTTCGTTGTTGGCATGCATCAAACTTACCAAAGTCTTTTTATCGGAAGCTTTTAAAAGTTCTTCTAATTTATTTAAATCGATATCTCCTTTTTCATTGGGACGGATGTAAGCAACCTCAACACCTTTCCTTTTTTTCATATCTAAAATACTCTCAGAAACACATTTGTGTTCCATCGGTGAACTGATAATTCTTTCAACGCCTAAATGCTCAACAGCAGATTTGATGATCATATTATTAGATTCTGTACCGCAAGAGGTGAAAATAATTTCTGCCGGACTTACGTGAAGATAATCAGCAACCTGCCTTCTTACGTTTTCGATAAGAATTTTAGCATCTTGCCCAAAACTGTGTGTTGACGAAGGATTTCCAAAATTCATTTTCATGGTTTCTACCATGGCGTCGATAACTTCTTCTGAAAGTGGCGTTGTAGCAGCGTTATCTAAATATATTTTATTCATTTTCTATTTTGAATATTTTAATTCTACTGAAGTGAACTGATAATTTGAAGGGACTGAAAAAATAAACCAGGGATTTGACATTACCTGAATTGCCATTCCTCCCGATTCATATTCCGGAATTTCTACATATAATACATTATCTTTTACCGAAATGCTTTTTATTTCATTCACTTTATGATCTCCCGAATTGAAAGTTCCCAAATTATATAAAACAACGTTCTTATCTTTTTGAAAAACAGGAATTTCCATTACAGGTTCCATCCCGGATTTACTGAAATTTTCTGTAATACTGTTTTTTAGTTCTGTCTGATCTTTTATGATTTTAAAACCAGCCTGATCTGCTCCTCCCTGCGTTTCTGAAGCAAGAATTTCTCCTTTTGCCTGCATATCTTTTGACTTTTGTGACGAAGCATTTGTACAGCTCATGATAACTGCCAAAAGCAACATAAGAAGTTTATTCATAATCAATATTTATCTTTCAAAATTAGTGAAAAAATTGATAATGTCCTTCATTTGCCCACTTAAGCATATACTTATCTCCTGAAGTATCTCCGAATGCTATGATTTTATCATATTTTGAGTCAGAAATTTCAGCTTTTATCCTTTCTAATTTCTCTTTACCGTTGCAGTTTTTACCAATAAAATTCCCTGTAAAAACCCCGTTTTTGAATTCTGCTTTGGTAGCAACAAGGTTCATCTGTAATTTTTCAGCAAAAGGTTTTGCCCAAATGTCTAGAGAAGCTGTTACCATTAAGCTTTCTGTATTCTCTCTGTCTATATTTCCTATAAAATCAAGAGCATTTTCTCTGACAATTTTCGGGTAACTTTCCTCAAAAAACTGCTTAGATTTCTCCTCAATTTTTGTCTGAAGCTGTCCTTTAAGAATTGATCCGATAAAGCTTTTTTTTACTTTTTCAGTCTCGGCAAGTTTAAGTTTTAATAAAATAAAAAGTGGAATATGTTTTACAAACTGCACCCGGAATTTTGAAGGATTGTAAAATTTAAGATACATAAACATCGTATCTTTATAGGTAATAGTGCCGTCAAAATCAAAACAATACAATTTTTTCATTTTAATTTTCTTATAAATTTATCTGCTTCTTTTTTCATTCCGTAGAAATTTAAGCTTTTATTATTTTTTGTGATTAAAATTCCTTCTGAATGACAAACAAAATGGTCTTTAAAGCTTTAATTTTTTAAAAATAAACTCAGGAATATTCCTGATAATCATCATAATAACGCCCCAAACCGGTAAAACGTATGCTACATTCTTCTGTTTTTTAAATGCTTTGTAAATACATTCTGCAGCCTGCTTTGGAGTAGCTGTTAATTTCGGATTTAAAGGTAAACCTTCCGTCATTTTAGTTGCCATAAATCCAGGCTTTACGGTCAAAACATGCACTTTCTTTTCAAAAAGATAGTTTCTCAATCCACTTAGATAAGCTGTAAAAGCAGCTTTTGCACTTCCGTAAATAAAATTACTCTGTCTTCCTCTGTCACCTGCAACCGATGAAAGCCCAATGATTGTTCCTGATCTTCTGCTTTCAAATTTCTGTGCAAAATAATTGATTACAGGAACCAATTTCGAATAATTAATATCTATAATTCGCTTAGTGTTTTTGTTGTCATAAAGACCTTCTCCCGTTCCTTCTCCCAAATATCCAGTCGCACAAAACAATAGGCTGGAATTGATCGAATCAAAATTCTGATAATTGATTTCTTTGGTGAGATCAAGCTCAATGATTTCAGATTGCTGCAGAAATTTCACGTCAATATGTCTTGCAAATCTTTCAGTGGTTTCTTTATTTGAAGTAAAAAGATAGATTTTTTCAAACTTTTCGCCTTCCTGCAGTGTCTTTTCTACAAAAGCCTGCGCTACTTCCGATGTACTTCCCAGAACTATCATTCTACTTATTATTTAAAATTCTTTTGTGCTGTAAAGACACAAATTTTGAGCTTTGAACATTTCTGAGGTAATCGGTCAACGAAGATCTGCTCATGCTGTCTTTGGTCAGATAAATTCTTCCGTCAAACTCCTGCACAATTTCATCTAATTTATCAATCAGTTTATTCAGCTTTGAATTGACCTTAAAATCTAAGGCTAAAGTGTAACCTTCGAACGGAAAAGAATTATAAGCTTCAGGATTATTTTTTCCGAACAGTTTCAAAACCGCCAAAAAAGATCCGTTCCCGCTGTTGGCAATGGTTTCCAGAATTTTTTTCATTCCTTCTTTTCCAGTTTCTTTCGGAATGACCATCTGATATTGGATAAATCCTGATTTTCCATAGATTTTATTCCAGTCATTTACAAAATCCAAAGGATAAAAGAATGTTTCATAATCCACAAAATTCTTTACTTCTTTCTTTGATTGTTTTTTATAATATAAAAAATTAAAAAGTCTTACAGTTAAGGCATTTAAAACAAATCCAGGAAAATAGAAAGGTACAGTCGGAGAGAATTTTTTCTTTAAAATTAAAGGGTTTTTCGTTTCATTTTCCGGCAATTCATGACGATATGCATGTTCGCCACGCATCAAAATACTTCTTCCGATATTTTTTCCTCTCTGAAGGCAGTCGATCCATGCGACCGTGTACGTCCAGCTTTCACTTTCTTCAAACAATCTGAATATTTCATCTAAATTTTCCGCTTTTATACTTTCCTGACGAATATATGAGGTTTCAATATTTTTTAGCTTAAACTTAGCAGAAAGAATAATTCCCGTAAGTCCCATTCCGCCAATCGTCGCCCAAAATTTGTCCGAATTTTCTTCTCTTGAGCAGATAATAATATCACCATTTTCTGTCATTAACTTAAATTCGATAACGTATTCCGAAAAACATCCTTCAGCATGATGATTTTTTCCATGAACATCAGAAGCAATTGCACCGCCTACCGAAACAAATTTTGTTCCCGGCGTAACATACAAAAAGTAACCTTGAGGCACAGAAATTTCAAGCACATCTGATAGCAAAACTCCAGATTCACATTCTATAATGCCATTGAGACGGTCAAAACTGATGAATTTATTTAATTTTTTAGTTGAAAAGATATTTTCGCCCAAAGAAGCGTCGCCGTAGCATCTTCCGTTTCCTCGCGCAATGACTTCGTTGTGACTGAGTACAAATTCCTTTATTTTTTTGAAGCTGTCTTCAGACCTCATTTCTTTTTCCACTATGGGAAAATTGCCCCAATTGGTAACTTTTTGTGTGAAATTCGGTTTCATCTGTAATTATTTATTTTTTTCAGATCATATGCAATCACTACTAAATTTTCACTATTGCTTGTAATTTTCAGTTTTTGTGATTTCATTCTTTAAAATAAATTTGAATTAAAAATGCAGCCACCCACAAAATCAAAGTTACCTGAATATATCGGTCTCTGTAAACAATTTTGGTTGGAGATTCGGTTCTGTTGTATACCAATGTCTGCTGTAGATATCTCAAAAATGCAAATACAACAAAAATAACGGTATAGAAAACTCTCGAATGAAATTTCTCCTGAACTTCAGGTGACAATGTAAACATCAGATAGCAGATGATTGCCAAAGTCACCGAAATCGAAAGTGCAATATCGGCAAACTGTACATTGTAACCATCTAACGCTTTCCTCGTCTTTCCCGAAACCTGAGCATTGATCAATTCTCCCCTTCTTTTTCCAATTGCCAAAACCAATGCAAGAACGAAGGTCAGCAACGTCGCCCATTGTGAAATGAAAATCCCAGTAATGTATCCTCCCGCCTGAACTCTTAAAACAAATCCTGTGGCAATAATGAAAATATCAATAATCGGAACGTGTTTTAATTTGAATGTATAGGCAAGATTCATCACAAAATAAATTCCGATGATGGTTGCGAACTTCCAAAGAATTTCATTAAAATAAAACTGAGCAAAGAGTATCAAAGCAATATCTACGAAGGCTAAAATTCCTAAAATTGACAACGCTTTTGATTTTGAAATTGCTCCGCTCGCCAAAGGTCTTCTTCTTTTCTCAGGATGCTGTCTGTCTGCTTCGATATCATTATAATCATTCAGAATATATACGATACTTGCCGCCAAAGAAAATATAATGAAAGCGAAGACACTTTTGCTAAGTAAATCTAAATTTTTGATGTTACCTGAAAAAAATAAGGGTACAAAAACAAAAAGATTTTTCACCCATTGTTCTACCCGAAGTAGTTTTAAATATTTTTTCATTTATGTTATTTCGATTGCAAAAATAGTGAATTTATAGCAAAAAAACATGCCGCATAAAAATACAAAAAAAACCGCCAAAGCGGTCTTTTATGATAATATTTATATCGTAAATGATTACTGCCCCTGTTGAGCGTCGTTGATCATTTTTTCGTTTGCTGTAATGGCAAACTCTACTCTTCTGTTTTTTGCTCTGCCTGCATCTGTATCGTTTGATGCTACTGGCATAGACTCACCTTCACCTAAAGCAAACATTCTGCTGGATGCGATTCCTTTAGAAATCAGATAAGATTTTACAGAATTTGCTCTTCTTTCAGATAGTTTCTGATTATAATCATCTGCACCTACGCTATCTGTATGACCATAGATATTGATGTTTGTATCTGGATTATTTACCAAAACCTGAGTAAGCTTATCTAAGTTAGCTTTAGCAACTGATGTAAGATCAGATGAGTTGAAAGCAAATGTTACAATACTTTCGTTCAAAGTAATTTTAATACCATCACCTACTCTTTCTACTTCTGCACCAGGTAAAGTTTCTTTAATTTCTTTAGCCTGCTTATCCATTTTACTACCAATCACGTTACCGGCAACACCGCCAATTACCCCTCCTAAAACTGCACCTAACGCTGCATTTTTACCTTTACCTACATTATTTCCCAAAATACCACCAATTACAGCTCCTGAAGCAACACCTACTGCTGTACCTCTCTGCTGGTGATTGGAGTTTTGTACAGCCTCACAGCTCGTAAATAGTAATGCTGATGATAAGAAAAATGCTCCTATATATGTTTTATTAAATTTCATAATGTTTATTTTAAATATTTAAATTACTTCATTCCTGTTCTCTCGAAGTTGTAAACAACTCTTACTGTGCTTCCATCAAATGGCACATTTTGTTCTAAAGAAAACTGATCGGTCGTCATATTGATTACATCAAGCGTATAGCCTACTGTATTTTGTTTAGCTTTTGTTCCTTCCTGAATTTTTTTGAACATAAAAGTATTTCCGTCTTTCACTTCAAATTTAATCGGCTGCGTTAATGCAGGACATTTTCCGCCGCCATTTAGAGTATAAGCTCCCGTGTAATTATTTGGAATGAATCTCCAGTGACTTCCAACAAAACATTGCGCATCTGCACCTTCGTCAAAAGGCTTGATTTTATATTGCTTATCATATTCGATGCTTACAATCTGAAAGTCTCCTTTCATTTTCAAAAATTCTGATCTGTTGTTTTGTGCATCTCCTGCTTTTTTTACTGAGGAACAAGACACCGCAAAAAGTGATGTTCCCAACATTCCCGCAAGTATTAACTTTTTCATAATTGTATATTTTATTTTTTCAAAGTATATAAAATCAGGTGATCGGAATTGATTATAAACTTCCAGATCGTATGATTTCATATTGCTGTTTATTATTCATAAAGTTACTACAAAAAACCGTGCCAAAATGCTAAAAGAAGCAAAATAAAAAAAAGCCCGATTTTTCGGGCTTTAGTATTTACGTCAATAATAATTGATTATTATTTTCTTACAGATTTCTTAGCTTTTGCAGGTTTCTTTACCTCGGAAGTTTTTCCTTTATAGAAATTTGTGAATGCATATTCCGCAGCTTTTTTCACATCAATAACTCCGCCGGACTGAGATTTTTCTCCAAATTCGTTTTCTGTGCTTGCGTTACTGGTTTTTACCAATGCCTCAATAATCTGCTCTGGCTTCAGGTTTGGCATATAAGCCAACAAAACTGCTGCCGCACCTGCAACTACAGGAGACGCCATTGATGTTCCCTGAAGGTATCTATATTCATTGTGAGGTACCGTTGAATAAATCTGATCACCCGGTGCAAAAACATTGACCATTTTTTTATTATAATTTGAGAATCCTGCTCTCAATGCGCTATTTTGGTTGGTACTTGCACCTACTACCAGAACATTATTTACAAAAGGAGCTTCATCAGAAACATTCATAAAGTTGGTAGGATAGGCTAAATGTTCTGCAACATCTTCGTTCTCGTTTCCTGCAGCTTTTACCAAAAGAACACCTTTATCCTGTGCATATTTAAAGGCATCCCAAACCACATTTTTGCCCGGAGAAACAGGCTTTCCAAAACTCATATTCAAAACTTTTGCGCCATTATCTACTGCATATCTGATTGCATTTGCAACGTCTTTATCTCTTTCATCACCGTTCGGAACAGTTCTCACAGACATAATCTTTGCGACTTTAGAAGCTACACCGTACTGAATTTCTTTACCTTGAGGAGTTCCTGCAATAATTCCGGCTACGTGGGTTCCGTGCATGGCATCCGGACCTTCATAATGGTTGTTTCCGTAATTTTTCTCAGAGTAATCATCATAATTATCACCCACAATTTCTTTTCTCGGATCATAAGAAATATCGTATTGCTTTGAAGATGGACCTACTTCATCAAGAGCCTCTTTCATTTGCTCCTTCATTGTCTTCTCAAAATCTTCAGCTGATTTCCCTGCAAATTCCGGGCTTTGAGAAACTTGCTTAAGAACCTGTAATGCCATCGCGTCTTTCTGATCAGTCGGAGCTTTAACAGCAGCGATATTTTCAGGAGTTACAGATTTTCCGCCCAACATCTTTACCATATTCGGAATCAACTCATTGATCATCGTATATGTCTGAAATCCCTGCTTTGCTTCCACACTTTTTTTAGAATAAAGCTCTTTAGACTTCATATACATTGCAAATTCTTCCGGCATTTTTGCCTGATTTGCTTTGTTCTTTGTAGAATCATCACCTTCGAAAATCGGTTTATATTTTGCAACAACTCTGGTAACTTCCATGTTATCAACATCAATATCACCATTTTTTCCACCAATGAAATTCCAACCGTGAACGTCATCAATGTAACCATTTCCGTCGTCATCTTTCCCGTTTCCAGGAACTTCATTCGGATTTGACCATATATTTTTCACCAATCCCGGGTGGTCAACCTGAACACCACTGTCTAAAACTCCCACAATAACAGTTTTGGGTTTAAGACCTTTAGATTCAAGATATTTATAAGCGTTTGCGGTATTTACACCATAGACTTTTGAAGCGGCAAAATCTTTGTGATACCAAGTCATCAAATCTTTATCTTCTTTTGGATCAACAGCCGCAGCTTTTGATTCTTGTGCGTACGTAAAACTGAAACCTGCTAAAAAGACAGCAGCCAATACTATTTTCTTCATTTTATTAGAATTATTTAATATTTTTAAGATAAGTCACAGATTCCGGTCCTTTGTTACAGATAAGATCAATTATTGACAAATCTTTCAAAAAACCATGTTTATCTGTGAAAGTTTGATAATATTCTTCCATTTCAAATTCAGACGGAACTTTCGCAGAAAACTGCTCACGAAAATTAATTTCCGAAGGATTTTTGATGTATTCTTCATTCAAAGATTGTGCCTTTTCCGTTTTCAGAATTTTTTTAATAATACCGATACTTTTAAGATTAAAATCTAACAAAAACTTTTCTTTCGTGTCATAAAGAACTTTAAACTGATCTTCATAGTATTCAAAATACGGCGAACTCTGATAAGCAGTTTTTATAGATTTCCAATGAAGCTTCTGCCAATCTTCCCTGTAAGACATTTCAATATCTTTCATTTCTTTTTTTCCTGTATGATTGATCGGAATGATGAGTGAAAGCTTCCCGTTTGCTCCGTAAATATTGGTTCTGTTTCTGTACGTCTGTTTGGGGAAACTCTCATACTGCTCAAAAACGACATCATTTTCAGGATCTAAATACACTGAAAACCATGAAATAGGTGGTAGATAAAATACCGGTAATAATACTTTCTGCATTGTTATTATATATAAAAATGAAGTACTTTTTCAAATACTTCATTTTAATTTTAGTTTACAAATTTAGTTATAAATCTTCTTCAGTTTTTTTCTTTCCGAAAAGTTTAACAAAATATTCCCAGCCAAAGAAAAGGACAAGAATCATTGCTGCAATCCACCAATAAGAAGTTTTATTCGCTTCTCCTGTATTAGTTGCTTTGAACATTCTTTCCCAGCGAACCTTAAATGGTGCCTGATATGAAGAACTTGAATCTTTAAAGGCTCCCTGAACACTCATCCAGGTAAACATTGGTTTTCCCACGATATTTTCCTCAGGAACAAAACCAAAGAATCTTGCATCCAGTGAAGCGTCTCTGTTGTCTCCTACCATCATATAATAATCCTGTTGAATTGTATATTGGTTGGTTTCTTTTCCGTTGATGAAGATTTTACCGTTTTTATTTTCAAGTTTGTTGTGTTCGTATTCTGAAATAATCCACTGATATTCAGGTAACGTTTCCTGATTAAGTGTAACAACATCTCCTTTTTTAGGGATTTTAAGAGGTCCGTACCAATCCTGATTCCAAGGTTTGTTGATCGGGAAAATTGATTGCGTTGTGTCTATACTTTTTGTGTACGCATTTTTTTCAGCATTTAATTTATGAGAAACCGTTCCTGAATCTTTTGGAAAGATATTCTCTTTCATATCAACAACATTTGGCAATGTTTTGATTTCCTTAGCTGTTTTATCCGTTAAACCCTGAAAGGTATATTCAAACCCTGTATTAGTCTGGGTTTCTCTTACAGGTAAAAATCCGTAAGTATTATATAATGCCGGAATATCTAATTGTGTTCCAGTATTTACAGTAAATGAATGCTGAACTTCCTGATCCCCTAAAACAGTTTCAGGCTTACCATTTACAAACAATCTTCCGTTTCTCATTTCGAAAGTATCCCCTGCAACAGCTACCAATCTTTTAACATACGGATCTCTTCTGTCAATTGACGTATGTACAGAATCTCTAGGATAATTGAAAACTACAACATCGTTTCTCTGAGGTTTATTGAATTGAAATATTCTTTCATACGGTAATTTCACCCCTTCAACATAAGATTTCGGATCATCTTTCGGGTTTCCTTTTTCTCCCGTGTCAAGAATTGTCCCCTGTAGGAAAGGTATTGCCAAAGGACGCATTGGTAATCTGTAACCGTAGCTCCATTTATTGACAAAAAGAAAATCTCCTACCAAAAGCGTTCTTTCCATTGACCCAGTAGGAATACCAAAAGGCTGCGTAAAAAAAACGTGAATTATCGTAGCAAATACCACTGCAAAAGTGATAGAACCTACAAAAGTATCTTTCTTCTTTGCATTCTTTTCTTCTTCAGTTAAATAAAGATCATTTTCATCTTCTACCTCAATATCTTTAGAATAATTGACAGTTGCCATATAGATGAAAGGGAGAATCACAGTAAGCAATTGATCTTTAAAAAGAGTTTTGCCAAATTTTTTCATTAAATACAAATGAAAAACTGACATCATAATCGGACCTACAATTGGCAGATACGATAAAATCGCCCACCATTTCGGATGCTTTGTTTCTTTTAAAATAATGAAATAATTGTAGAAAGGTATAAATGCGAACAGCGGACTATACCCCATTTTCTTGAACAGCTTCCAAGTGGAAATCCCCATCAATACTGACAAAATGAGAACATAAACTGTATACGTTAAAAAATAATTCATAAATTTTTGTGCCTAATCTGTAATATGAGTAATGAATAATCTGTAATAAGTAATGTATTCTTTTTACAAATCTCTTTATTAGTTTGCAAAATTGCGGTTTTGTTACAACTTAGAGTCCCAAAACGTCTTTCATAGTGAAATTTCCTTTTTTATCTTTAATCCATTCTGCAGCTACGACTGCGCCTAAAGCAAAACCGTTTCTGTTGAATGCCGTGTGTTTTATCTCAATCTCATCAACTTCACTTCTGTAAAAAACGCTGTGAGTTCCGGGAACTTCATCTTCACGAATAGCGAAAATGCCTAATTGTTTATCCTGAGTTTCTTCTAGCTTCCAAGCATCATATTTCGGATTGTTTTTAATAATTCCTTCTGCCAAAGAAATAGCAGTACCACTTGGAGCATCTAATTTGTGAATGTGATGAATCTCTTCCAGTTGACAAGAATATTCATCAACACTTTTCATTAAGTCAGCTAATTTTTCGTTTAAAGCAAAAAATAAATTTACACCTAAACTAAAATTTGATCCATATAAAAATGCTGTTTCGTTCTGAACAGCCAGATTTTCAATTTCAGATTTTCTTTCAAGCCAGCCTGTCGTTCCACAGATGACGGGAACTTTATTTTCCAGACAGGCTTTAATATTATTGAAAGCAACCTCAGGAAGAGAAAATTCGATGACAACATCCGGATTATTTAAATTTTCAGCAGTTGGAGTTTCTTTTAATCGGGCAACAACTTCATGACCTCTTTTTGTGGCAATCTCATCGATTATTTTGCCCATTTTCCCATATCCAACTAATGCTATTTTCATAGTAGCTATTTAATTATTATCTAAAAAGTTTTAAAACTTGAAACTTAAACTCAATCCCGTTTTTGGCGGATTGTTACCGAAATCATCATAAATCACAGCCGGTGCAAATGTAAGATCCGGATCTTTACGACCTTCATACAAATGCGCATCTACAACGGCATCTACAATATTCAAAATATAAATAAGACCGGTAATTGCAATGGCATAATCTCTCTGCCTTTTTGATCTGTCCTGAGCATTCCCCAATGCTATTTTATCTAAATATGGTCTTTGATCGATAAACTCGTTCGGAGTTCCGTTGAGCTTTGCAATGTAATATTCTCTGTATTTTTTATATTGATTCTGATTCCAGATCGCAATTCCTACCCCGGCTCCTACCGCGCCCCAAACAATAGGAATTTTCCAGTATTTTTTGTTGTAAAACTGACCTAATCCTGGCAAAACTGCAGAATATAAACCTGCTTTTGTAGGATTTAGTTTTGTCACAATTACTTTAGCGGGTGCATTTGCTTTTTCAATAGTCTCAACAATTGATGTTTCAGGAATTTTATTGATCATCGTGCTGTCACTCGCAACGGTTTCTACCTTCGTATCACGATTCACGGTATCACGAGGAATGACCTGCGAAAAAACAACCGCAGAAATGCAAAGAAAAAATGTGAAAAGTATTTTTTTCATTTATTTAATATGAGATAAAATATATTCCAACTCGTCTTCATTTTTGAAATCGAGTACAATTTTACCTTTTTTTCCGTTTCCGGTAGTTTTGATTTCAACTTTTACATCCAAGATATCAGAAATCGTTTTCTGCGCTCTTTTGTAATTATTAGAAAGTTCAGCCTTTACAGATTTTGCAGCAGGTGATTTTGGATTTTTCAAAGCTGTTGCAGCCTGCTCAGCCTGACGAACATTCAATTTATCTTTAATAATTAAATCAAATAAAATCTGCTGAAGCTCATCATTATCCATACTGATAATCGCTCTTCCGTGTCCTGCAGAAATCTCACCGCTTCTGATCGCATTCTGAATATCCGGACTCAATCTCAACAATCTGATAGAATTGGTAATTGTACTTCTGTCTTTCCCGACTCTCTGGCTTAGATTTTCCTGAGTCATTCCGATCTCGTCTAAAAGTCTCTGATACGTCAATGCAATCTCAATAGAATCAAGATCTTCACGCTGAATGTTTTCAACAAGAGCCATCTCCAGCAATTCCTGGTCATTAACCAGACGAATGTAAGCCGGAATAGAAGTCAGACCTGCAATTTTGCTCGCTCTGAAACGTCTTTCCCCTGAAATAATCTCAAAGTTTTCGCCGTCTTTTCTAAGAGTAATCGGCTGAATTACCCCAAGATTTTTGATAGATTGAGCAAGTTCGTTTAATGCTTTTTCGTCAAAATAAGTTCTTGGCTGAGTGGGATTAGGATAAATATCTTCAATCGAAACTTCTACGATATTTCCTACAAATTTATCTGCGCCTTCATCAGTGGCAGAGTTTACCGTAGCCTTGGATTCAGCGCTCAGAATTGCACCCAAACCACGTCCCATCGCTCTTTTTTTGTCTTTCATATTGTATTTATGACTATTTGCTATTGCACTTCGACAAGCTCAGTGTGACAGCTTTAGCTTTTTTTAATTCTTTACTAAATTTTCGTTTTTCAACAGCACTTCTTCTGCTAACTGAAGATATTGAATCGCTCCTTTACTTTCCGCATCATAATTTAAGATACTTTCTCCAAAACTTGGTGCTTCACTCAATCTTACGTTTCTGCTGATGATTGTTTCAAAAACCATTTCCGGGAAATGAGCATTAACTTCTTCCACAACCTGGTTGGACAGTCTCAATCTGCTGTCATACATCGTCAGCAACAAACCTTCGATATCCAGATCTTTATTATGAATTTTCTGAACGTTTTTAATGGTATTTAAAAGTTTACCCAAACCTTCCAAAGCAAAATATTCACATTGAATCGGGATAATCACAGAATCAGCTGCTGTAAGCGCATTGACCGTAATCAGACCTAAACTCGGTGCACAGTCAATGATGATATAGTCGTAATCATCTCTTACACTTTGCAATGCTTTTTTAAGCATATACTCACGGTTGTCTTTATCAACCAATTCAATTTCTGCAGCAACCAGATCAATATGAGAAGGTACAATATCTAAATTGGGAGTTGTCGTTTTTTGGATACAGTTTCTTGTTTCTACACTGTGTTCCAATAGGTTGTATGTAGAATACTGTACTTCTTCAACTCCAAGACCAGACGTTGCATTAGCCTGCGGATCTGCATCAATAATTAATATTTTCTTCTCTAATACCCCTAATGCTGCGGCTAAGTTTACAGCGGTAGTAGTTTTTCCTACTCCCCCTTTTTGATTAGCGATACCTATGATTTTTGCCATTGCTTGAACTTTAAGTTTCAAAAATACACTTTTTTCTCTGCTTTTAAGGAGTGGATAAAACGAAAGTTGAGTTAAAATATTGTTAATAAGGATTTTAGACATTAAAAAAATTATCCACAAAAAATAGTATTTTGTGGATAAGTGTCAAGACTTGTTTTTGAATATATTTAATTGTCGAACTTCATTGAGATCGGAAATTTGAAATAACTTCTTACAGCGTCACCATTTTTATTTTTCCCAGGAATCCATTTTCCTTTAATTGATTTTATGGTTCTCATTGCTTCAGCATTAAATGAAGCATCTTTTCCATTTGTTTTAATATCTGAAATTGTTCCGTTTGTCTCTACAATGAAAGTTATAGTTGTACTTAATGTACCTTCATCTACAAAACCTGAACCATCAAACTTATTGATCACTTTATTTCTGAAAGCATCAATTCCTCCTTCAAAATTTGCCTGTACAGCCGCAACTTCAATAGCATTTGGATCTTTCGGAACTTCGATTACAGGAGGCTTTGCCGGAGGAGCAATTGGTCCTGTACTACTTATAGTCGGCGTGGTCGGAACATAAGTATTTGGCGGAGCAACTACTCCTTCATTATTATTTTTAACTCCCGAAACAGCACCTTCTATTTTCTCAACAACTTTTTCAACAATTGGGTTTGCTTTTGGCTCTGGCAATCTATCATCTACAGTTTTCACAGCAGGAGAAGAAGTTGCTTTTGGAGGTAAAATTACTGCAGGATTATCTGGTACATCAACAATGTTAATCGGTGGCGGCAATTCGAAGATTTCTGGAGTTGGTTCAACGGTTTTAAACGCCGAAATCAACATTGGTGTAAGCGAAACTGCAGCCAATAAACTAACACCTACGAAGAGTGCTTTGGTTAGGATCCTGTCTGATTCATTTCTTAAAACATAAGCGCCGTATTGTTTGTTACGGCCTTCGAAGAGGACTTCATTAAAACGGAAATCCTGATTGGTTTGTAGGTGTTTCATCACGATAAAAATTAAAATTGTTAATATATTGTAATTATTAGTTTTCTATATTGTTTGAATTAATCATTGAAACAACATCAAAATATTTGCCAAAAAATTATCAAAACATAATCATTTAAGAAATAATGATGTTAAAATATAAATTTAACTATGTTAGAAATAATACCAATATAGATAGTCAAGAATATCCTTCATTACAAAAACAAAAAAAATCCCGCTCAAAAGCAGGATTTATAAAGTTTATCTTGAAATTCTTTTATTAGAATAATTCTTTTCTGATAATGTTCTGACTTCTTTCAGGACCTACAGAAACCAAGTAAACATTGATTCCTAAGTACTTTTCGATAAACTCAATGTATTTCTGAGCCGTAACAGGAAGTTCGTCATAGCTTCTTACTTTGGTAAGATCTTCTTTCCAACCCGGTAGATCTTGGTAGATCGGCTCGTAGTTGTATAATTTTTCTGTTGAAGAAGTGAAATAATCGATGATTTTTCCGTCCTCAGTTTTATAATGGGTAACGATTTTCAGGTTTTCAATTCCTGTAAGAACGTCTAATTTTGTAATCACCAAGTTATTGATCCCATTGATCATACAAGCATGTTTTAAAGAAACTAAGTCTAACCAACCTGTTCTTCTAGGTCTTCCCGTAGTCGCTCCAAATTCACCACCGATTTGTCTGATGCTTTCTCCTAACTCATTATCCAATTCAGAAGGGAAAGGTCCGTTTCCTACTCTTGTACAATATGCTTTGGCGACACCGATCAGGTTTTTCAATGAAGTTGGCGGAACTCCCGCTCCTGTACAAACTCCTCCAGTTGACGGAGAAGATGAAGTAACATAAGGATATGTTCCGAAGTCGATATCAAGCATCAACGCCTGAGCTCCTTCAAACAATACGTTTTTACCGTCTCTGATCGCTTCATTCAATTCAACTTCTGTATCAATGATTCTGTGTTGAAGCTGTTTTCCGATCTCTAAAAATTCGTTGTAAATTTCTTCAACGTCCAACGTTGGTTTTCCGTAATATTTTTCAAAAAGAGAGTTTTTAACCTTTAAGTTTTTCTCGATTTTATCTCTTAAAATCTCAGGATTCAAAAGGTCTACCATTCTGATTCCGATTCTTGCAATCTTATCTTCATAGCAAGGTCCGATTCCTTTTTTGGTGGTTCCGATCTGAGTTCCTCCGTGTTCTTCTTCACGGTAAGTATCCAAAAGAATGTGGTAAGGCATGATGACATGCGCTCTTCTGCTGATAAAAATATGGTCAGTTCTTAAGCCTTTGCTTTCGATCTGATTTACCTCTTTAATGAAAGATTTAGGATTTACCACTACTCCATTGGCAATGATACATTTCCCTTTACACTGCAAAACTCCTGAAGGAAGAAGGTGCAAAACAAATTTCTCTTCACCCACATAAACCGTGTGACCAGCGTTGTCTCCGCCTTGGAAACGTACAACGTAATCAGATTTTGCCGATAAAACATCAGTGATTTTTCCTTTACCTTCATCTCCATACTGAAGACCTACAACTACGTAAGTTGACATATTTTACTTTTATTTTAGATTCGTACAAAATTACTTTTAAAAAATTGGGTGGGCAAATTTGAGGGGGATTTTATTTTTGAGGTGGGTGGGAATTATGGGTAGAAGTTTTAATTTATTTATTAACATTATGTATATTTAAAACTTAAAAACTTTTAATAAACCATGAAAAAATCAGATACTATTGAAAAATTAGACAAATGGATTAGAACTGTAACAGCTACTTTTGCCTACTTTAATTTAATTGAAATAATAATAGTCTTATTGATCGGAATAGCATCCAATAACATCTATGATAAAATTTATGGTGTTTTTTGGACAAACATTTTAATCATCCTAAGTATTTTATATATTGTGTTTAAAGCACTTAGCTTTTATTATGATTCACAATTCCCTGTTGCGATTATAAATGAATTAAAATCCAACGAAGAAAAAGATAACTTAAAATTAGAAGTCCAAAGAAAAGATGCTACTCATTCTTATATATCAAACACAATCATAAATTCGCAAAAATTCGAATGTCAAATTCCAAAAACAGAGGAATGGAAAACAGAATCTGATAAAGATATAATGTCAGGTTTAGCCAATCTCTTATCCACTTTAAACAATTCTTTAAATATTATCTTCAATTCTACGAATCCTAAATATAATACCCTCATATATCTGAATAGCTTCAGAGCATTTGACCAAGAAATAAAACCTCAATATAATGAAGGAACATTTGTGTTAAGAGACGATTACAATATCCAAACTCATTATGGAGAAAATTTGAGAGATTTTTTTAACAAAACTGACAATACTGGATTATTATTAGAAATTCAAAATGCAATAAAAATATCATATAATAATGGAAAATATGTTAATAAAATTATTGAGACTAACAACACTAAACTTTCTATAATAGCAATAAACATAAAAAATTCTGATAACGATAATATCCAAGAAGGTGTCTTATTTTTTCTAACTCAAGAAATTGAATATTTACCTAGTGATACAGAAAATATATTACGGATTTTTTCATTGTTAATAACTAATTGGCTTAAAAGATATGAGCATGAAGTAATACAACGTCAAGTTAAATTCCTTAAAGATGATGAAGATGATGAAGATGATGAAGAAATAAATAAACCAGATTAATATCAATAAATAAGATAATTTTCATAATTATTAGGAAAGTGTCGTATAATTAGTTCGTTTTATTATCTGCTCAACTCTAATCTGCCTCGACAAAACTTTATCACACGAAATCACCACAAAAGTTCCATGATAATCTTTAATGGAATTTGATAGAATTTCCACATTTTGAAGATCTAAATTATTTATCTTTCCTTTTTAAAGTTGTGATAATAAATACCCCGTCAAAAATTTCTTTGAAATTTTCGCCACCCCTCCAGAGGAGGTGAATTTTTTATAGGTAAATATTTTAGCAATTTCTTTTGCGAAACAAGTTTTGTAAACCTGACAGACCTCACAAAAAACTTTCATCAAAATTCCGTAACTTTGCCGCCTACTAAAAATTTTATGGAAAGTATACAAGTTCACGACAAAACTTTTGTTCCTTATTTAGAGGATGCCGAAATTCAGGAGATCGTAAAAGCTACGGCTTTAAAAATTTATGAAGATTATAAGGATGAAATTCCTGTTTTCATTGGTGTTCTGAACGGAGTGATCATGTTTTTCTCAGACCTTTTAAAACATTATCCGGGAGAATGCGAAATTGCTTTTATCCAGATGAGTTCTTACGCAGGTACAGAATCTACAGGAATCGTTTACCAGAAAATGGAACTGACGAAAGACGTAAAAGACCGTCACATTATTTTAGTAGAAGATATTGTAGACACAGGAAATACAGTAGAAAGTCTTTTCAAATATTTCAACGAAACACAACGTCCAAAATCTGTAAAAATCGCTTCTTTTTTATTAAAACCTGAAGTATACAAGAAGGATTTTAAGTTGGATTATATTGGAAAAGAAATTCCAAATAAATTTGTTTTGGGTTACGGACTGGATTATGATGAATTGGGTAGAAACTTACCGAATTTGTATCAATTGGCAGACGGGCAAATCAACCATTAAAATTGCTATGAGCTTTTAGCTTTTGCACTTCGACACGCTCAGTGTGACAGCTATTAGCTTTAAAAAATTATATCTAAATAAAAAGTAAATATTAACTAAAAAAGCTAAGAGCTTAAAGCTTACTGCCTAAAGCCTGAAGCAAAATGAAAATTATGATAAACATTGTTCTGTTCGGTCCTCCAGGAAGTGGAAAAGGAACTCAAGCACAAAACTTAATCGAGAAATTTAATTTAAAGCAAATCTCAACAGGCGACCTTTTCAGATTCAACATGAAAAATGATACTGAGCTTGGGAAATTAGCTAAATCTTATATCGATAAAGGAGAATTGGTTCCTGATCAGGTAACGACAGATATGCTGGTTGACGAAATCAGAAAACCGTCCGATGCTGCAGGATTTATTTTTGACGGGTATCCGAGAACTGCTGTTCAGACAGAAGCATTGGAGAAAATCGTAAAAGAAGAATTAAATGATGAGATCGATATTTGCCTTTCATTGGTCGTTGAAGATACAATTTTAGTTGAAAGATTGCTGAAAAGAGGAGAAATAAGCGGAAGATCAGATGACAGCAATGTAGAAATCATCGAAAACAGAATAAAAGAATACTACGCAAAAACAGCAGAAGTTGCCGAGCTTTACAAACAACAAGGTAAATATGTAGAGATCAACGGTGTTGGAGAAATCAACGAGATTTCTGAAAAACTTTTTGCGGAAGTAGAAAAAATAAAATAGTTTAAAGTTGTGAGTGATGAGTTAAAAAATTAATACAATTCATTCTCATAATTCATAACTCATAACTCATAATTATAAGAAATGTCAAATTTTGTAGATTACGTAAAAATTCATTGTAAAAGCGGTCATGGTGGCGCAGGTTCTGCCCATCTTCGCCGTGAAAAATATATTCCCAAAGGTGGTCCTGATGGTGGAGACGGCGGTCGTGGCGGTCACGTTATCATGAAGGGGAATTCTCAGGAATGGACTTTACTTCCGCTTCGTTACACACGTCATGTAAAAGCTGAACGTGGTCAGAACGGAGCAAAAAATCAGTTAACAGGTGCATACGGAGAAGATGTTTATATCGAAGTTCCTATCGGGACGATTGCTAAAAATGAAGAAGGCGAAATTGTAGGTGAAATATTGGAAGACGGTCAGGAAATTATCCTCATGGAAGGTGGAAAAGGTGGAAAAGGAAATGAGCACTTCAAGTCTTCTACCAACCAGACTCCTCGTTATGCACAGCCGGGAATGGACGGACAGGAAGGTTTTATTGTTTTTGAGCTTAAAATTTTAGCCGATGTAGGTTTGGTAGGTTTCCCAAATGCAGGAAAATCAACCTTATTATCTTCAGTTTCTGCAGCCAGACCCAAAATTGCTGATTATGCATTTACTACTTTAACTCCAAACCTCGGAATCGTAGATTACAGAAACTACAAATCTTTTGTAATGGCAGATATTCCGGGAATTATTGAAGGAGCAGCGGAAGGGAAAGGTCTTGGTCACCGTTTTTTAAGACATATTGAAAGAAACTCTATCTTATTGTTTTTAATTCCGGCTGATTCCGAAAGTCACTTTCAGGAATTTAAAATTCTGGAAAATGAACTGAAAGAATATAATCCTGAATTATTGGATAAAGATTTTATCATTTCGATTTCAAAAGCTGATCTTTTGGATGATGAACTGAAAAAAGAGATTGCTGCAGAATTCCCTGAAAACAGAAAACCTCTGTTTTTTTCCGGAATTACCAGCGAAGGATTGATGGAGCTGAAAGATGCAATCTGGAAGAGACTTCACGGATAGAAAATATCACATAAAAAAATCTTAGGATAAGCATTATTGTTTATCCTTTTTATTTGCTTAAAAAGGAGATTTGGAACACTTATTGAGAGACCCCAATCAAATTTATAAAACAATGAAATATTTATTAAGCCTGATTGTTGTAGTATTTTTAATGTCTTGCAGTACTCAGAAAAGCCAGTCAAAATATTCAACGATAGAATATGAAGCCGGAGCCTGTTTCGGGTTTTGCCCGATCTATAAAATGACGATTCAGCCAGACCGAACTGCAGTTTTGGAAGCAGAACATTTTAATTTTTCTAAAGGAACTTCAAAAGATGAGTTTTCTAAACCGAGAGAAGGAACTTTCACAGCAACGATCAAAGAAGCAGATTACAATAAGCTGGTTGCTCTGTTAGACGGTTTAGACGTTAAAAATCTTCAGGATAAATATGGCAGCAAAAATGTAACTGATCTTCCGACATCATATTTAAGAGTGAAATTTGCAGACGGAACCTCAAAAAACACTGAAGATTATGGTAAAAGAGGCTCTGAAAAATTAATACAAACATATCAGTTTTTTGAAGATTTAAAGCAAAATCAAGAGTGGACAAAAGTGAAATAATCTTTTTCAATTAATTTAGACTATCTTTGCAGTATATTTCGCGGCATTCTCAGCCAGTAAAGTAATTTTTTACTTAAAAATTCTGTTAAAAGTTTTTAGCAGATTTGCTAAAAATGATGAAGTATACTGCTTCAACCGCACTATTTTAATACACAATACCATTTTGTTATTTACAGACTTAAACATTATCAAGCCCATTTTAGATGCGCTTCAAAAGGAAGGTTATGAAAAACCAACTCCTATTCAGGAACAATCGATTCCTTCTATTTTAGAACACAGAGACCTGTTGGGTACTGCACAGACAGGAACAGGGAAAACAGCGGCTTTTGCTATTCCTATCCTTCAGAATCTTACAGAAAGAAAAGGTCCGAAAAACAATCATATAAAAGCTCTTATTCTTACTCCGACAAGAGAACTGGCAATACAGATTGAAGAAAGTTTCAATTCTTACGGTAAAAATTTACCCTTGAGAAAATTGGTAATTTTTGGAGGAGTAAAGCAGGGAAGCCAGGAAACAGCCTTGAGAAGAGGTGTTGATATTTTGGTAGCAACTCCCGGAAGATTATTAGATTTTATCGCTCAGGGAATTATCAGTTTGAAAAATCTTGAAATTTTTGTACTTGACGAAGCCGACCGAATGTTAGACATGGGTTTTGTGCATGATGTGAAAAGAATTATTAAACTTTTACCGCAAAAGAGACAGACACTTTTCTTCTCTGCAACGATGCCGACAGAAATTCAGAAACTGGCAGATTCAATTTTGAATACGCCAATCAAAGTTTCTGTAACTCCTATTTCTTCAACTGCAGAAACCATAAAACAGGCTGTTTATTTTGTTGATAAGGAAAACAAGCTTGAACTTCTTACCCATATTCTTCAAAATAACATATCAGATTCTGTTTTGGTTTTTTCAAGAACGAAACACGGAGCAGATAAAATTGCAAGAAAATTACAAGCCAATAATATCTCAGCAGAGGCGATCCACGGAAACAAATCTCAAAATGCAAGACAAAATGCTTTAAATAATTTTAAATCAGGAAGAACACGTATTTTGGTAGCAACAGACATCGCCGCGAGAGGTATTGATATTGATGAACTGAAATACGTTGTTAATTTTGAACTTTCAGATGTAGCGGAAACATATGTTCACAGAATCGGAAGAACGGGACGTGCGGGTGCAGAAGGATCCTCAATCTCATTTGTTGACGGATTGGATTTACTGAACCTGAAAGACACCGAAAAATTAATCGGAATGAAAATTCCTGTTGAGAAAAATCATCCTTTCCATACAGATAATCTGGTTGTTGAGAAGAGAGATTCTAATAATAAACCTTTTATTCCGAGACCAAAACCTGCAGGTCAGCAAAAATCTGATCACAGCAAAAAGCCGAAAAATAAGAGTAATTTTTTAAGAAAGAAATAAATTAAAAGTCCTTCTCCATCTGAGAGGGACTTTTTTTTAATCATTACTACCTTTATACCCATTATCATTTAATAAAAAACAATAACTGATAATGCAAAAAGGAAGCGCAGCGGCAACATAAGTAATATTTAAGAAATTATAATCGTATCCATTGATAATATATTCAATTACATAACTACTCATCAAACAAAAAATAATAATAGCTGATAAGTAAAATACCTGCTTGATATTTTTTATGTAAAAAGAAAAAACAACAGACAGTAAAAGGAAAAACAAGACCACAAAAATATTAGACTGACCCTGCATTTTTAAAGGATTATGTTTCAGAATATATTCAAAATTCTCAGCTGGCAAAAGTACTGAAGCTAATAAAATAAGCACTGTTAAAGAAAAAGCAGTCAAAAATTTTATTTTTCGCTTGATCTCTGTTTCCCAAAAAGGTTTCAATAAAAACAAAATCAGCGGTATCACGACAACACTTCGCGTAAGAAAAAGCACTCCTACGATAAAACCTAACAAAATAGACTTTTGAAAGTAATCTCTCTCAAATTTTTTATGCCAGTAAAGAATAAAAACAGAAACTATAATAAACGAAGAAATAAAATCACTTTTACAGATTGCTTCATATAAAAATGAGAGTGAGATCATCAAAAGAGCAATTCCGTACAATCTAATTGTATTGTTTCTAAAAGCCCACAAAATCGCACAGGAAAATATCAGCAAACTTGCAACCTGAATATATCCTACATTGCCCAAAAGATAAAATCCTACTAAAAAAACGAGCTGTCCCGGTAAATAGGAGGAAACATTTCCCATAAAATTCTTAGTATCATAAATATATTTTCCGTGAATCCAATAGTCCAGAGAATACTCTATTGTCTGCCATCTGTCGATCTTTAGCTCATAAGGATCTTTTATAATGTGGCTCAGAAAAATATACAAAACTGTACTCAGCAAAATAAATGAGTAAACAACAGTATTTGTGATCTTTATTTTTTTTAAAAAAAAATTATAACTTTTAAGTAAAAAAAACTGAGATAAACAAAATAATATAATCAGAATATAAATTGGTATTATATCCTGTTTTATTCCGTATTTGACAACGAAAAGTAAATTGATAATACCATACATAACAAACATTATGTACCTCATCATCTGAGTATTTTCGAAAAAATCAAAAATTCTGCTTATCATTATTTACTAAATAATTTTTTAGCATTCTCAGTTGTAATCTTATCAATTTCAGCAAAATCTTTATTATAAATATTCACCAACTTTCCTGCAACCAAATCCAGATAAGAACTTTCGTTTCTTTTTCCTCTGAACGGAACTGGTGCGAGATAAGGAGAATCAGTTTCCAGAACGATTTTATCTAAAGGAATTTCATTTAAAAACTGATCAATTTTTCCGTTCTTGAAGGTCACTACTCCACCAATTCCTAAAATGAAGTTTAAATCTATGGCGTGATTTGCCTGTTGGAGATTTCCTGAAAAGCAATGAAAAATCCCTCTCAATTTCTGATGTCTTTTTCTCTCTAAAACTTCAAACGTCTCATCAAAACTTTCTCTTGTATGAATCACGATTGGTAGATCTTTTTCGATTGCCCAATCAATTTGCTGTTCAAAAGCTTTTATTTGAATATCCAATGTTGTTTTATCCCAATACAAATCGATTCCTATTTCTCCGATGGCAGGGAAATCCTTTTCATCAAGGTACTTTTTTACAATTTCTAATTCGTTTTCCCATGATTCCGGTTTTACATAACATGGATGCAATCCCATCATTGAAAAAATCTGATCCGGATAATCACTTTCCAGCTTAAGCATTTTTTCATGAGATTCTGAATCGATGGCTGGAAGATAAAACTCAGTAATTCCTTTATCTAAAGCTCTCTGAATAGCCTCTTTTCTATCTTCATCAAACTCTTCCGAGTATAAATGGGTATGCGTATCAATCATTATTTCTAAAATTTTAAAAGATCTTCGTAAGGGTTTTCTAAATTCAACAGAATTCCGAATGCCGGTTCGGTTTTAATCCCTTTTTCCTTTAATTCTATTATTTTTTGTTTAAAATCTTCTCCTTTTTCGTTTAATATTTTGCACTCTGCAGTCATGTGCAGATATGCATTTTGCTGAGTTGTTGGTTTATTTTGAGCAAAAATTTCAATTGGAAACTCTTCCAGCATAAAATTTATCACAATAGATTTTTCGCCATTTATAATTGGATATTCTACTTTAACATTTGTATTAAAAGGAATCATCTTACTAAATGCAATGTCATCCAAAAAATCTTCCTTAAATTTAAAATCCAGCTCGCAGATAACATCCAAATCGCTTCCTTCAATATCAATTTCTATAGGAACAGTTCCCACCAAAATAGGCGAATAGAATTCTAAAACTTTAAAGATTTTATATTTTGTAAGAACTTCAAAAGCTCTTTTCTGTCTTTCATTTCCGTTTTTCAGATAATCAATTTTCGTAAAGTCAATCATTTGAAATCAGAATATTTTGTGCTTAGCTTTTTTCTGCTGAGTTTCAATTCTCTGATTCAGTTTTTCACGAAAATCTAAATATTTAGGATCTTTTTCATCATCAGAACGATGTTCCAAAGCTTTACAAATTTTCAAATTTTCTTTAATAAAATCTTTTGTTTCTTCAGAAAAATAAGCATTTCCAAATTTCTCAAAAATATAATTGACTGCCTGAGAATTCGGGTGAATCATATCTTCTTTATAAAAACGGTAATCGCGAAGATCATCCATCAAAATCTCATAGACAGGAAGATAATGACAGTTTTCTATCTCTGAAATGACTTCATGAATGGCTGTAATCAGTTTTGATTTGCTCAGCTGATTTTCAATCATTCCGTCTTTTGTATGACGGACGGGCGAAACAGTGAACAAAATATGAAGATCGTCTTTACAGATATCTTTCAGATTTAAAATCGTATCGTAAATAGAATCTGTAAGTTCCTGATGGCTCAGTAATCTTTTTTCAAAAAACTTCTGTGGAATTTTATGACAGTTGGCAACCAGTTTTTTCTTGGGTTCAAATTCATAAATAAATGAAGTTCCGTAAGTAATGATTACCCAATTAGAATCCTGCAGAAACTGATTCCCTTCAACAATTTTCTTGTTGATTTTTTCTAAAGTCTGATGAATAAACCTTGTATCAAAGCTTGAATGATGATCCAATGAAATAAATTCATCATTAAAAGTAATCAACTCTTCTTCGTGATAAAACTCAGAATCATGGAGTCTTTTAATAGAATTATTAATCGAAAATGGATTAAATAAAATTCCGAACGGATTGTTCACAGTTTGCAATTGTCCTTGCTGGAATAATTCAGACATTTCAGAAGCGAAACATGAACCTATTGAAAATATTTTATCTTCAATATCAATTTTCTTGTCAGATTCTGCGATATTAACTTCTGTCCTGAATTTCATTGTATAGGTATGAGGTTGCAGATAATAGGTTTTAGGTAAAGTGCTAACTAAAACCTATTATCTGCAACCTGAAAATTAACTTTCTCTTCTCAAAAGGTAATTTGCCAACTCAGCAAACGGCTTTTTCTTATCTTCTGCAATGTCTATTTTTGAAAGATAACTTTGACCGATTTCGTTATGTTTTTCGATCAGACGCAAAGCTTTTTCGTCTACTTTTGTTCTTCTGAAAATCTTTTCAACACCATATACTTTGTCGATATTATCGGTTTTTTTAGAATACCAGTAATCCAGTTCTTTTTTCTCTTCTTCGGTACCGTGTTCTTTGGCTAAAAGATAAAGAACGGTCTTTTTATTTTCGTAGATATCACCTGCGTGTTTTTTACCAAACTGCGCCTGATCTCCGAAAACGTCCAAATAATCATCCATAATCTGGAAAGCGATTCCGATATGTTTTCCAAAATTGAAGATAGCTTTTGCATCTTTAAACTGAGCTTTTGCAATCAACGCACCGATCTCAAAAGAAGAGGCACTCAACACTCCGGTTTTATAGGTAATCATCCTGATATAATCGTCAAAAGTCACGTTTTCCTGAGTTTCAAAATTGATATCGTATTGCTGTCCTTCACATAAAAGCAAACCTGTATGGGTGAAAATTCTGATACATGCTTTGAAAATTTCGGGTTCAAGATCTTCAAAAAACTTATACGCTTTCAGCATCAGTCCGTCTCCGGAAAGAATCCCAACGTTGATTCCGTGTAACGTATGAATGGTTGGCTTGTTTCTTCTTAAAGGTGCTTCATCCATAATATCATCATGAATCAGCGTAAAATTATGGAAAAACTCAATCGCCAAAGCAGGCTTTATTGCCTGTTTCATATCACCACCGAACAAATCACACGCCATCAACACCATGATCGGACGAAGGCGCTTTCCGCCATGCGAAATAATGTAATTCATCGGTTCGTACAATTCTGCAGGTTTATCTTTGAACGTGTATTTAGTAATGGCATCAGCAACAATCTGTTGGTAGGTGTCTAAGAATTCCATAAAAGATTTTAATTTGAACAAAAATACGATTTTCTGAGGGGTTGTAAAACAAAAAACTTTGCTCGCAAGAACAAATTTTACCAGTGATCATATAAGCCGTTAATATTGCTTTTGAATTATCTACTTTATTTCTCTCATTATAGGAGGCAGTTTTTAAAATAATAAAAACGGTTTATTAACAATGCCACTAAACCGTTTTTATACAGATCAGACAAATCTATTTTTTAATGATCTTAAAAGTTTTAATATTTCCATCACTTAAAGTTGCGCTTCCAAGATATACCCCTGTATTTAGCATAGATACATCAATTTTAGCATTTATTTTATCGATCGGCTGATCTCTTATTACTATTTTCCCGTTTGTATCATATACAGATACTGATTTTATTATTTTTTCGCTGGAAATATTAAGAATATCATGTACAGGATTTGGATAAATATTAAATTTAAAAGTATTGTCCTTTACATTGACTGTAGAAAGTATTGAATTGTCTAGTTTAACAATCCATCCTGCTGCAAATATTGGAGGAACAGTATTGTCAAACCCACAAATGTACTTACCATCTGGAGACACGCCCATTCCGGTGCCGAGTTTTGTGTCAAAAGTGGTTACCAGAATATTTTGAGAAATCAAAAGATCAGTAAGTAAAATGGGATTTGTACCTAAGGATGGATGATAAATAATGGTTTCTCTATCCCCTATCATTCCGCAATATCCTACAGCAACACCATTTTCTGAGACTGACACAAATACAGCATCGGTATATCCTGCAGGTGCATTAAAGGATTGGTACACATTGGTATTAATATTATAGATAAAAGCTTTACTCCCTTTATAGCCAACAACCTGCCCTGCATTATTCACATCACCTGCTTCTCCATATTCCGGAGTATTGAAATCAATATAATGTAAAACTCCAGCTGTATCAAAATATGCAGGTACTCTGAAAGTTCCGGCTCCGAAAAGATCCGTCCTGTCTACCCAGCCAGCTACGATGCCATTATCATTTACATCTGCTCCACGACCATTATTATAAAGGAGATCACCTGTAAGTTTGGTGAGTGTATTAGTTTGTGTATTATAAATATAAGGATAGCTGCTTCCTGCATTACCTGATGTCATTTGTCCAGTGACATAGATACTGTTTGCTGAAATTCCTTTTGCATCTCCGAACCAGCTGTTTCCGGGCACATCTCCAGGGAAATAACCAATAGCTGTCCAAACTCCATTTTTACGGTAAGCAGCCTGGCTTAGATTAGAACCATCTGTCGCTGTAAAAGGCATGCTTCCTGCTATATTTTCTGCGTTATTCAGTCGGTTTGTAGCATCAGCAACTGGTTCTATCGCTGTACTTGTATTTGTATTGTAGCTATAATAACCTCCGGAATGCACAGCATTTCCATTATTATTGATGTCATAAAGACGTGTTCCCCAACCTGTGAGAAGCCTTAGATTGGTCTGAGCATTCAGGCAGCTTAAAAACAAGAAGGCTGAAAGTAAGTAAACTTTTTTCATAGTGATCGGATTTTATTCACTCAAAATTGCATAATTTATGTCATTTATAGAATTTATATATGTGAGAAATTAAGAAATTCTTTTTTCAAAATTGAGTAAATTTATAAATGTTTCCTTTGTTTCGAGTGATAATTCTCCTGTTGGATATATTAGTAATTTAACTGTAATAATAATACTGATGCAGATTTATTTAAAAGTTTAATTTATAATCAAGAATAAATGACTCATATAGCAATGCAAAATAAGCTGATTGAAAAAAATTTCTAAAAAACTAATTAGATAAGTAACTCTGTATATAAACTTTTTGACCGCAATGTATTAGTCTGTCTCGCTAAAGCAAGTTATATAATCATAAGAAAAAGCTAAAACTAACTAATAAAACAAAGTTTATCAGTTCGCAGGAATTTAAATTAAACATTTCAAAACTTTGCCGAGATTCCTGCGGAATGACAAAGAGGGTAGAAAAATTGAAGAAAATTATTAAGGAATTAATAACAAGCTATTACTCAATCCCGGTAAAACAAAAAACCGCAAATATAAATCTGCGGTTAAATTTGTATAATTGATTTCAATCTTTTGAAATAATTCTGATCTGTATTTTAAGTCAAAAACGTCACGGCAAGATAAGTCAACGCTGCAACAATAGCCGAAATAGGAATCGTTAAAACCCAAGCCCAAAGTAAGCTTACCGTAATTCCCCAACGTACTGCAGAAACTCTTTTAGTCAATCCAACTCCGATAATTGAACCGGTAATTGTATGTGTAGTAGAAACCGGAATACCAAAGTGATCGGTAATGAAAAGTGTGATTGCACCTGCAGTTTCAGCACTTACCCCTTCCAACGGAGTTACTTTTGTAATTTTTGTTCCCATTGTTTTGATGATCTTCCAACCTCCACTCATGGTTCCCAAAGCGATTGCGATGAAAGAAACTAATGGGACCCACATATAATGTTCTGCAAAATAATTAAAACGTTCAGCAGTTTCAATATTTAGGTAAACAGGGTCCTGAAGCATATTTACATGATAATAGATCAATGCAGCTCCAATGATTCCCATTACTTTTTGCGCGTCATTCAAGCCGTGTCCAAGACTAAATAATGCTGAAGATACCAACTGTAATCTTTTGAAAGATTTATCGGCCTTATGCGGATTTGATTTTTTATAAAGGTGAACGATGATTAAAGTAATGATAATCGAAATCACCATCCCGATAATCGGAGCAAGGAAAATAAATAAGAAAATAGGAATTACTTTGCTGAACTTCACAACATCCTGACTTGCTACTTTAGAAAAAGTCTGTTTTAAAGTTTCAAACATCCCTAAATCCGGGGTTGTAGCTACAACCTCATGATAATCCATTAAGAAAGCGTGCATTAAAGCTGCTCCTAAGAAACCACCAATCAGCGTGTGAGATGATGATGAAGGAATTCCGAACCACCATGTCAAAAGGTTCCATGCAATGGCAGCAATCAGCCCTGAGAAAATAACTTCAAGCGTAATAAAATTTTCGTTGACGGTTTTAGCAATCGTGTTACCGATTTTAAACTCACCAATGATGTACGCTGCGATAAAGAAGGCGGCAAAATTCCAGAGTGCTGCCCAAAGTACAGCCTGAAACGGCGTTAAAACTTTTGTAGAAACAATCGTCGCTATAGAATTGGCAGCATCATGAAAACCATTAATATAATCGAAGATTAAAGCTAAAGCAATAATAACCGTAAGTAAAATAGGAAACTCCATTTTTTGTTATGTATTGTTTTAAGCGTATTTGATCATAATGTTCTCAATCGTGTTGGCAACATCTTCTGCTTTGTCGGTTACGATCTCTAGATAGTTAAGAACTGATGATATTTTGATGATATTGATGGCATCATTGGTTTCGAAAAGCTCTACCATAGAGTTTGAAAGAAGATCATCAGCAATATTCTCAATAGAATTTACTTTGATACAAGCTTCTTTTACCTGCTCCATGTTTTTAAAGCCTTTAAGGTTTTTCATTGCATTCTGAATCTCAAGACAAGCCTTGTGAATCAGCAATGAAAAATCTGCATAAGCCTTCATCATCGGAGATTTGTATAGGAAAATATATTTTGTAGAAGCGTAGATATAATCTGCAATATCATCTAAACCTGTTGCCAGTGTGTGAATATCTTCACGGTCGAACGGTGTGATGAAGTTTTTCCCCAGTTCAATAAAGATCTCATGAGTAAGCTCGTCATTTTTGTGCTCATAGTCGCTCATCAGTTTCAACATTCCGTCATCGTTCAGATCAAAATCTTTTACTCCGTGGTTGAAATCGTTTGACATTGCAACTAAATTCTCTGTTACTTTTTCGAAAAGCACAAAGAAAATTTTATCTTTTGGCTGAAATGCGTGGAAAATATTACCAATTGCCATTTGTAAATTGTATTTAATTTATTCGTGTGCAAATTTCCTAAAAAAGCACCTTAACAAAAAGCATCCAGCATTAATTTTTGTTAATATTGAATTAATATTTGTTCATGCCAAAAACGAACGATAATCAGTATTATATATTTAATTAACATTCAACAACTTAGCCTAAAAAAGCACAACTTTCATTCTACTTATTACTTCCTGCTAATCATAAATCTTAATTCCAATCACCAAAAAAACAAAGCTTTTAAAGCTATGATTAAATGATATTTCAAACAAAAAAAGCCGACAAAACTGCCGGCTCAAATTATATTTGTAAGTCTAAGATTAGTTCGCTTCTTCAGCTCTCATATCTTTTCCTTTAAATTTCATAGATTGAATATTTCCTAAAAGCTCGTTGCCATAAGATTTTTCAACTTCAAAGAATGAGAATTTCTCAAGAATTTCAATGTTTCCGATCTCTGCTCTTTTGCTTCCTTTGCTTGAAGTAGCTTTATTGATGATCTCCAGTACATCTAGTTTTTTCAACTGATCTTTTTTACCAAGATTGAAGAAAAATCTGGTCATATTCTCATCTCTCTGTCTTGGCTTACCACCACGATCTCCTCTTCTTTCTCCTCTGTCGCTACGATCTCCTCTGTCACGATCTCTTCCTCTGTCGCGGTCTCTTCCTCCTCTGCTGTCTCTGTCTCTTCCACCTCTATCATCATCTCTGTTGTTGAACTTCTGATCCATAAGATCTTGTTTGTCTTTGTAGTACAAAGCAAGGTCTTTTAGCTGGAACTGTAGCAACTGTACAACCAATTCTTCTTTCGTGAAATTACTCAGGTCCGGAACAAGACTTTGATCAAAATCAAAGATATTCTCGTGTTCAGTCATTAATTTTTCAAAAACGCCGGTTACCTGAGCCGATATCACTTCGTCTCCTGTAGGAATTTTCTTTTCTACAATATCAATTTTTGTAGTCGATTTTATCTGCTTCAGCTTTCTGCTTTCTTCAGGCTTGATCAAAGACATAGAGATCCCGTCTTTTCCTGCTCTACCTGTTCTTCCGCTTCTGTGAACGAAAACTTCAGGATCATCAGGTAAAGAAAAATGGACAACGTGTGTCAGTGAATCCACATCTAAACCTCTCGCAGCCACATCAGTAGCAACTAGAATATCAATATTTTTTAATCTGAATTTCTTCATTACCGTATCTCTCTGCGCCTGAGAAAGATCACCATGAAGAGCATCTGCTGCATAACCGTTTTGCATTAAAAAGTCTGCAACCTCCTGAGTCTCCATTCTTGTTCTGCAGAAAATAATAGAATACTGATTCGGGTTTGCATCAATTAATCTTTTCAGAGCTTCTTTTTTATAACGGTACCCAACAACATAGTATTCATGCTTGATGTTCTTCTTAACTTCGTTAATAGAACCTACAGAAATACGGTGAGGTTTTGTAAGGTAACTTTTAGAAATTCTTTCAACCTCTTTACTCATCGTTGCCGAGAACAAGAAAGTTTGTTTTGTTTCAGGAGTTTCACTCAAAATTGTTTCCAATTCATCTTTGAAACCCATAGATAGCATCTCATCTGCTTCATCCAAAACCAACCAGTGGATTTCAGAGAAGTCAAGAGCTTTTCTGTTGATCAAGTCGATCACCCTTCCCGGAGTTCCCACAATAATTTGTGGTTTATCTCTCAAAGAACGCATTTGATCCGTAATACTGCTTCCACCATAAACTGCTGTAGTTTTGATGTTTTTCATGTACTTCGAATAGTTGTTAATGTCTTTTGAAATCTGTAGACATAGTTCTCGTGTCGGGCAAAGCACCAAAAATTGGATTTTGCGACTCGTATCGTCAATCATGTCCAAAATCGGAAGCGAAAACGCTGCTGTTTTGCCTGTCCCTGTCTGCGCAAGTGCGATTAGATCGCGAATATCTGATTGAATAAAAGGGATAGTCTGTTTTTGGATTTCTGTCGGGCTTTCGTAACCCAGTTCGCCAATGGCCTTAAGGATATCAGGACTTAAATTGGTCTCCGTAAATAAATTCATTAATTAATATAAAATTTTTGCAAAGATACAACTAATTATTGGATAATGCTTTATCTAATATTAACGAATCTATAAATTTATTTTGGAAAACTCTAACTTTTTTTAAATTTATTCAAAAAAAGGACAAAAAAATTATTTTAAATTTAAAAAATTCTCAAACTTCTTCCAAACTATCAATTTATTTGAATTCTCTGTTCATATTTATGAATTACTAAATACATCTTTCATCCACAGTCTGATTTCTTTTATTTAATTTTGAGTAAAAATAAACAAAATGGCTGTCACACTTTCAAAAAATATATTCGACTACCTTAAAAAGCTGAATGAAAATAATAACCGAGAATGGTTTAACGATCATAAAAACCTTTTCACGGAAGCGCAAAGTGAGTTTGAAAATTTCGTAGAAGAACTTATCATTCGTGTTGGGAAATCTGATGAAAAGATCGCAAAGCTGAATGCTAAAAAATCTCTCCTCCGAATTTACAGAGACATCCGTTTTTCTAAAGATAAAACTCCGTACAAAACCTATTTCGGAGCATCATTGGGAATGGGAAAAAGCAATGAAAAATCCGGTCATTATCTTCACATTGAGCCTGGAAAATCTTTCATCGCAAGCGGAATTTATTTGCCTGAAGCTCCTGTTTTAAAAGAAATCAGGAAAGAAATATCGGTTTTCAAAGACGACTTTTTAAAAGCAATAGATCATAAAGATTTCAAAAAATATTATGGAGAACTAGATCGTGAACATGAATTAAAAAAAATTCCGCAAGGTTTTGAAAAAGAAGATCCGATGGCAGAATATCTGAAACTCAAAAGTTTTATCGGAGTACATCATCTGACCAACAAAGATGTGATGGATAAAAATGCAGCAGAAAATCTTACTGCTATTATGAATTCTGCAAAACCGCTGAATGATTTTTTAAATGCACCTTTTTCAAATACTTCCGAGTAATTCACTCCGACAAATATCATAATTCATTAATAAACAATACTTTACAATTAAATTAAATTAACATCATTTTAACATTTTTCATTACCTTTGTCGGTCGTCATAAAAAAGAAAGCAATGTCTTTATACCAGCAACTCGCAGAAAACCTACAATATATCAGTCCGGGTTTTTATAAACAGAGATATTTTAAAAGTTTAAAGAATCTCAGTAAAGAAAATTTTTCTAAGCGTAATGTAGAGCCTGAATTGGTTTGGATTAAAGAATATTTACAAAATGATGCCGTAATTTTTGACATCGGTGCCAATGTCGGAACTTTTCTCTATCAGTTTGAAAACAAGCTGAATCATCAAAACATTTATGCGTTTGAGCCCAATAAAAAACTCAACATCAGACTGAAAAGGCTTTTTCCGTCAATGAATATTTCATCTATTGCACTTTCCGACGAAAATACAATTGCACAATTTAAAGTTCCCATCATCAAAGGAAAAATAGTTGCTTCTAGAGGAACACTCAATACTTCGTACAAAGAAAAAGACGAAGAAAATTCTTACACCGAAACTGTAGAAGTGGTAAAACTGGATGACTGGACGCAATCTCAAAACATCCGGACAATCGATTTCATCAAAATAGATGTTGAAGGAAATGAAATGAAAACTCTTTTTGGCGGAAAAAACACCATACAAAAATTTAAGCCGACTTTGATGGTTGAAATGGAACAAAGACACCACGAACAGCCGATCTGGAACGAAATTTCAGAAGTGGAAAGCTGGGGTTTTGAAGCCAAATACCTGAACAGAAACAATTTTGAGCTCGAAAAACTGACCGAAGAAATTCTTATCAAAAATACAGCAGACGAAAAAAATAAAACAGACTACATCAACAATATTATCTTCATCCCAAAAAACCTTTAAAATCTTATGAGTGTAGTTGCAAGACAAGGTTTTAAATATTCTGTTATTGGATATCTCGGTTTTTTAATCGGAACTGTATCGGCAATTTTCATTTTTCCGAATGATTTTGAATTTTACGGAAAACTGAGATACATTTTACCCACTGCAGAAATGCTGGTTCCTTTTGTCGTTCTCGGAATTTCTTATTCTAACGTGAAGTTTTTTCACAAAGTAGAAAAAGACGGCAAAAAACAAAATATGCTTTCTCTTTCTCTTGTAGCGATTTTGGTGAATTTCTGCATCTTTTCGATTGTATTTTTCATCATTCCATACATTTATCCCAATTTTAAAAATACAGAAGCCTGGAAAATCAAAGAAGTTATTCTTCCAATGATTTTACTGCTCTCATTTTGTGCAATTTTCAATAAATACACATCTAACTACAAACGAATCGTTGTCTCAAATATTTTTGATAATTTATTTCCAAAAATTGCCAATCTCGGTGCGTTTTGTCTGGTTTTTTACTTTGCATTATCCCAACAGATTGCCTATGCATTCTTCTTCGGAATGTTTGCTTTAATGCTTACAGGATACATTTATTACACCAACCGATTAGAGAAAATCAATTTTGATTTCAGTACAGATTATTTTAAAAAAGATCAATTCTGGAAAGAGTTTTCCAGTTATAGTTTTTTTGGTTTCTTAGGAACTTTCGGGAATTATCTGGCCATTAACAGCTTCATGATCGGTGAATTTTTAGGAATGGAAGAAAACGGAATTTACTCGGTTTTATATGCGTTAATTTCTTTAATATCAATACCGCAACTTGGTTTGTTTAATATTTCTGCGCCGATCATCAGCAAAAATCTGGCAGACGGTGATATGGAAGAGCTCGACAGATTTCACAAAAAAACATCGCTGTCCCTATATTTTCTGGGAGCAGTTTTATTCTCTTGTATTATGGTCGGATTTCCTTTCCTGACACATTTTATGCCTAAAAACGGTCTTCAGCTTCAGGAATACACTCCGGTCATCTGGATTTGGGGTTCTGCCGTTCTGATTGATCTTGCAACAGGCTTTAATGGCAATATTATTTCGCTTTCAAAGTATTACCGTTTCAATATTTTGGTCATGCTTTTACTGGCAGGATTAACGATCAGTCTAAACCTATATTTTATCAATCATACCGAACTCAAATTGATGGGAATCGCTTTGTCTACAGCAATTTCCCTAACAACTTACAATGTCATTAAAATCATTTTTAATTACGTGATGTTTAAAGTTTCTCCTTTGAGTATTGAGATGATCTTTGTTTCGATTATCTGTACTTTGGCGATTACGGTTGCGATTGTTTTACCAAATTTCGACAATCAATTCATCAACTTGGTGTACAAACCTGCTGTCGTTCTGATCTTAATTTTTATTGGAAATCATTTCACAAAGATTTTCCCGGTAGAGCAATACCTGAATATGAAATTCATTAAAAGTGTTTTGAAATTTAAATAGAAATCAATCGATCCAGAAGCAACTCTGCATCTTTCTGAATTTTCTCTCTGCTGAAATCTTTTTGAAAATCGTACTGAAAATTTTTCAGTTTTAAAAATTGTGCAATCACATTTTCTTCTTCAGGAATGATAAAATCAAGCTCTGAAGAATAATTACCAGGGAAAACAGCAGGTTTGCCGTATTTGATTGCATCGCCCAAATTACCCGTCATTTTAGTTTTTCCGTAGATTTCTTTTTGGCTGAAAAATTCGGCTTTATCCTGAATCGGACACCACAAAACATTGGCTTTCTGCATCCACTCATCGAAAATATCGGAAGAAACTCTTTCTGAAAAATAAATAATTTTAATATTTCCGGAAAGAGTTTCCCTTAGACTTTCAACATTCTTTAATTCCTCCCCTTTAGCCTTTCCTAAAAAAACAAAGGTAAAATCTTCTTCAGTCTTTAAATTTTGAATGATTGTAAAAACTTTCTGATAATCTCTTCTCTTCTGAGAAACACCTCCCGGAATAACTATTATCAAATCTTTATTACTTATTTGCTCAAAAGATTTAGTATAAAAAAGCGGCAAAAAAAGATATTTTTCAGACGATAATTCTTTATCAAGAACCAAAAGATTTTTGGCTTTTCCGTATGTTTTTTTGGTATAAAACAATCCTTCTTTCCACCACAGTTTCAATCTGAAAATAAGATCATTTTTAAAAATATTTTTAATTAAATCTGATTTTGAAATTTGAGAAAAATTCAGATTATGAACAATCACCGAAGTATTGAATCTTTGACTGATCGTAAAAAAAGTATTGAAATAACGATGGACGGTTCCAATAATCACCAAATCATAATTCTTGGCAGACAACTGATCCAAAATCATTGAAGAATCTGATACATGACTAAATTGAGAATCTTCCCTGATCTGATTTTTAATCTTTTCTGAAAAATAATAATCCACAGAAAACTCTTTGGAATCATGCATTAAATCTATGAAATCCTGAGCAATTTCTGCGTGGGTATCGATTTCGATATAGGCTATTTTTTTCATTAAGTTTACATACTTTGTCAAATAATTTAATAATCATCCTTGTCATTCCGGAGGAATCTAAACAACTGAGGTTCAAATTTATATTTAAAAATTCATTAATTTAAAATTCATATTTTCTTGAGAACTTTTAATATACAAATTATGTTTAGATTCCTCCGGAATGACAAACCTTATCTCTTTTGAATATTAAAATAACAAAACATTAGATTTTCAGCCATTTATTTTTCAAAGCTTTCCAACGTTGATTGTTGATTATTTTTTGTTCCGTTTTGGAAATTTTCAACTCTAATTTTTTTGAACGACAGCTTTCGTACGATTTTATAATACTGAAAAAGAAAGAAACTGATTTGATTTTCATTGCTTCTTTTGCGGCTGCAACATAAGTGAGAAACCTATTTAATCCCAAAAAATAAAAATATCTGCCGTAATAATCTGCCGGTTTTATGGTATAATCAGCACCTTTTACTTTGATTAATTTCACATGCAGTTCAGATAAAACAATCTCGTCCCAACCCAAATTTTTAAGTAAAACAGAATCGATATTATCCCATCCTAAAGTTTCCCTCAAACCTCCAATCGCTTCAAAACATTCTCTTCTGTAGGCTTTCATAGGACCACGAACATGATGTTTATTAGAATTACCTTCATAAACCCAATCTCCGTTTTTTTCAACATACAATAAACCTCCAACTAATCCATATTTTGGGTTTTCTGTAAAAGCTTTATCGATTTCGGATAGATAATTTTCGTTTAAAATAATATCAGCATCAAATTTACAGATGACATCAAAATCATTTATATTCTGAGTTTTTAATCCATTTTTAAAAGCACTGACAACTTTAGAACCCGGTTGATGAGCAGACTTTTCGAGATCAGTTGTTTGAAAACGTGAATCTGTAACCGTATATTTTCTGATGACTTCAGATGTTTGATCTGTAGAACCGTCGTTCACGATTACTACTTTAAAATCTTTAAAACTCTGCTGCTGTAAAGAATCTAAGGTAAATGGAAGATTATTTTCTTCGTTATGTGCGGGAATGATGATTAAAAATTTCACAGATATTTTTTGGTTGTTGACTTCGATGTTTTGACAATAAAAATTTATAAATTATTTATAGTGAGGCTTTAACATATTTCTCGGATCAAGAATTTCGTCTAATCTTTCCTGTGAAAGCAGATTTTTTTCAAGAACCAAATTGTAAACACTTTTTCCTGTTTCTAAAGCTTCTTTTGCAATCTGAGTCGACTGTTTGTATCCGATATAAGGGTTCAAAGCGGTCACAATTCCGATGCTGTGTTTGACCATATTGAGACATACTTCTTTGTTGGCAGTAATTCCTACGACGCATTTTGTACGAAGCGTGTCGAGTGCGTTGCAAAGAAAATGAATGTTTTCCATGATCGCATGAGAAAGAACAGGTTCCATTACATTCAACTGTAATTGTCCGGCTTCTGCGGCAAAAGTTACAGTTAAGTCATTCCCAATTACTTTAAAACAAACCTGATTGACAACTTCCGGAATAACAGGATTTACTTTTCCGGGCATGATAGACGAACCAGGCTGCATCGGAGGTAAATTGATTTCAGACAACCCCGCTCTCGGTCCGGAAGATAATAATCTCAAATCGTTACAGATTTTTGACAATTTTAAAGCAAGACGTTTCATTGCTGATGAATAAATCACATAAGAACCGGTATCCGGAGTTGCTTCAACCAAATCAGGAGCCGAAACGACAGGATAACCCGTGATTTCGGCTAGATTTTTAGCACAAAGCGTTGCATAACCAATCGGAGCGTTAATTCCCGTTCCGATTGCCGTTGCTCCCATATTGACTTCAACAAACAGATTGGCGTTGTTATTTAATTTAGAAATATCTTCTTCCAAAGTTGCTGCAAAAGCTTCAAACTCCTGTCCCATTGTCATCGGAACGGCATCCTGAAGCTGAGTTCGTCCCATTTTGATCACATCCTGAAACTCTTGTCCTTTTGCACGGAAAGCTTCAACAATTTTCTTCAGCTTTTCAACCAAAGTTTCATTCATCTGCAACAATCCCATTTTGATTGCTGTAGGATAAGCATCGTTGGTGGATTGAGAAAGGTTAACATGATCGTTGGGTGAACAAAATTCGTATTCACCTTTATTTTTTCCTAATTTTTCTAAAACCCGATTGGCAATTACTTCATTGGCATTCATATTAATAGAAGTTCCTGCTCCACCCTGAATCATGTCAACAGGAAATTCGCTATGAAATAACCCTCCGATCAATTCATCGCAGGTTTCAGCAATTTTGAAATATAAATCCTGATCAAGTAAACCTAACTCGTAATTGGTTTTTGCAGCCGCTTTTTTGACGAAAGCCAGACCTTTTATAAATTCGGAATAAGATGAAAGAAGCTGACCTGAAATTTTGAAATTATCAATAGCTCTCTGCGTCTGAACTCCGTAATAGGCATTTAAAGGGACATTAAGTACGCCTAATAAATCGCTTTCCTGTCTGAAATTTTCCATTAAAATATTTTTTAACAGTTTAATTTATTTAAATGATAAAAAACGCACCGTTAAAAGATGCGTTTAAAATTTTATTTTGTTGGATATTTTTGATTTAAAGCCTGCAAAATCGCCCAGGTTTCAGCATCTAAAACTCCGCTGTAATTCTGAGGTCTGAAGTGATATTGTAATGCCTCAATTGTTTTTTTCGTTACATCATCCCATTGTCCGTTAGGAAGAATATCATAGCCAAATTTCTGTAAAGCTGTCTGAACTACGAAAATAAAAGATGGCTCATTGTATTTTGTCTCAATATCGGTTTGCGCCAGAGTCAGAAAATTTTGTTTTGCCATTTCGTCATACCACATTCCGATCTGATATTCGTCGTATAATTTTTTCCATGGGAAAAGCGGTCCCGGATCCTGTTTCCTTGTCGGAGCAATATCCGAATGCGCCAAAACATTGGTTGCAGGAATATTGTATCTCGTCACGATATCTTTTGCCAATGCAGCTACCTTTTTGATCTGCTGATCACTGAATGGTTCAAAAGTTTTTATTCCTGCAGCATCAGCTTTATATCCCAAATTGACGATTTCGATTCCGATCGAAGTGTCATTGAGGTTTTTATCGGTGCGCCATGCACTTACACCGGCGTGATATGAACGCTTGTTCTCATCAACCAACTGATAAATTTCGTTATCACCTAAATTGTTCACCAAATAATGTGCACTTACAGATTGCTGCGTAAGAACTTCGACAGATTTGTCATCCGGTAAAACCGTGTAATGCAAAATCAGATATTTCTGTCTGAAATTTTGTGCAATTGCAGGAAAATGAGTTTTCACCACTTTATAACCTGCCGGCTTTGCTGAAACGATAGATCCGTAGCTTACTGTATTGTCGTTCTTGGCAATATCTGCAATATTTGTTCTGAAAAATTCTACTCCATGTTCGGTTGTAATTTCCGGTTTATTTTTTTCGGCAGTGGTAGTCTTTACTGCGGTTTTTGCCTGTGTTGTGGCTGTTCTTGGCTTATAAGAACTTTTCTTTACATTTTTTTGCGAAGTACACGAAAAAATAAGAGTGCTTAAGCCGATGATATATAATGTTTTACGCATTAGTTTAGATTTTTAACCGATTATTCCCTCAAAAATACACAATTTTTTTGTGAAATTTATTTGGTAAATAAGGAAATGTATTCTATATTTGCACTCGCAATAACGGAATAGCGATCATTCAAAAAACGTTATAAAAGGAGAGTTGCCTGAGAGGCCGAAAGGACATGTTTGCTAAACATGCGTACTGGAAACGGTACCAAGGGTTCGAATCCCTTACTCTCCGCAGCAAAGACTAATTCGGGGCGTAGCGTAGTCCGGTCATCGCGCCTGGTTTGGGACCAGGAGGTCGCAGGTTCGAATCCTGCCGCCCCGACTGTTTTGGTGATTTTCTCAAAATTACACAATGGGTGCGTAGCTCAGCTGGATAGAGCATCTGCCTTCTAAGCAGACGGTCTCAGGTTCGAATCCTGACGCGCTCACAAAAAAACTCACAATAAAAATTGTGAGTTTTTTTGTTTTTTAGACTTATCAATCTATTGATTCCATCTCTGATATCATATAATTTCGAATGTAGACTTAAAGAAATTATATTCTGTCTTGATTCGTATGTATTTTTGAGGATTTTTAACGCAAATACTTTTATTTTGAAAAAAGAAAAAATAATCTTTTCTAACTTTAAAATCACATTGATCAACATTCATTTTCAGCAATTCAGCTTGTAGCCATTCACCAATATTTTCAATTCCGTTTTGCGGAAGTTTTTATTAGAACTATGCTCCAGATTTTGAATATTTTCTATTTTTATTTTGAAAAGCTTCCAGACAATTTTTCTTCAACTTTTAAATTAAATGATAAAAGAGACGAAGATGATGAATAATACTAAAATTTTAATTTTTTTTCATTCTTAAAATGAGGTAAATCAATGATTATTAACAAGCTAAAGCTACAGAAAAAAATATTAATGAAAACTTATTTTATATTTTATTTTTTAATTACAAAAAATACTCTATCTTTGCACCCACAAAAAACAAGGTAAATCTTGTTAAAAGATGACCTTTAATCGGGGCGTAGCGTAGTCCGGTCATCGCGCCTGGTTTGGGACCAGGAGGTCGCAGGTTCGAATCCTGCCGCCCCGACTGTTTTGGTGATTTTCTCAAAATTACACAATGGGTGCGTAGCTCAGCTGGATAGAGCATCTGCCTTCTAAGCAGACGGTCTCAGGTTCGAATCCTGACGCGCTCACAAAAAAAAGAGAAATCAAGATTTGGTTTCTCTTTTTTATTAAATTATATGTTTCTGCTACATACTTTATTCAAAATCTATCGATAAATACTATGTCGGACATTCTTGTGAAGACTTACAGTAATGATTAAGAAAGCACCTTTCAAATCATACAGGTTTCACTTCAAGAGCTAAAGATTGGACAATTATATACTTCGAAAGTTTTCAAAATAAATCTGATGCTTACAAAAGAGAAATTGAAATTAAATCGTGGAAAAGTAAATCAAAAATTAAAAAAACTATTAGAAAATCAGACTCAATAGAGCATCCCGATTTGTAATCGGGACGGTCTCAGGCTCGAATCCTGACGCGCTCACAAAAAAAAATCAACATCCGAAAAATCAGGAACAGATGGTGCTTTTCTACTATCAACAGTATCTTTAAACTCTTTCAGTCTTGGATAAATAAGATCTGAAAGAGTATATTTAAAATCATAAAGTTCTCCGTTTGTCATATTATTAAAATAAAAAACCACTGTAAATATACAGTGGTTTTCAAATTTATCGATAATATATCATTTCAACTTACACAATCTTTAACCCAACATCTTTTTGAGATATACATTAATTTTAAAATTTTTCTTGTTAATTCTTCATTGCGTACATATTTACCAACTCCAACTCTATATACAATGCCGTTCGAGTATGTGAAAATCATGTCAATCCTTTTTCCACTTAAAAATATTTCTAAATATCCATAATTATGACTGATCATTATATCTTCTCCCTCTGAGAAATTATTGATTGTTTCACAAATAAATATTCGATCTTTACTTTTTACTTCCAAATAATCTATTCCTCCATTTTCTGCATACCATCTATTTTCTATACGAATATTGGGTTTTTCACAATCTACTATAGTTTTTCCACATCCAGTCAGAGAAATAAGAAGTAATATAAAAAATAAAGAAATGACCCTGGCTTTCATATTTAAGTCATTTCAGCTTATACGCACTTCCATTCCAAAGATAGGTTTTAGACAAACGCTTAACCTTTTCTCTGTCATTATCATCTTTTTCCATTTCCTCCATTTTAAAGATAAAAGCATTGGGAACTCCGCCTTTGTCGTTTGGAAAAATAAATTCTTCACTGTGATGATAGACATCGGCATCACCTACATTCATCAATTGTGGAAGAGCAATCAGTTTTTTGTCTTTAAATAAAATATACTGATCATAACCCGCAATTCCACACGCCTCTCCGGAAACGATAGCTTTTAAAGTAAAATCTACGTTCTGAAGTTTGTGGTTGCTTTCGATATTGAAAGTTCCATAACTTAAACTTTCACCAGAACCCGTTTCAAAGAAAACCTCATCGAGTAAAGAATTTCCTTCAACAACTTTCACACTTGCAATATTCTGCTTGTAATCTTGATTAAACTTTTTATCTCTTTTATCGACCGTTTTTGAAATTCCGAAAAGAAAATCGTAACCGTTTTTGTTTCTGTAACCAATACAAAGATTTGCACCCCAAATGTAACCTTCCAAAGTTTTATTTTCTCTCTGATAAGATATTTTGTACCAGTTTGAACTTCTTTCACCTAATTGCAAAATAGTTTCATCTTTTTTGAGAATTAGAATCTGCTGATTTGACTGCAAAGAATCCAAAATCTGAGAATTCACATTCGGTTGCTGTCTGACTCTTGTTTGATCGGTAAAAATCTTCTGCGTCTTGTTTTCTTCAAAACTAAAAACACCATTTGCGTATACTTCTTCCTGTGCAGAAAAAAGCTGAAGAACAAATAGAAATACAGTGATTAAAAAAGATTTCATATTAATATTGGTGTGATTATTTTTCAAGCAAAAGACTTACCCATTCTTCACGCTGCAATTTCTTTTTCAGTTCTAAATTATTTTCTTTACAAACCTCCAAAATATCGTCCACATCAAAGAAGCATAATCCTGAAAGCAGTAATTTTCCGCCATCGTTTAAAACAGAAACATAGGTTGGAATGTCTGAAATCAGGATATTTCGGTTGATATTTGCCAAAATAATATCGTAGTTTTCATTTCCTAAATTATCTGCAGTTCCCAATTCGATATCCAATTCAACATTGTTTCTTGCTGCATTTTCTTTAGAATTTTCAACCGACCATTCGTCGATGTCGATCGCTTTGGTTTCGCCGGCTCCGTTCTGCTTTGCATAAATTGCCAATACCGAAGTTCCGCAACCCATATCCAAAACTCTTTTTCCGTTGAAATCAATATCCATCATTTGTTGGATCATCAGATGTGTTGTCGGATGATGACCAGTTCCGAAAGACATTTTTGGCTGAATGACAATTTCGTGCATTCCGGGAACAGATTCGTGGAATTCTGCTCTGATTAAAACTTTATCATCAATATTGATCGGCTCAAAATTCTTTTCCCATTCTTCGTTCCAGTTGATGTTGGGCATTTCTGTGAAAGTGTACTCAATTTCCACCTCATCATTCTGAAAAATTGGTAAAGATTTTAAATCATCTTCTTTGAAAAGATCTTTCTGGATATAGCCTAAAATACCGTGAATTTCTTCTGTAAAACTGTCGAAACCGATTTCTATGAGTTCGGCCATTAATATATCACTCCAAGGCTGAAGCGGAGAAATTTTGAAATCGAATTCTAAATAATTTTGCATGTGAATAATTTGTTGCAAAAATAGATAATTTAAAAATTAGAGTTTACAAAATTGATAGACTTTATACTATCATTTAGTGTGTCATTCCGGAGAAATCTAATTTATTGACATATTCATTGTCGAGATTCCTGCGGAATGACAAACTTCACGTTTATTTGTAGAAAGTTTGTTTTAAGTAAATTAATTTCCAATCATTTGTCATTCTGTAGGAATCCAGACAAAATCTTTTTTAGATAAAATATTACAAACTTTGCTTAGATTCCTGCGGAATGACAAACTTCACGTTTAATTTATTTAACATTTGAAATTATTTCATTGCGCTGCTCACTGACAATGAAAGATTTAAACATCAAAAAAAGCGAACCGAAGTCCGCTTATATCTATCCTTGTAAAAACTAATTTTAATATCAAGTTTCTAACTTCTATTCTATGGATTTGTAGAGAAAATAGAACCGTTTGCGATCAATGCACGTCTGTTCATTTTCAAAATATCTCTTACCCATTCTGCAAAGTCTTCCGGCTGAAGAACTTTATCGGGATTTCCGTCTGTCAAACCACCTTCAATCGACATATCTGAAGCAATTGTACTTGGAGTTAAAGTAACAACACGAATATTTTGCTTTCTCCATTCCGCCATCATCGATTGAGATAAAGAAACTACAGCTGCTTTTGATGCCGCATAAGCCGACATATTCGGACCGCCTTTCAGACCTGCAGTTGAGGCAACGTTGATAATATCACCTTCACCTTTTTCTTTGAGAAAAGGATATACAGCTTTTGCTGCGTAATAAACTCCGAAAAGATTGGTTTTGATGACCTGTTCCCAAACTTCAGAAGACATTTCTTCGATCGATCCGAAATCGCCGATTCCTGCATTATTAATTAGAATATCGATTCCTCCTAACTGTTCTGCCAAAGATTCGATTCCTGCTTTTACGTGAATTTCGTTATCTATACTGAAAACTGCATATGATGAGTTGACACCCAGTTTCTTGATTTCGTCAACGGTCATTTTAAGGTTTTCCTCGTTTCTACCGGTTATACCGATGTTGACACCTTCATTGGCAAGGATTAAAGCAACTGCTTTCCCAAGACCTCTTCCGCCACCCGTAATGATGGCATTTTTTCCTTGTAAGTTCATTCAAATAATTTTATGGCACAAATTTACGAAACCATTTTTTTAAACAAGCGTTTATTATTTTGATTTAACTTAATACTTTCATCAGAAAATTCTATTTAAAACAAAACCGGCTTACGAATAAGCCGGTTTCTGAAAGTAATATATTAAAGTAAAAAATTGAAACTAAGGAATAAGGATACGATCCTTTACTTCAAAATTTTCTGAAGTAGCAAACTGGTTTCCGTACATATCATAAGCTCTCACCTCAACTGTATGTTTACCGAGAGTTAATTTATTTCCAAATCCTCCAACCCAGATGTGTTTTGAAAATTCAGGGTTTGAAGGTCTTCTTCCCGGAAAAAGATCCTGGGTTGTATCCCATTTGAAAACAGATTGTGCAAAATTCGGGTCAATGGTTTCGTTGTATTCCATTTCCTCCCATTTTCCACCGTCTATTCTGTATTCTACTTTGTCTTTTTTGCTTCCTATGAAGAAATTTGCCAAAACTTTTGCTGAGGTTTTTGATGGGAAAGGAATGACTTTTGGCAAGTACAATTTGATCTGATAACCTTCCGGTTTGCCAGCTGTTTTGTATTTAACTTTATATTGATTATCATTAAAACTGATGAAAGAATATCCTTTTGCAGTACCATCTCTCATGGTAGAAGTCGGCAATCCGATCTCATCTGAAGTTCCTGACCACCAATCGCCGCAAGTGGTTCCTACGTTATATTCATGAAGATCTTTTGTACCGTTCCAGCCCTGTGGTTTTCCGTAAAAAATCTGTTGTTGAATATGTGTGTGAGCAGATAGCAATAAAGCATTTTTGAAAGGTGAAAGTGCATCAAACAATTTCTGACGGTCTGCATTTCTGAAGTTGTCTTCGTTGTTATGATCCAAAGGAATATGGAAAGAAACTACGATCAGTTTATTTTTATCGACTAATTTCAAATCATTTTCAATAAACTTCATCTGATCTTCACGAAAACCTCCCCAATACCCTTTTCCGTCTCTCGGATCCGGATATAAAATATCGTCTAAAACCATGAAGTGAACATTTCCGTAATTGAAAGAATAGTTTGCCGGACCGAAATTGGATTCAAAAGTTTCGTCTGAAAGCAGGTCTTCTTTCGCTTCATAATTCATATCATGATTTCCCATCACGTTGTACCAAGGAAGTCCGATCTCCTTCATTACATCTGCGTAAGGCTTTTGAAGACTCAGATTATCACCCACCAAATCTCCCAAACTGATACCAAAAACTGCGTTTTTCTTAGTATCTTTTACTTCGTTTACGATGGCTCTTCTGAAATAATCCAATTCTTTCTCTGTATAAGGTTGCGGATCTCCGAAAACCAGGATGTCAAAATTTTTGCTTTCTTCCTGTTTTTCCAGAGCGAAATTTACTTCTTTCGCAAGATTTCCTGTTGGCGCAACTCCTTTGTATTTAAAATCAGTTGGTGAACCTTTTGGCTTGTACTGATAATAATATTGCGGAAGATTATTTGAATTTAAAGCCAATTTAAAACCTGAAGGCTTGATCACAAAAATCGTCTGATCTTCCACAATCGGTAAGCTGTATTTCCCGTTTTTGTCGGTTAAAACAACCTGCACTCCGTTGGAAACTGCTACGTTTTCTACTCCTTTTTCACGGCTTTCTTTCTTCTGGTTTTTGTTGCTGTCTTCAAAAACATATCCTGAAACCGAGGTCTGAGAAAATGCCATCGCTGAAACTAACAGACATGGCAATATTATTTTTATATTCATTTTTTTTAACTTAAAATTAATTACTGATTCCACCAGTTGATCACGTTGATATTATCTCCTCCTATCGACTGCACTGCCGCCTGATAATTGGTTGTATTAAGAATCTTGGTTTGAACAGGATACATTAGACGTTGGGGTAATTTACCATCATTTAACAAACCTCCGTTGTTTGGAAGCACCGGAAAGCCTGTTCTTCTTTTTTCATACCATTGCTGTTGATCTACAAAGAAAAGAGCAATATATTTCTGAAGCATAATTCGTTGTAAAGTACCGTTGTAAGCAACATTTGGATTAGTAAAATAGTTGGCAGGAACTACTCCACCCCATTGTTCTACAGCGGCTTTTACTCCGTTTTCATAGAAAGTCTGAGCATTTCCTGAGATAATTCCTTTCTGAGCAAATTCCGCAAGAGTCAACTGAAGTTCTGCATAAGGATAAATAAGAATTTTAAGCGGCGCTTTAGCCAGATTCTGATTCATATTAGAAGGCTGATAAGTAAATGCTGTTCCCGGAGCATAACCTGCAGGAGCACCTTTATAACCAAGGTTTGCCTGAGTGGTAATATCTTTAGCCTGAGAAAAGAAAGTAGCCAGTCTCGGATCGTTGTTGCTTTTCAGTGTTTCTACAAAAAATTCTGCAGCAGCTCTACCTGTTGTAAAATCCTGCGGTCTTGCAATCGGAGGCAAAAGTGGAGCAACACCTGTAATATCTAAACCTGCAGTATCTGCATTACTTGTCATTAAAGGATAAATTGTAGGATTATTAACTATTTCCTGAATTTTCCCATAGACATCTATTTCACCATTTTTCTTTAAAATTCTTCCCAGCAACCTTAACGACAGAGAATTACAGAACTTTTTCCATTTAACAATACCTGTAGCAGAAGCACTTGCTCCGAAGAAAAGATCTGCATCTGAAAGTGTTTGTGTTGTTACAAATAGTGAATTTGCAGTTTTTAAATCTTCAAGAAGTTTTATATAAATATCTTTCTGCTTATCAAATTTCGGCTGGGTAATTCCGTCTTCCACACGAGAGGCTTCGCTGAACGGAATATCACCAAAAGTATCGGTAAGATTTGCAAACATCCATGCATTCATCACCAAAGCAATCGCCTGGTAATTTTTATCACCTTGTGTAATGGCGAAGTCATACATTTCTTTGTTTTGTCTCAGCCATTTATAAGAAGTATTCCAATAAGAATTTCCTGTAGATTCTGTAATGTAATATCTGCTGAGTGAGTTTCCTTCATTCGGAAAATCGATAGAAACCTGCATGATATCAAAAGTGAAACTATTGGCTCTGTTGTAAGCATTTGCTGCCATGTTATATTGTATCGGCATCAAAAGACTTCCCGCTGTAGGCGTATTGATTTTACTGGTGTCTGTATTTATTTCTTCGAAAGATCTGTCGCAAGAGGTAAGCATTGCGGCCGCCAAAAGCACTGTACAGAATTTTGAAACTTTGTTTTTCATAATTTTTCTTTTTTAAAATTTAGCATTCAGTTGTATACCAACCGTTCTTGCTGTTGGCAATTGACCAACCTCAACTCCCGGTGTAATAGAAGAATCGTTAAGTGTTGCTGCTTCAGGATCAAAAAGCGGGAAATTCTTAGTCAGCATCATCAAGTTTCTTCCGTATAAAGAAAGGCTCAGATTAGACATTTTAAGATTCTTCACAATATCCTGCGGAAAATCATAGGTAATTGTTGCTTCTCTCAGTTTGATAAAACTTGCATCAAAACTGTTGGTTTCTATATTAGCTCTTCTGTAATAATCTCCATAATACGTGTGAAGCGCAACTGCTTTTGTATTGGTAGAAAAACTACCGTCTGCATTTTGTACAACACCTGCACCAACGAAAGTTCCATTCGGGTTGTCTCTTCCTGGCAAAGTATTCTCCAATTTACCTTGTTCAGACATTTTGTGGTGAGACTGAGAGTATACCATTCCTCCGTACTGACCATCGATACTGAATGAGAGCGATACATTTTTGTATCTGAATGTATTTTGTAAACCACCTCTCCATTTGGCGTAAGCATTTCCTACATATTCTATTTTTGTAGATTTTGCCGTTAAACCATCCGAACCATAAATTACCTGACCGTCCGGAGATCTCTGTAATTTTGCTCCATACATATCTCCTAAAGATCCGCCTACTACAGCATTGAAAAAAACAACTCCTCCTACGGATGACATTGTATATGGTTCTCCATTAAATTCACCCGGCAACGAAAGAATTTTATTTCTGTTCATTGACCAGTTGGCATTTACATTCCACGAGAAATTCTTAGTTTTGATGGGATATGCTCCTAAAGTCATTTCGATCCCTCTGTTTCTGATTTCGCCGGCATTGATGATTCTCGTAGAATAACCGGTTTCTATCAATGTTGGAACAGGGATAATCTGATTATCTGTATTACTTTGATATACTGTAACATTGTATGTTAATCTATTTTTAAGAAAACTAAAATCCATCCCTGCCTCAATATTGGTATTCATTTCAGGTTTTAGATTTGGGTTGAAATAAATTGAGGCAATCTCTGCAGAATTATTAAAATCGCTGGTATTGTAAGTTTGCAACAAGTTATAAGGATCCGTATCACTTCCTACCATCGACCATGAAGCTCTGACTTTCCAGAAGTTAAAATTGTTTGATTTTAAATTAAAAATATCTGAAAGTAAAAGAGATGTAGCCACTGAAGGATAGAAATACGACCTGTTGGCTTTTGGAAGTGCGCTCGTCCAGTCGTTTCTTGCCGTAACATCCAAAAACACAACGTTATCGTAATTTAAAGATGCTAAACCGTACAAACTGTTCATTTCTTTATCTCTTGGCTGAGGAACTTTTGTAATAAGAGCAATAGCATTGGTAAGTTCATACAAACCAGGAATTTTCAATCCTGTCGCACGATAATCGTTTAATACATATTCGTTGTAGCGAAGATTTCCGCCTGCTGATGCATTAAAACCAAATTTTCCGAAGTTATTTTTATAACTGAATAAAACATCCGTATTGAATTCAGAATTTTTGATTTGTTGTTCTCTGTAATATCCCTGAAGATAGTTTGCAGAGCTGTACGGTCTTTTTGTTGTTCTTAGTTCATCGGTAAGCTCAATCCCCGAACGCAACATGACATCAAAATTTTTGGCAAATTTGTAAGTGGCAGTTACATTTCCGGTAATAAATTTTTTATCTAAGCCATTAAGCATTTCGTATGCAATCAAATACGGATTATCAATAAAAGAACTGAACGGATGTATCTGATCTATTTGATCTTTCCCTTTCTTCCAGATCGGTCTGTACCAATTTAGATCGACATTCGGATTCTGGAAAATCATGAAATAAGAGATCGACTGATTGTTGTATCCTGTAGCCGGAAGATTATCACTTTTCGTGTTATTGTAAGAAAATTTGGTTACAATACGAAGCTTATCACTTGCCTGATGATCAACTGACAGAGCTCCGCTGAATCTATCGAAGCCAGTATTGGGCATCATCCAGTTATTTTTTGTGTAATTTAATGATGCTCTGAAAGCTGTTTTTTCTGTAGAACTTTCAATTGATAAATTATTGGCATAAGTAGTTCCTACTCCCCAAAAATCTTTTATATTATTTTTGTAAGGTCTCCACTCTTGTCTTTGAAGACTTTGTCCTTCTACTGTCGGGTCGTACTGGAAATAAGACTGACCGTCAAATTTTGGTCCGAAAGCACTACTTGTAGAACCTGTATTTACACCATCCGGAGAAGCTCCATAAGAATAGTAAAACTGACCTGCAGAATTTTTCTGTAAGGTTCCCTGTCCGTATTCATACTGATAATCTGGCCAATGCAAGACAGAATCAAAACTTGTATTAGAATTAAAAATTACATTGACTTTACCATTTTTAGATTTACCGGATTTTGTGGTAATCATAATAGCACCGTGCATTCCTCTGGAACCATACAAAGCTCCTGCAGTAGCACCTTTCAATACCGTAACAGATTCTATATCTTCAGGATTGATGCTGTTGAAATTATTCCCAAAATCTACAGGAAGATCACCACCTGTTCCCGCTCCGTATGCAGCATTTCCCGTTCCGGTGTTTGTTCCTCCCAAAGGAACTCCATCTACAACGATCAAAGCCTGATTATTATCCAAATTCATAGAAGCGCTTCCTCGCAAAGTAATTTTTGCAGATCCCAAAGGTCCTGCTCCTGCGGTTTGAATTTTCAGACCTGCCACTTTACCTTCCAAAGCTTGAGCCCAGTTATTATTCTGAGTTTTTGTAAATTCTTCTCCATCTACCTTTTCAGCAACATAACCTAATGATTTGTCTTGTCTTTTAATTCCGAGAGCTGTAACAACAACCTCTTCAATATTCTTCACAGTATCTTTCTTTACCTGTTGCTGAGCCGCCATATCGACGCTTACCAACCCTAAAACGGATAATAGAAGTAATTTTTGAGTCTCCTTGCGCATATCTAATTTGTTTGCGCAAAAATATAAAGGCATTATGAGTAAGTCTTTAACATCGTTTTAACATATTTTAAACAATTTTTGAACGATATATTAATTTCTTTTAACAAATAAAACTATTTACCTCTTATACACTCATTTAGATACATTAATAAAGTTTAATGCTATACATGAAATATTTTGACCATAACTTTATGATCTTAAACCATAAAAAAAATGCCTGATAGAAAATCCATCAGGCATACACACTATTATTAATTATTATTAATTAAGTTATTTATTCTTCAACTGATCCGGAATATTGGTGGTAACAAAACCTATCCCTTGTTTTTTCAGTTCTTCGTACACTTCAAGTTTATTGACCGTCCAGGAATTGGTAATAAGTCCCAAAGCTTTTGCCTCTGCAATCCAGGTAGGATTTTTCTCAAAAACACTATAATGATAGTCAATACCATCCAGACCTTGCTCCTTTATCTGTTGAGGAGATAATTCGCCATTCAGATACTGAACTTTAAATTCCGGAGCCATTTTTTTAATCTGTTTACAGACATTCAGACTAAATGATATGTACTCACTTTGAGACTCAAGTTTCATATCTCTGATCATTTTTATTGTTTTTTCAACAATTTCGTTTTCCAGAGCCTCAGCTTTTGCAGGTTTAATTTCTACAATCAGCTTCAGAGATTTATCTTTTTTTCCCTGTTTCAGATAATCTTTCAAAGTCGGAAACTTTTCTCCGTTTGAAAGCTTCACTTTTTCAAGCTCTTTAAAATCAAAATCTGAAATCTCCATTTTTCCGTGGTGCTCGTCATGATTGATAACGAGAATACCATCTTTGGTCATTCTCACGTCAAACTCAGAGCCATAAATTTTAAGGCTCTGGGCATTTTCCAATGCTTTAATCGAATTTTCAGTTGTGGGAGGCTGTGTCTGGAAGTAGCCTCTGTGTGCGATAATTTGGGTTTGTGCATTCATAATTCCTGCGCTTAAAAAGGCAAACCCTAAGATAAACTTTTTCATATTTAAAAAATCCTCTACATTTAAATTAATACTATATATGTAATCAAAGATAACAAACTTATGACTGTCTATTCTGAGAAATATTGTGACACGATCAGAATAGTGACCGCAAAAATAAACAGAGATATCGGAATTTGTTTTAACATTAGCTGAACATTCTTTAAATAGAATATTAATTTTTAATGGTTAAAATCTGCCAAAGACTTAGTATTTTTGCTCAAAAGACAAAAAAATGCCCGAGAATATCAAAGAAAAAATAGAAGAACTCCGTAAAGAACTCCAACAGCATAACGAAAACTATTATCTTTTGGATGAGCCCAGTATTTCTGATATGGAATTTGATCTTCTATTAAAAGAACTCCAGGATCTGGAAGCGAAATATCCGGAATTTCACGACGATAATTCTCCCACAGTTCGAGTTGGTGGCGGCGTGACGAAGATTTTCCCAACCATTCAGCATCAGTTCAGAATGTATTCTCTGGATAATTCTTATGATTTTGATGATTTGGCAGACTGGGAAAAACGAATTATCAAAACAATTGACGAACCTGTAGAATTTGTTGCTGAACTAAAATATGACGGCGCATCAATTTCTATTTTATACGAAAACGGAAAACTCACACAGGCGGTTACCCGTGGTGACGGTTTTCAGGGTGATGAGATTACTTCGAATGTCCGTACAATTTCGGATATTCCTATTACATTAAAAGGCGATTTTCCGGAACGGTTTTTTATGCGGGGAGAAATTTATCTGACCAGAAAAAACTTCGACAAAATAAATAAACTGCGTGAGGAAGAAGGTCTTGATCCTTTTATGAACCCACGAAATACAGCAAGCGGAAGCCTGAAAATGCAGGACAGCAGTGAGGTGAGAAAACGCAGGCTTTCCTCAGTTCTTTACCAGTTTGTTTCACCGGAAGTTCCGGCAGAAAGTCATTGGGAATTGCTTCACAAAGCGCAGGATTGGGGATTTACGATCTCGGAGCAGATAAAACTTTGCAGAGATTTAGATGAAATCAAAGAATTCATTAATTTTTGGGATGAGGAGCGTCATAAATTACCTTTTGAAATCGACGGAATTGTATTGAAAGTTAATTCATTAAAACAACAAAGACAACTTGGTTACACGGCAAAATCTCCACGTTGGGCGATGGCTTATAAATTTAAAGCCGAAAAAGTAGAAACCGAATTACAAAGCGTTTCTTACCAGGTAGGAAGAACGGGAGCAATTACACCTGTTGCGAATTTAAAACCAGTTTTATTAGCCGGAACAGTGGTAAAACGTGCTTCACTTCACAATGAGGATATCATTAAAAAACTCGATCTGCACGAGCACGATTTTGTTTACGTTGAAAAAGGCGGAGAAATTATCCCTAAAATTGTCGGCATTAATACAGAAAAAAGAAGTTCTGAAAGTAAAGAAGTCGAATACATTAAAAACTGTCCTGAATGCGGAACTGAACTGGTGAAAATTGAAGATCAGGCGATTCATTTTTGTCCGAATGACCTTCATTGCCCACCACAGGTTGTCGGAAGAATGATTCATTATGTTTCCAGAAAGGCTTTAAATATTGATAATCTGGGTAGCGAAACTATCGAGCAGCTTTATAAAGAAAAACTAATTGAAAATCCGGCAGATTTTTACACTTTAACGAAAGAACAAATTCTGCCTTTGGATAGAATGGCGGAAAAATCGGCTCAAAATATTATTGACGGAATAGAAAAATCGAAAGAAATCCCGTTTGAAAAAGTTTTATTCGGAATCGGAATAAAACACGTTGGAGAAACGGTTGCCAAGAAATTAGTTAAGAACTTCAACACAATCGACGATTTGAAAAATGCCACCGCCGAAGAACTTTGTCAGGTAGAAGATATTGGGATGAAGATCGCTGTGAGCATCGTTGATTTCTTCAGTAATCCTGAAAATATTCTGATATTGGAAAGATTAAAATCTTACGGTGTTCAGCTTGAAAAAGGTGAAAATACCAATGAAGTTTTATCGAATGCTTTGGAAGGAAAAACCTTTCTTTTTACCGGAAAACTTTCATTATTTACAAGAGAATCTGCCGAAGAAATGGTGGAAAAACACGGCGGGAAAAATATTTCTGCAGTCTCCAAAAACCTGAATTATCTTGTCGTTGGTGAAAAAGCCGGAAGCAAATTGAAAAAAGCACAGGATATCGGGACCATTGAGATTCTGGATGAGCAGCAGTTTTTGGATTTGATAGGATAGAATCAAAACCACAAAAGTCACAAGAGAATTGACTATTTTTCCAATATTTCTTTTGTGACTTTTGTAGTTTTGATATTTTATTGATTTTTCTTCAGCCATTCCAGACGACGCTGATCCGGAAGATGTTTGACAGAGAAATTTTCAAATATCGCTTTGAAGCCGTTTCCATCCGGACTTGCCGCCATAAAACCGACTTTCACAGGTATATTGTCCTGCAAATAAGCATTTCTCATCATTACATATTCCTTATCGTCGAATGAATAGAAAATCTCAACGGCATCTAGTCTTCGGATAGCCTTTATCCAGACAAAAGGTGGCGTTTTATCCAGAACAATAACACTCCAGTCACTGGTTTTGTGGGTAACGACGGTACTCAGATTAAATTTTCCGTCTACGAATTCCACTCCGGCTTTGATGTAGTTTTGTTCGTCGATCCTCAACATCAGTCCCATCTGATCAAAACGAGCTTTGTAATCGCCGGTGATTTTCACTTTGGTTTCAAATTCTCCGCCATAAGTTGAGTAATAAAACGGTGCGTCATCTACTGTGAAACCGTAATGCGAAATTCTCCAATAATCGCTTTGGGGCGTGACATTCATTATTAATTTTTTATCTTTTACTTCCCATTGCTGAGGTTCGTTGAACCAAGTCATTTTTTGTAAAGATTGTGCTTTTACAACTTGGAGTATGTTTAAAGTTATAATTGATGTCAGTATTATTTTTTTCATTTTAAATTATTATTTGTTCTCGCAGATTGAACTGATAAAGCAGATTTTAAAATATTAATCCGCTAAATCTGCACAATCTGCGAGAATTTTTAAAACTTGAATATTCTAAATTCCCCTAATAACCTTGCAAGGGTTTCCTACCGCCAAAACATTTGCAGGAATATCTTTTGTCACCACACTTCCCGCTCCTATCACAGTATTATCGCCAATAGAAACCCCGGGAAGGATGCTACAACCAGCTCCGATCCAGACGTTATTTCCAATTGTGATTGGGTATGCATATTCCAAAGCTTTGTTGCGTTGCTCGACGTCAAAAGGATGTCCGGCTGTGTAAAATCCACAATTTGGAGCGATGAAAACATTGTCTCCGAATGTCACTTTCGCACAATCAAGAATGACGACATTCACGTTGGTGTAGAAGTTGTCGCCTATCTCAATATTATAACCATAGTCACAGTAAAATGGCTGCTCGATATGAAAGTTTTCTGTTGTTTTTCCGAAGAGTTTTTTGATCAAAGCTTTCCTTTCATTGATCATTGAAGGTCGGAGATGGTTGTACTCAAAACAGAGATCTTTTGCTTTCTCTCTTTCTTGAATTAAGAGTTCATCTGTAGCATCGTAGATTTCTCCTTTCAGCATCTTTTCTTTTTCGTTCAGATTATTCATTGTATTTTTACTTTGATAATGGGCAAATCTACAAGCTTAAAACCGCTAAATCAATACTGATTTATAACCAATTATTAAACTTCATTATTATTACAGTCATATTAATACAATTCGTAAATTGCTCTTAAAGTATTCTAATTATATACATTTAAAATGAAAAAATATTTTTTAACCATCTTCACAATCATTTTTTTACCTTTTTTAGGTAGTGCTCAAAATTTAAACGAAGAACTTTTTCAATCTATCATCAAAAACGATAAAGAACAGGTAATTCAACTGCTGAAAAATAATGCAGATGTGAATTACGTCAAATCAAAAGGACCTTGGATGACTGTTAATATGTTGGTACTCGCTGTCAATAATGATAATTTTGATATTGCAAAAATCTTGATTGCGAATAAGGTAAATGTAAACTGGAAAGACGGGTTTCAGACATCAGCTTTGATGTATGCTGCTGCAAAAGGAAATAAAGAAATGTCAGTTCTATTATTAGATAATGGTGCTGATGTAAATGCAAACGACGGAAAAGAAAATACTGTACTGTCAGCAGCAAAGGAAAGTGGAAATAAGGAATTAATAAATTATATTCATGAGAAACAAAAATCGATTAAGTAAACTAATGATACCTGCTTTTTTCCAATGAAACCCATCCAATCTGACCTCAACGAAAAACTCTTGCAACAGAAATTCTCAACTTCAAAGGTTGAAAATTTGCAGTTGAAAAAATGTCAGCAAATTGCAAAAACTTTCGTTGAATTAGAAAACGGAATCGCAGTCTTAAGCGACCTTCAGTTTAATAAAAGCTATGTTTATTCAGGGAAGTTGGCAGACGAATTGAATATTTTTCAGGATAAAAATGTTCAGGAGATTGAGAGCATTTGGGAAGAAGAACTTTTTGCGAAATTAAATCCTGAAGATGTTTTGCAGAAACATTTAGTAGAACTTCAATTTTTCCAATTCATCAAAACGATTCCTTTTGAGCAGCATAAAGATTATTGTGTGGTGAGCAGATTGAGAATTTCCGATAATCTGACTCAAAAAGCACTTTTACACAAAATGTTTTATTTCACAAATGCTAATGATAAAAATGTAGAATTGGCACTTTGTCTTTATCATTTTGATTTTTTGAATTCACCACTCCATCACGGAATGATCATTAATACTGCAAATGGCTCAATAATTCATCAGACAGAAGCCGGAAATTCCGCATTCTTATCCATTCGTGAAAAGGAAATTTTAAAAATGATCCAAGCCGGAAAAAGAAGCAAGGAAATTGCCGAACTTTTATTTATCAGCATCAATACTGTAAACCGCCACCGACAAAATATTTTAGAAAAAATGCGCGTGGGAAACACAATAGAAGCATGTACAATGGCCGCAAAGTTGAAGTGGATTTGATCATTTAAAAATATTATTTATTTTTAAATCACTCTTTTTTGAACGGATATTTATATTATATTTGAGCCATATAAGCTATATCCATGAAAAAAATCTACTTAATCGTTTTTATATTTATTTTTTCTGCATTTCAAGCGCAAATCATCAATATCCCTGATGCGAATTTTAAAGCTAAACTTCTTGCTGCAGATATTACAAATAGTATTGCCAGTACAAGTTCAGGTAATTTTAATATCAAAATTGATACTAATAATAATGGTGAGATAGAAGTATCTGAAGCACTACAAGTTGGTATTTTAAGGCTGTATGGAGGAGGAATATCAGATATTACAGGTATAGCTTCTTTTTCAAATCTGGGAAAACTTGATATTGCCGGTAATAATGTAACAAATATAAATTTAAGTTCAAATCTGAATTTGGGGGAATTAAGCGTTGATGGAAACAGCCAATTAAGCTCTGTCAATCTAACAAATTGTAATCAGTTACATAGAGTCTATATCAATGTCGCCGCTATAACAACATTAAATTTACAAAACAAACCTCTTCTAAAAAATCTCTACATTCAGAATACACCACTTGCATCTCTAAATATTATGAATTGTCCAATGATTGAAGAGTTAAGTATTGTAAATACTCAGCTAACAACATTAGATGCTTCTAACCTCCCGAATGTTTTTAATTTTTCTGTACAAAACAATCCGCTGCTTTCCAATATTGTTTTTACAAATTCTAACATGCAGATTATACAGATCAGAAACAATAATTTATCAAATATCAATATTCAAAACCAGTCTAACCTTCGGTTTTTAGATTGTGGTCTCAATGATATAACAAATTTAACTGCGACCGGATGTCCGCAGATGGCAACAATTATATGTGATAATAATCTGTTAACGAGTTTAAATCTTTCAAATTATCCGCAATTATACAAATTAGACTGCATTAATAATAACATAAACACATTAGACCTTTCTCAAAATCCATTGTTCGAAGATTTAAAGTCAAATGGAAACGGAATGACTTTTCTAAATATTAAAAACGGGAAAATACAGCAGACCAACATGAGTTTCATTTACAACAATCCGAATCTGGTGGTTTGCTGTGACAATGGTGAGCTGACAACATTTCAAAATTTGGTTAACAGCAGTGCCACTCTTTATTCAAATTATCAAATCACTTCATATTGCAGTTTTACACCTGGTGGAACTTTCTATAAAGTACAAGGAAACACAAAATTTGACAGCAATAGTAATGGTTGTGACATCAACGATTTGAATAAATCTTATCAAAAATTCAACATTACAAGCGGAAGTACTTCAGGAAGCATATTAGCAAACAATTCAGGGAATTATTCAATTCCCCTACAATCAGGTTCACATTTGATCACACCGGTTCTTGAAAATCCAACCTATTTCAATATTTCACCAACAAATATTACAGCAACTTTTCCAACACAGGCAAGTCCATTAACTCAAAATTTCTGTTTAACAGCAAATGGAACACACAATGATCTTGAAGTTGTAATACTCCCAATCACCTTAGCTATTCCTGGTTTTGAAGCTAAGTATAAAATTATTTACAAAAATAAAGGTACAAATGTACAGTCCGGAACTTTGGTTTATAATTATGATGATAATCTAATGAATCTTTTAACATCATCACTTACTCCAAGTGCACAATCGACAGGCGTTCTGAGTTGGAATTTCACCAATTTGTTACCTTTTGAAACTAAAGAGATCAACTTAACTTTTCAACTAAACACACCCACACAAACTCCACCTTTAAATGGAGGTCATGTTTTAAATTACAGTGTTCAAATCAATGGTTTAATTGACGAAACTCCGGCAGACAATACTTTTACACTTAATCAGACCGTAGTCAATTCTTTCGATCCGAATGATAAAACTTGTCTGGAAGGAACTACAATTACTCAGGCAAAAGTAGGTGATTACGTCCACTACATGATCAGATTTGAGAATACAGGAAACGGAATCGCTCATAATATTGTCGTAAAAGATATCATCGATACTTCAAAATTTGATCTTTCAACATTACAGGCATTGAGCGGAAGTCACAATTTTCAAACGACTATTACAGGCTCAAACACTGTAGAGTTTATATTTGAAAATATACAGCTTCCTTTTAATAATGCCAATAATGATGGTTATGTTTCATTTAAAATTAAAACAAAATCTACTCTTGCAATTGGTGACAGTTTCAACAATACCGCAAATATTTATTTTGATTATAATGCTCCTATTGTTACAAACACTTATACAACAACAGTTCAAAACATTTTGGCAACATCAGAAATAGATAATGATAAAACATTATTCAGCATTTATCCGAATCCTGTGAATGCCATCTTATCTGTCAAAACAGAAGCTAAGATTACAAAAGCTGAAATTTATGATGCAACAGGAAGAATCGTACTTTCTACAGGAGTCAAGAATAATTCTATTGACGTTTCAAGCCTTTCTAAGGGCAATTACATTGTGAAATTTTTCATCAACAATAAAACCTTCACACAGAAATTTATTAAAAACTAACTTAAAATATAAGGATTGCCAAGAAAGCGATCCTTTTTTTATTCAAAGAAAATTATCGTATTTTTATTTAAACAAAAAAAATGGATTTTCTAAAAGATCATTCGATTCAGAACGAACTGGTATTGATTTTTATTTCGGTAATTCTTGGGCTTTTTATTGGGGCAGAAAGAGAGTACCGGAATAAATCTGCAGGACTGAGAACTTTTATATTAGTCTGTTTTGGGTCTTGTCTTTTCACTATTCTTTCCATAAAAATCGGTATAAAAGATCCGGATCGTCTTGCAGCAAATATCATTACAGGAATTGGTTTTTTGGGAGCCGGTGTAATTTTTAAAGGTGATAATAAAATTGACGGAATTACAACTGCCACTACCATTTGGGCGACCGCCTCAATAGGAATGGCAGTAGGTTCAGGATATGTTTATCTGTCTTTAACGGGAACGGTTTTGGTGCTTTTAATTTTAAGTTCGCTCACTTATTTGCAGAATTTCATTGATAACAATCACAAGATTCGGGAATATAAAATTGTACTCACTAATCTGGAAGATTTAAAATACTTTGAAAGTATGTTTAAAAAACATCATTTAACATTTTTTGTTGTACGACAAAAATTTACGCAAGACAGTATCATCACAACCTGGATGCTGACCGGAAAACACAAAAATCACGACCATTTTATTGATCAGCTGCAACATGATGACAAAATAAAGGCATATGAATTTTAGATTATGAGATTAATTTTTATTCTGCAGTTATCTATTTAATGAATAATATCCTTAAAAATTTATCAATACTACATCGAAAATCATTTTGATTATGTAATTTTGTTTCCCATAATTTATGGATGATTTAATACAATTTTATGTCTCGGTTTTAGGAATTCCTGAAGATCTGGCACTTTTACACACCGTCAAGTTTGAGCGAGTAGAATTCCCCACAAAAACATTAATCCTTAAACAGGGTGAAACTGAGAACTACTTATACTTTATATCTGAAGGTATTGTTCGTTTTTTTGTCTACAAACCTCATCCTACAGAGCCAGCGAAGGAAATCACATTTTCATTTCTCGTAAAAAGTATGTTTTGCAGCGCATATGATTCTTTTATCACAAGGAGACCTTGTCACTATAATATTGAAACATTAAAAAACACAGTAATTTATAGAATTCATTATCAGGATCTTCAAGATTTATATAAGACTACCGAAATAGGGAATTATATCGGCAGAATCTCCGCAGAAGGGCTGTATGTAAGAAAAGCACAGCGCGAAATGTCACTTTTAATGTATTCTGCTGAAGAAAGATACTTAAATTTACTGAAAACCTACCCTGAATATGTACTTCAAATTCCGTTAAAATATATTGCCTCCTATTTAGGAATTACTCCGCAGGCATTAAGCCGTATCAGAAAACAAATTTCTTAACATAGATTCATTTTTTCATACAAACAGATTCTTTAGCTTTGCCATCACTTAAGAGACACAAATGGTGAAACAATATTTGTAGAATTAAGTTTAGATTAATAACCTAAAAGATATAAACTCCCAAACCCTTTCAGAATGAAAATTCGGAAGGGTTTTCTTTTTTCAGAGAAAATTAAATCCGTATTTTAGACAAAATTTTTTTTGTCATGATAAAACGTAATATTTTAATTGCCTCGGCGTTTTTCAGCTTTTCACTGGGAATAGCTCAGCAATACGGCGGAATGTGGATTCCCACAGAATTAAATGAAAAGGAAATGAAAGACCTTGGAATGAAAATCTCTGCCAAAGATATCTTCAACACACAAAAACCAAGTATAAAAGATGCTGTAGTACAGTTCAACGGTGGATGTACTGCAGAAATTATTTCGCCTAAAGGCTTACTTTTAACCAATCACCACTGCGGCTATGGTCAGATTCAGGCACACTCTACCGTTCAGAATGATCTTTTATCAAACGGTTTCTGGGCAAAAAATATGGAAACCGAACTTCCAAATCCGGGAGTGACCGTTGATTTTATCGTTGACATCAAAGAAGTGACCAGTCAGATTTTAGAAAATACAGACAATCTTCAGGAGCCTGAACTTTCAAAAAAGATCGCTGCCAATATTGAAATTTACAAAAATTCGCAAAAAACAGAACCGTACCAGTCGATTTCTGTGAAATCAATGTATTACGGAAATAAATTTTATGCTTACGTAATCGAAACATACAAAGACATCCGTTTGGTAGGAGCACCACCGCAAAGCATCGGAAAATTCGGAAGTGACACCGACAACTGGGTTTGGCCAAGACATACGGGAGATTTCTCTATGTTCAGAATTTACGCCGGCAAAAACAATAAGCCTGCAGAATATTCTAAAGACAATGTTCCTTACATACCGAAGCACTATCTTCCGGTTTCTGTAAAAGATAAGGCTGAAAATGATTTTACATTCGTTTTCGGTTTTCCGGGTAGAACGACAGAATATCTTCCCGCAATCGCTGTTGAAAAAATCATGACAGAAATTGATCCTGCTAGAATTGCCGTACGTGACGTTGCATTGAAAACTTTAGACGAAAAAATGCGTACCGACGATGCTACACGTATCAAATATGCTTCAAAATTTGCTTCAGTTGCCAATTACTGGAAAAAATGGATCGGTGAGGTTGAAGGTCTTAAAAAATCAAATGCAGTACAGAAAAAAGTAATGTATGAAGGTTCTCTGGTTTCAAAAAACCCTCAGATAAAAACAACGTTAGACGAACTGAATAAATTGTATCAGGATCAGGCTCCTTATGCTTTAAATAATGCTTATTACTCAGAAGTTATAAGAAATGCCGAAACGTTCTCTCTTGCGAATCTTTATTCAAACTATATCACTTCCGTAGAAGCTGGAAGAATGGATGAAAAAGGAACTGTAGCATTCAAAAATAAACTGACATCTTTCTACAAAGATTACAGCGCAGAACTGGATGCTAAAGTAACGGCTAAACTTTTGGCTCTTTATGCAAATAAAACGGCTCCGCAATTTTTACCTGCAGGTTTTGAGAAATACAAAAACGAAGCGCAAAATATCACAGAGATTGAAGAAGCTTCTAAAAACTCAGTAATTACCGGAAGATCAGCGGTAAACGGAGCTTCATTAAGTACAGATATTGATAAAGCTTTCTCAAATCAGGATAAATTGATTAAAACCATAAAAAAAGATCCTGTTTACCAGCTTTTCATGAGTATGAAAGATACTTATATGAAAACAGCAGATCCGCAATTCACTTCTTTACAGGTAAAAATTGATGCTTTACAGAAGAAATATATGGCTCAGCAAATGTCGACCGACAAAGACAGAAAATTCTTCCCCGATGCCAATTCTACCCTTCGTGTAACGTACGGAAAAGTAAAAGGCTCAACACCGAAAGATGCAGTAACTTACAATTACCAGACGCATTTGGCAGGCGTAATGGAAAAATACATTCCGGGAGATTATGAATTTGATGTTCCCAAAAAACTGATTGATCTCTATGACAAAAAAGATTTCGGAAACTACAAAGATAAAAGTGGTGACGTTCCTGTATGCTTTACCGCAACCAACCATACAACGGGAGGAAACTCCGGAAGTCCGGCTTTGGATGCATACGGAAATCTGGTAGGATTAAACTTCGACAGACAGTGGGAAGGAACGATGAGTGACATCAATTACGATCCGCGTTTCAGCAGAAATATCATGGTTGACACCAAATATATACTTTTCATCGTTGATAAATTTGCCGATTCTAAATGGCTTGTTGATGAGATGAAAATTGTAAAGTAATTTCGTTTTAAACATCATAAGAATCTATTTAAATCTCAATGAGCCATTTAGATAGATTCTTTTTATTTTAATGAAATCGCCATGACTGATATTGACACATAGTAAGTAGCAAGATAGACGATTCCATATGACAATAGAAAACAGTAAATATCTATATATGAAACAGAAACTGATAGATTTTTTAGCCGTTTTTGAAAAGGAAAATATTGAAAAAACATTTCCTTTAGATTATTGTTTGCCAGTTTATCATTGTGTTTCTGATGAAAACCTTCCTCACCTCAATCATATTATCAAGTATAAAAATGTAAAGCAATTTGAGAATGATTTAGATTACTTTTCAAGGCATTTTCAGTTTGTGAATTGGGATGAATTTAAAGATTTTTTTAAAGGAAATTTTAAGCCTAAGAAAAAAATAGCTTTACTCACTTTTGACGATGGCTTCAGAGAGTTTTATGACATCGTAACACCTATTTTGGTAAGAAAAGGAATTTATGCAATCAACTTTGTGAATCCTGCCTTTGTTGACAATAAAGATCTGATGTTCCGTTGCAAAGCAAGTTTAATTGCCGATACATTCAAATCTTCAAAATCTAAAAAAACTGAAATTAACATTGAAGAAGTTTTAAAAATTAATTACAAAAATAAAGACCGGCTAGATCAGATCGCAGAAAAACTGGAGATTGATTTTGATTCTTATTTGAAACACCAAAAACCATATTTGGATTTTTCTCAGCTTAAAACGCTCACAGAAAAGGGTTTCGGAATTTCTGCACACAGTTGGGATCATCCTCTATACTGCGAATTGTCACTTGAAGATCAACTCGAAAACACGATAAAAAGTTTAAATTATACCAAAGAAAACAATTTTTCAGATGATAGTTTTGCATTTCCTTTTACCGATTTTGGTGTGCGAAAAGATTTTTTTGAAAATTTATATCAAAATGATCAGCTTTCATACAGTTTCGGATGTGCAGGAATTAAAACAGACAGCATTGATAAAAATCTTCAGAGAATCCCCATGGAAACCGAAGAAAGTGCTTCTCAAACTTTAAGGAAAGAAATTGCTTACTTCAAATTTAAAAAGCTTCTGAATAAAAATACAATCATCAGAAAATGATCTATTTAAAAACTTTAAATAAAAAACAGCTTAAAAGTTTTGTATCATCGGGAGAATACCAAAACTATGATTTTCTTCCTGTTACTGCGCATCGGGCAAAGTCACACATCACAAATCCCAAAGCAAATGATGATCAGGCTTTATTGATTTTAGTGTTCGATGATGATCAGTTGGCGGGATATATCGGTTGTCTTCCTGATGAATTTACGATTGATGGTAAAGCATATCATTACGCTTGGCTGAGTACACTTTTCGTCAGTGATCAGTTTCGGGGAAAGAAAATTGCACAAACCTTGCTAAACAAAGCCTTTGAAGCATATAGCGGCAATATCGCCATAACCGAATTCACAAAAGAAGCAGAGAGTTTATACCGCAAAATGGGAGTTTTTAAATACATCAAACCTAAGCACGGAAAGAGATATTATTTCAGGACAGATCTGGAAACTGTTATTCCATCGAAGAAAGAAAAAACAAAATCTTTCAAACCGGTTTTCAAGATTGCTGATTCTGTTGCCAACTTTTTCATTTCTATCAAAAACAGCTATGTAAAGCAGCCGAGTTTTCCTTTTGAAATTCTTGATCAGCCAGATGATGAAAGTGCAGATTTTATCGCAGCATTTAAAACCAACCGAACTGCCGACGAAATCACTTGGGCAATTAAAAATTCCTGGGTTTTAGAGGGTGAAACAACAGATAAAAAATATTTATTTTCAAGCTATTCTCAAAGCTTCAGATACTTTTGGGTGAAAGTTTATTGTGATAACAACAATCTGATTACCTGTTCGCTTTTGATGTTAAGAGATGGTCATCTGAAAATCCCTTACTTATTTACAAATTCTGACCTTACCCAGTTTATTGATTTTTTAAGCTATTTTATTGTCGAAAACAAAGTGAAAATGATGACGAGCTATCAAACTGAGCTGAATAAAAAGATTGCTTCCAATATGTCTTTTCCGAATATCCATCAGCGAAAAATCGAGAGAAGATATATGTTTCATCAGGAGTTTTTAGATCATCTTCCGAAAAATTTCAATCCTGATTTTCAGGATGGTGATGGGGATTGTCTGATGACTTAATAAGAACTAATTCCATAGAAGTATTCTTGTAGTTTGTTTGTCTTGAGGAATTTAAAAATTGATAATTACAAAAAGAATTGAGATTCCTTCGGAATGACAAACATACTTTTAAAATAAGAACTCATAATGCATTCTCTTTGTCATTCCGTAGGAATCTAAACATCGATAAATAATATAAGAATAGAGATTCCTAGGAAATAACAAACAGATTTTAAAATAAATTAATACCCAAAAATCTCTTCAAGATCAACTTCCTTAAAGCGTCCCATTTGCTCTACAGCCTCCAGATTCAGGTTTTCTTTTTTCCCGATGATCGCTGTATTAAACTGGATCGGCTTTATTTCTGTCTGATAAAATTGTCTGATTTCCTCAAAATTCAGACCTTCAATCTGACTGTAAATATCTTTCCTGAAATCGTGGGTGATTCCCAGTTTTTGCAGTCTCAATGTATTAAAAAAGATATTCGTTCTGGTAATTCTTGTTGATGCAATCTGCTTTAATGCGGCATTTTTTGCATTTTCAAATTGAGTTGTCACTTCAGGAAGTTCATCCATCAGTTCTGTCATCGTATCAACAGCGATCTGCAATTTATCAGGCTGAGTTCCGATGTAGGTGGTGATGTAATCGGGGTGTCCTATTTCTGCACTGGGAGAGTAAGAAACGTACGCTGAATATGCCAAACTTTTGCTCTCGCGGATTTCCTGAAAGACAATCGATGACAGACCTCGTCCGAAATATTCATTAAACACATTGATTTTACCAAAATTTTCCGTGTTCACATTGTGTCCCTTTCCTATCTTACTCATTTCCATCTGTACCATATCATAGTTGGTAAAATAGACATTTCCTGCGGTTTCCGGTTCGGGATATATTTTCGGATCAGCAATTGTGCGGCTTTGAGTTTCAATGAAATTTTCAATTTCGCTTTTAAATTTCTCAAAATCTTTTCCGTAGAAAAATATCTGATACTGGAATTTAAATATATTTCTGATTCTTTCGGTAAACTCTTCCACTTTAGCATTCTGAAGCTCATCTTTCGAAAGAAAATCTAAAAATCTTGATCCTTTCCCGAACTTCGTATAATTCGTCAAAGCATTCATGATACGGTTTTTATCTTTCTTTGCAGCTTCACGGTTTTCCAGAATTGTTTCTACAAACTGATTGTAAATTTCCTGATCAGGCTGCACGTTTTTCATCCAATGCTGAAGCAGCTCAATCCCCTGCTCAATATTTTCTTCCAATCCGCTTAGTGAGATCAGCAACTGGTCCGAATTTGTTTTAAAATCGTTGGTAATTCCTATTTTAAAGAATTCTTTTTTCAGATCTTCCGGTGAAAACCTGTCGGTTCCGAGATATTGCAAGATTTGGGTAGAAATTCCTAATTCACGGTCATGATCACTTCCGAATGGAAAAATAAAATGAACCTGTGCAATTTCGTTATATTTATTTTTAACGAAACTGATCTTTTTATCTTTAACAACATCCGTTGTTATTTCTTTCTGATAATCAATAAATTCCGGCTGAATATCTTCTGTTTTTTCATTCAGAATTTCCTTTAAAAATTCAGATTGTGCGTCACGGTTGATTTTGATCGCCGTGATTCCGGGATTGTCAACTCTAAGCAATTTATCATTGACACCTTTTTCTTTATTAATGACTACATAATTATCTTTAAAGAAATCATTGGCAAAAACGATCACTTCATCTCGTGTTATCGCAGAATATTCATCCATCTCATTCAGTTCCTGTTCCCAGGTTCTGCCTTTGATGTAGGTGTCATAAAGATTATTTGCTAAACCTCCTGCGGTTTCCAGGCCTTTCATTCTTTGAAGCTTGAAATCGTTGATAATGGCAGGAAGCATCCAGTCCGGAAAATCTCCTTTTTTCACAAGCTCGATCTGCTCCAAAACCATTTCTCGTGCTTCCGGTAATGTTTGGTTCTCTTTCGGAACAGCAATTATTGAAAAAAATCCGTAATTTTTTAAACCCAAAGAATACGCTTGTGCCCAAAGCATTCTCTGCGTCTGATTAATATGAAGATCAAGCAATCCAGCCTCACCTCTATTGCTCAAAATATGGGCAACAATATCTGCAAGCATTGCTTCTTTTGATCCATAACTATCGGTTCTCCAGGCTAACTGAACTCTTGGCGTAGTGGGACTGTACACTGTTTTTTCAACAATTTCCGTCATTGCCTGTTCCACAATCGCCTCTTTTTTTGGCAATTCTTTATAAGGAATTGCTCCAAAATACTGATCGACAAGCTTTATGGTTTCTTCAAAATCTAAATCGCCCACTAAAACCATCGCATAATTATTTGGAACATAATATTCGTCGAAATATTTATGAATCGCCTTCATTGAAGGATTTTTGAGGTGTTCCGGCTTGCCTAAAGTCGTTTGCTGACCGTTCGGATGCATAGGAAAAAGGGCTTCCATCAAAGCATCGTTCACCAAGCGGGAATCGTTGTCCTGCGCACGGTTGAATTCTTCATAAACCGATTCTAACTCTGTATGAAAAAGTCGTAAAACCATTTCTGAAAATCGTTCTTTCTCGACTTTCAGCCATTTTTCAAGTTCGTTACTCGGGATATTATTTTTGTAAACCGTTTCATCAAACCAGGTATGAGCATTGGTTCCTGTCGCACCAAGAGACGAGATGATCTTATCATACTCATTGGCAATCGCAAACTGACTGGCTTCCTGAGAAACTTCATCAATTTTTTTATAAATCTCTTTCTTCTTTTCAGAATCCTGCTCGGCTTTATGCTGCTCGTATAAATCTGAGATCTGCTCAATCAAAACTTTTTCTTTCTCCCAGTTTTGAGTCCCAATTTTAGAAGTTCCTTTGAACATCATATGTTCAAGATAATGCGCCAAACCTGTATTATCAGAAGGATCGTTATTGCTTCCCGTTCTTACAGGAATAAATGTCTGAATTCTCGGAGCATCAAAATTCTGCGCCAGAAAAACTTTCAATCCGTTTTTCAGGGTGTAAATTCTGACTTTATTTTCGTCGTGGGTGACTGTGGTGTATTGGTAGTTGTTTGTATCGGTATGAATCGTTTCCTTGTATCTTCTGTCAATCATATATAAATTCATTATCATTCTTTTTAATAAAATCCGAATGCCTTACAAATGTAAGGATTCAAAAAATAAGACCTGCCAATTTTGTTTATATTAAATCTATGATAATAATTTATTTTAATATTAATTAAATATATTTCTTACATTTAAGTTGGATCAGTTCATATTCAAATATGAAAATACAACTCGTTCAAATCATTAAAACTTCCTAAATCTTGCGGAAATTCAGGTGATATAGAAGACTGGATAAATCTCTTTGATGTCATTAAATTTTAGTATTTTTAAATTTCAAATAAAAAATATGAGAGTGATTATTGTGCTTTTATTTTTAAGCATTTGCTCGTCCTGCACACCGACTGAACCTAAAAATCAATCCACAGATGAGCCGGAAACAGAAATCGTTAAGCAAATTGTCGCTAAAAAAGATTCGATTAAAAATGATACGATTGAATTTGTTTCGTACAATGATAATTTTGATTACTCTCAACTGAACGGAAAAAAAGAAAAAGAAGAAATCACATTTATCAACGATAAAAACAATGACAGAGGTTTTCTGAGAGGCGATATTATTGCGATTGAATGGAAAAATGATTCTATTTATATCGCAGGAGACGGAGAAACGCCGCAAAATGCAGAATGGATTGTCTCTGCAAAAAAAATCAAAGACGGAAACGTCTCAAAATTCAGAAAAGAATACGGCAAAGAAATAAAATATCATTTCTCGAAAGAAGATCAATTGTCAGACAGTTATCTCGATCATCTTCATCAAATTGCAGAATATTATGTAGCCAATTCTAAGAAAGACTTAATTAAATTGTCTATTAAAAACAAGGAAGATCTTGGATATTCCATAGAGAAGCAAAACAAGGATGATAAAGAGTATTATGTTTTAGGATTTTACACCGAATCTGAACGCAAAATTAATACTTTTCAATGGCTCTACATCGACCCTGAAACCGACAAGATTTTTGAATATGATCTTGCCAAAGACAGACTCATCTATTTCCCTTAAAATTTAAAAACACTCATCAATGGCATCAAAAAAACATTTATCAGAAAGAGAAACCATAGAATTACTTGATGTTCTTCAGCAGCGCTTTAAAAAAAATAAAAACCGTCACCAAGACTTAGAATGGGCTAAAATAGAAGAAAAATTAAAAGCAAACCCTTCAAAACTTTGGTCACTCAACGAAATGGAAATTTCCGGCGGTGAACCCGATGTTGTTGATTATGATAAACAAACTGATGAGTATGTATTTTTTGACTGTGCAGAAGAAAGCCCGAAAAACAGAAGAAGTTTCTGCTATGACCGTGAAGCTTTAGATTCCAGAAAAGAAAATAAACCACAAAATGATGTACTTACGGTAGCTTCAGAAATGGGTGTAGAAATTCTTGATGAAACACAATACAGGTTTTTGCAGACCTTAGGAAAATTTGATCTGAAAACATCAAGCTGGATCAAAACTCCAAAAGAAATCCGAGCTCTGGGTGGCGCACTTTTCTGCGACAGACGTTACGATACAGTTTTCGTTTATCATAATGGAGCCAATTCTTATTACGCAGCGAGAGCTTTTCGTGGAGTTTTGAAGGTTTAACTGAATAGAAACATCTCGTCAGTTTGATTTGTTATATTGTAAAATCATAGAAAACTTTAATATAAAAACTATTAATCTTACCTTTGACGCTTCAAAAAATTTGGCATGAATACACAGTTTTTAGATTTTTGGGTAGGGAATTTTAATTCGGAAGAACAGTTCTTACAATTTGTAGAGGAAGATGAGAACTATTATCTGAATGAAGAAGATGACGACAATTACATCTCAAAATTTGCAGAATCTCAGGATACGGTTTGGTTTGACGGCGATTTGGCAGAATATGGTTTTGAAAATCTTAGTCAGAATATTTATGAAAACTTTTCAGAATATTCATTTGCCGATCAATGGCTTCCGGAACTGGTTCATAAAATCAACCTTTCAGAATTGAAATTCGAAATAAATTCTATAATATTCGTAAGTCAGGGACAGATTCCTAAACCTGTTTCTGTGGAATCGGATGAATTTTCGTTGGTTTATATGGGTGGAATTGAGTTTGAGTATTAAAAAAGATACTATCAAATGATAGTATCTATAGGTTTTGTTATATGGATTTTACTGATTCAAATAAGGTAGTTTGTAAATAATAACATTACTGAAACCTCCTTTTTCATAGTATTTTGTTTGTACTACAAAATTATCTTTATTATTTTCAATGATTTTGAATATCAAAGGTTTGTTTTTTACGTTCAGCTCATCATGTTTGCTGTTTGTATTGATTGTTGTCAGTCTGTAGGTACACTTATCAAGCCAGTCTATTTTATTGATTGCATAGACATTATTATTTCTGGTTTCGATTACTTTATCTGTAGTAAATGTTAAATAATTATTTTGTCTGTCTTGAAGAACTTTATAATAGTAGGTTCCAATTTTTACATCATCGCAACTTGACATACTTTTTTTCTCAGGTTTTACAAAATCTCTTTCTCTGTATCTTAAAAAATTCACACAATTTTCAAGAACGAGACCTTCTATTGAAGAAGTATAATCTTCAAAATCTCCTGATTTTTCTCCTGATTCGCTTCTCAGCTTTTTAAAAATTTCGGTACTGTGATCTTCAAAAACTCTGGTAAAGCATCTGTCGATTTTTTCTTCTGCATCATCCACATTTTCTAATGAACCAATACAATTGCAGATTTGATTTGAAATTTTTTCTTCGAACGATTGAGAGAAAATCGCAATCGTTAAAAACAGACTGAAAAATACAAAAACTTTGTTCATAGAAATGATAAATTTTAATGTGCTTCCAGCCAATTCTTCCCTACTCCAACCTCAACCAATAGTGGAACCTGAGTTTCTATAGCATTTTCCATTTCTGTTTTAATGATATTTTTAGCAACTTCTACCTCATCAATAGGAGATTCGAAAACCAATTCGTCATGCACCTGAAGCAACATTTTTGTTTTCAATTTTTCTTTCTCTAATTCTTTCTGAATTTTAATCATTGCCATTTTCACAACATCAGCCGCACTTCCCTGGATGGGAGCATTAACAGCATTTCTTTCAGCATGAGCTCGAACCACAAAATTTCCGGAATTGATATCTTTTAAATGGCGTTTTCTCCCTAAAATAGTTTCTACATAACCGATATCACGAGCTCTTTTCACTTGCTCCGCCATATATGCTTTCAACTTCGGATAAGTTTCATAGTAGGCTTCAATCATTTGTTTCGCTTCAGATCTTGATAAACCGGTTTGTTCGGCTAAAGCAAAAGCTCCCTGACCGTATAGAATTCCAAAATTAACGGTTTTTGCCTGTCCACGCTGCGTTTTTGAAACCTCTTCCAACGGAATATTAAATAATTTCGCAGCTGTAGAAGCATGAATATCTTCACCATCCTGAAAGGCTTTGATCATATTGTCTTCACCGGAAATCTCGGCAATAAGACGCAGTTCGATCTGAGAATAATCGGCAGAGATAATCTTCTTTCCTTCAGCGGAAACAAATGCTCCACGGATTTGCTGACCTCTCAAAGTACGGATCGGAATATTCTGTAAATTCGGATTTACACTTGCCAAACGACCTGTTGCAGCCGTAGTTTGCGAGAAATTGGTGTGTACACGATTATCATCTTTATCAATCTGTGACGGCAAGGCATCGACATAAGTTGATTTCAGTTTCTGATACGTTCTGTATTCTAAAATATGCTGAATGATCTCGTGTTTTGAAGCTAATTTCTGAAGAACATCTTCGGAAGTCGCATATTGTCCTGTTTTTGTTTTTTTGGCTTTCGGATCGAGCTGCATTTTATCAAACAAAACATCGCCCAACTGTCTTGGCGAATTCATATTAAATTCTTCGCCCGAAATTTCAAATATTTTAGCTTCTAACTGTCTTAAATCATTTTCAAGATCGATGCTTTCCTGAGCCAGCCATTTTTCGTCTAATGAAATTCCTTCGAGTTCCATTTTTGCCAACACTTCCATCAAAGGCATTTCTATATTGTAGAAAAGATCTTCAAGGTTCTCTTTTTTTAATTGTGGTGCAAATAATTCGTATAATTGGAACGTTACATCTGCATCTTCTGCAGCATAATCGGTTTGCGTTCTTAGATCTGCATCTCTGAAATTCCCCTGATTTTTTCCTTTTTTACCAATAATGGTTTCAATGGAAACGGGTTTATAGTTTAAATAAACTTCTGAAAGATAATCCATTCCGTGTCGTCCGTCCGGATTTAAAAGATAGTGGGCAATCATGGTGTCAAACAGTGCACCTTTTACCGTAACATCGTACTGTTTCAGAACTTTATAATCATATTTTAAATTGTGAGCAATTTTCAGCAAATCTTCTTTCTCAAAAAACGGTCTGAAAATTTCCAGAGTTTGCAAAACTTCGCCCTGGTCTTCAGAAAGCGGAATATAATATGCCAAACCTTTTTTGTAGGAAAAGCTCATTCCGACCAGTTCGGCTTCCAATTCGTTCAGAGAAGTTGTTTCGGTATCAAAACATACAGCTTTCTGCTTTAAAAGATTCTGAACTAATATTTTCTGCGCTTTAGGATTGTCAACAAACTGATATAAATGATCATTTTCAATGATCGTATCTTTTGTTGAAGTTGCCTGATCAAGCTCTTCAAAGCTGGCGAAAAGGTCAAGCTGACCAACATTTCTGGCAACTTTCTGCTGCGGAGTTTCAGAAGCTGAAACTTCGGTTTCGCTTATTACCACGCCATCCGTTTCAATAACTTTAGTTTTTACAGTAACTGTTTCAGCCGGAGCAAAAGCACGATACAGGTTTTCATACAGTCTTCTGAATTCAATTTCGTCAAAAACTTCTTTTACTTTTTCAAAATCAGGAGTTTCAAGATCGTATTGTTCCTGATGGAATTCTACGGGAGCATCGCAAATAATGGTTGCTAACTTTTTAGATAAAATTCCACGCTCGGCAGAAGCTTCTATTTTTTCTTTGATCTTACCTTTTAATTTGTCGGTATTGGCGAGCAGATTTTCTATACTTCCGAATTCCTGTAAGAATTTCATGGCTGTTTTTTCACCAACACCATCCAATCCTGGAATATTATCAACGGCATCACCCATCATGGCAAGAAAATCGATCACCTGTTTCGGATCTTCAATTCCGTATTTTGCTTTTACTTCTTCAACGCCCAGAATCTCGATGTCTCCCCCTTTTAATCCCGGTTTATATATTTTAATTTTATCAGTAACCAATTGGGCAAAATCTTTATCGGGAGTCACCATAAAAGTGGTGTACCCTTCTTTTTCGGCTTTACAGGCAAGAGTTCCGATCAAATCATCAGCTTCATAGCCTTCCACACCCAAATGCGGAATATGCATTGCATCCAAAATTCTGTGAAGATACGGGATGGCAACTTTGATGGCTTCCGGAGTTTCACTTCGGTTGGCTTTGTATTCTGCAAAATCATTGGTTCTGATACTCGCCTGTCCGACATCAAAAACCACTGCCAAATGCGTAGGTCTTTCGCGTCTGATCAATTCGATCAGTGAGTTTGTAAAACCGAATATTGCTGAAGTATCAATTCCTGTACTTGTAATCCTCGGGCTTCTGATCAATGCATAATATCCTCTGAAAATCATCGCATAAGCATCGATAAGAAAAAGCCTTTTGTCTTGTGTTGCGTCCATATTTTGAATAATGAACAAATATAAGAAAATAGGAATGTTTTTTTCTGAGAATTTCGGGTTGAGATTTAAAATTTAAAGATAATCATCTTTCAAAAAATTTATTCTTTTACAGGAATCAGCTCCAGTCGGTCTTTAGTAATTTTAAAATTGTAAAGCCCCTTAAGTGTTTTTGGTTCTTCACAATTTTCGGCCATATCTGCCACACCTTCCGAAATTTCAACCTGATTATTATTGTATTCACTATATTTTCCCATCATATGAAAACAGGTATTTCCGGTGCGGTAATTTCTGTCTTCTTCAAATTGCAGAAAATTAATTTTTGGCTGTTCCGAAGGAAATTTGATGGATTTTGCCTTTTTGAAAACCGCGCTTCCGTCATCATTTATTTTTTCGACCTGCCATGTTGTTTTTGCGAGCGTATTGCTTTGAGCATTTAGGGTTGTGACAAATGAAACTGTAGCAATGATCAATGTAAAAATCAGTTTTTTCATATTTAAATATTTTTTAGTGATGTTTAGAATTAATTCAGAAATCAAAAAATAGCCTACTTCTTTTACGAGTAAGCTATTATAAAATTTTAATGTAACTAAGTGATGTCTTTTAAACTCCCGGCCAGATTCCTTTGTATTCAGAATTACCATAACTGATCGTTTCTGCGCTTACAATAAAGCTGATCAGCATAGAATTCTGATCTACTGCATCAAAGTCAACTTCATGCTGGATCACGTAACCGTTTTCCCAGTTTAAGGTGATCAATGTGCCTTCTTCGTGAGATTTGTTGAAAGTAATTTCACCAGAAGTTGGTTTGTATTTACCATTTAACAAACTTTCCAAGATTTCAGATTTCTCTGTAGCCTCGATGGTAAGCTTTATAATTGCGTTGGAAGGATCTGAAGCTACACGCCCTGAAACGTCTGTAGATCTTGATACGCTGTAATTCAGCTTTAGTAATTTTTGTCCTTCGCTACCGTTGAATTTTAAGATTCCTCTTGAATTGTCTGCCATGATTTTGTAAATTTTAAACAGTTAATATTTTGTGATTTGGTGTTTTATCTATAGCGAAGATAGAGCCAAAGATCTGGTGACGAAAGTTTTCACACCTTTAATTCACATTTTGTAGTAAAACTACGATTGAGTGTAGTAATTCTACGACTTTAGATTCGAATACCCTGTAAACCTTTCAACAACAGCACTTTCAGAAGATTTTGCACGCATAAATTCACATTAATTTGAAAATTTCATGACAATTTAAAGATGAACTGCGAATGATCATTCAGGCAATTCAAATATTAAATTTTCGAATTTGGATTGTAATAAGTTTCGCATCAGAAAATAAAAAAACCGCATTGCTGCGGTTTAAATTTATTATTAATGCTCTTAATTTTGTAAATCTTTCAATCTCTCCTGCATCAGTTCAGGATCTGAAAGTGCATCAAATCCGATAAACGCAATAGCAAAAATCAAATAAATTATATAAAGTACGCTCAAGACAATACCAATTATACTTAAAATTCTACCAGTATTCAAATTGTTGTAATCTGAATATAATGTTGGATTTTGCTGGTACAAAGCGTTATCTTTTTTGTACAGTACAAGACCGATTATTCCGGTGATAAGTCCGGGAATACCATAGCAACAACACGAAACGATTGATACAATTCCTAAAACAAGTACCGCCGTGGCATTGGGTAATTTTTGCTGATTCATAATTTCTGATTTTTTAATGTTTAATATTTTGATTTAAAAAAAATGTTTATAAAAATAGGAAAATACCATGATTAGTGAGTTAATAATTGCTAAAAATATCAATACCTGCCCATAATTTCTTTTTCTGTCTATAAAATTCAAGACTACAAAACCAAAAAACAAGAGTAAAGTATAGACCGCCGGAAACATATGAAACGCTTCTGAAAACCTCCCTTCAAAAACCAGCACAATTGCTCTCTGAGTACCACATCCGAAACATTCTATTCCCAGGAATTTTTTACTCGGACAAGGCAGCATAAAGTCTTCAATCTTCATATACTATTTTGATTTTGATGATGCTAAAATTAAGAAGAAATTTTGGCTCTAAGGTACTGATGCGGAAAAAAACTGTCTTCTTTCATTTCAAATGATCCCTGAACGGCAATGTACGGATTTCTTAAGATTTCTCTTGCTACAAAAATCAAATCGGCATCGCCTTTCTGAAGAATTTCTTCAGCTTGCTCAACTTTAGTAATCAAACCTACTGCTCCGGTTTTTACATCTGCTTCATTTCTCACCTGCGAAGAAAACGGAACCTGATAGCCATCAAAAACAGAAATTTTTGCCCCGTGAATATTACCGCCACTTGACACATCAACCAAATCTACAGAATGATTTTTCAATTCTTTAGCCAATTTTACACTGTCTTCGATATTCCAGCCGTTTTCGGCATATTCTGTTCCGGAAATCCTTACAAATAACGCAACATTTTCATTTAATTCTTCATTAACGGCATCCACAATTTCCAATAAAAATCGGAATCGGTTTTCAAAACTTCCTCCATAGTCATCGGTTCTAATGTTTGACAACGGCGATAGAAACTGATGAACCAAATATCCGTGCGCGCCGTGAATTTCAATGACATCAAAACCTGCATCCACCGCTCTTTTAGCTGCGTCTTTGAAATTTTGCACCAGATCTTTAATTTCTTCTACCGATAACACATGGGGAATTCTTTCACTTGGATGATAAGGAACCGGACTTGGAGCAATTGTTTCCCAACCTTCTTCCAAAGAAATTTGTTTGTTTTCCCAGGTCGAGCCTTTTCTTCCCGCATGAGCAATCTGAATTCCTATTTTAGAATCTGAATTTTTATGTACGAACTCTACAATTTTCTGAAGTTTCCCGGCTTGTTCGTCATTCCAGATTCCCATACAATGGTTGGTGATTCTTCCGCGGGGTTCTACTCCTGTCGCTTCTACCATTATTAAACCTGTTCCGCCCTGAGCGCGACTTCCGTAATGCACATAGTGGAAATCATTTGCCAAACCGTTTTCACAAGAATACATACACATTGGTGACATCACCCAACGGTTTTTTAGTTCTACATTTCTAAATTTTATCGGGGTATACAACATTGAATTTAAATTTTTAAAGTTTAAAATTACAAATTTAGTATCGTAACAAAGATATTGCCAGCTTCATTAAAAAACTTTACATTTATCGCCCTTTTTAAGGCGACAAAATGAAAAAAGAGATAAATATAGGATACGAGCATTTCAAAAGCAGCAGCGAACTGAATGATATTGAAAAAAAGCTTTTTGAAAGAGCAAAAGCGGCACGAGAAAATGCTTATGCACCTTATTCAGATTTTTTGGTAGGATGTGCAGTTTTGCTTGAGAATGGTGAAATTTATTCCGGGAACAATCAGGAAAATGCAGCTTTTCCTTCCGGACTTTGTGCGGAAAGAACTGCTCTGTTCTGGATTGGTGCTAATTTTCCGAATGAGAAGATCAAAAAAATATTCATCATCGGCGGACCAAGAAAATTTTCAGAAAAAACACCACCCATTCCGCCTTGTGGAGCTTGCCGACAAAGCTTAATGGAATACGAAACGAAACAGAATGAAAATATTGATGTTTATTTCTCTAATCTGAATGAGGAAGTTTTTAAGGTGAATTCAATTAAAGATCTGCTTCCTTTTTATTTTGATTCGACTTTTTTATAGAAATAAATAAGATTTAATTGTTATTTGACAATTTTTGGCATTCCAATGCTATACCTGTCGTTTTCAACACCACATTTGTCATTCCGAAGGAATCCAAATTTAGTTTTGAAAATACGTTGTTGAGATTCCTGCGGAATGAAGCTACTCTTATTATTCAAAAGGTTTTATTTCATCGAAATCTAATCTGTTTTCAATATTGCTATTGAGACTGCTTCCGAAGACAAACGTTGTATTGATAACCACATCTTTTCCAGTTATATTATTACTTTTTTCAGAGTTTTTAGCTTGTTTTGGTTACTAGATTTAAAAACCTATATTTGCAAAAATTTTGGTTTCCAAGGTATTGGAATTAATAGGGAATTGGGTGAAAATCCCAAGCTGTCCCCGCAACTGTAAATCGTATCAACATTTTCTACAAAAAGCCACTGCCAACGCGGGAAGGTGTAGAAAAGCGAAAGTCAGGAGACCTGCCAGATTTTAACATTTTAAATTGATTGCTTTCGGAGGAAAAGCAAAATGATATGAGTATAAAAAGATCTTTAGTCTTCGTTTTCGCCGTATGCAATCTATCCCTGTACTTTGGTCAGGAGAAAATTATTGACACGGTTTATATTTTTGATAATCAAATGAATAAGGTTAAACTTTTTCATTTGATCACTACTTTGACTCCCGCTGACATTCAAAAAAACTCATCCAATCTTTCTGAAGTTTTACGTTTTCAATCACCAGTTTATATTAAAGAAAATGGTCGCGGTGCAGTTTCTTCTCCGTCATTCAGAGGAACTACAGCGCAACAAACAGCTTTTGTGTGGAACGGAATCAATATCAATTCTCAGTTTTTAGGACAGGGAGACATTAATAACATTGCTCTTTTTGGGTATGATCAGATGGAAGTGAAAACCGGTGGCGGAAGTGTAATTTACGGAAGCGGCGCAATTGGCGGAAGTATTCATTTAAATAATGAATTGATTTTTAATCAAGGTTTTAAAGGATCATTTAATTCTGAAATTGCATCATTCGGAACGTATAATAATTTTCTGAAAGCCTCTTACAGCAATGAAAAATTTAGTTTTAAAGCTTCGGGAAGTCATTCGATAAGTCAAAATGATTACGAAGTTCCGGAATCAAGAAACTACATCAACAGAAACGGAAAGTACTACAATACGAATTTTAATTTTGCGGCAGCTTATAAAATTGCTCCTTTTCATCAGATTTCGTGGATCTCAGAGACCTTTGACGGCAATCAGCATTATCCTGTATTTTTTGAAAGCCAGACTCCGACGAGATATGAAACTCAGAATTTCAGAAGTTTGCTTTCATGGGACTGGAAAAAATCTAAGTTTAACAATATCCTGAGAGCAGCGTATACTGAAGAAAACTTTCAATATTTTGCTAATTTAAACCAACCGAGTACAAGTGGTGGTTTGGGGAAAAATTATATTATAAAAAACGATTTCAATTATTTCATCAACCAAAAATGGAATGTGAATATCATTGGCGAATTTCAGCAAAATCAAGGTCTGGGAGTTGGAACTTCAGGAATTGAAGATGTCAGCAGAAATATAGCTTCAGTGGCCGGTTTGTTACGGTATATAACTTCTTCTACGGTCAGTTTCGAAGCAGGAATTAAGAAAGATTTTGTTGAAGGATTTGATTCACCGGTTTTGTATTCATTTTCAGGAAAATGGAAAGCGACAAAATGGTATCAACTCAATGTAAATTTCTCAAAAAATTTCAGATTCCCCTCATTTAATGATTTGTATTGGCAACCGGGAGGAAACCTCGATTTGAAACCCGAAACTTCAATTCAGACAGATATGGATCACGAATTTAAAGTCGGTGATTTTAAACTGACCTTGAGTCCATATTACATCAGGATAAAAGATATGTTGCGATGGATCAGTACTCCGATGGGATATTGGGCACCATTTAATACCAATCAAGTTGAATCTTATGGTCTGGAATCTCAATTAACATATCAAAAACAAATCAACCAACATCATATAAAGCTGAACGCAGGATATATTTTTACAAAATCGAAAGATTTAGAAATCGATAAACAACTGATGTATGTTCCGCTTCACAAAATTTTTGGAAATGTAGATTATAACTACCGTTTTATTAGAATTTATGCACAGGGAATGTTCAACGGACTGACTTACACCGATAGTAACGAAAAAAAATCTGACGCCTTGCAATCTTATTTTGTTATGAATGCAGGGATTTCAGGAACAATTTTAAAAAAATACACTTTAGGATTTAAGGTTAATAATGTTTTTGATGAAATCTATGAAACAATGGCTTATTATCCTCTGCCAAAAAGAAATTACAGTATCAATTTCAATATAAATTTTTAAACTATACAATATGAACTTCAAGAAAATCTTACCTTTTTTATTCGCATCTGCTCTACTTTTCAATGTAGCGTGTAGTGATGACGACTTTGTGGAAGCTCCTAAAAGCGAGGCTTACGAAAACGGAATTTTAATTGCTAATGAAGGCGGATTTTCAACTCCTACTTCAGAAGTTTCTTTCGTGAGCAATGATTTGTCAATATTTGAAAATAAAATCTACGGAAAAAATAACAACAATGACATTTTAGGAAATGTTTTGCAATCTATCGGATTCAATGGCGAAAATGCTTATTTAGTATCTAACGTTCCTAATAAAATCGATATTGTAAACCGTTATAACTTCAAAAAACAAACTACAGTTACGGCTAATCTTGACAATCCGAGATATATCGCATTTTCAGGATCGCAATATTTTGTAACGAATAATAATTTCTTTAATGTAATGAAATTAAATGTTTACAATACTTCTAACAACTCTTTTGTAACCAGCATCAACTTCCCAAGAAGCGCTGAAAAAGTAGTTGAAGCAAACGGTAGAATTGTAGTACAAACAGACGGGGTGACTTATCAGACAGTAGCTCCTTACGGTGAACTTCCTACAGGTTATTCTTTAACAATTGTGAATCCTTCAACGAATGCTGTTGCAACTACATTGACACTTCCAAGCAATGGAATTATCAGAGATTTGATCTCTTACAACGGTGACGCATATGTACTTGCTTCAAGTAATACAGCTTCTTACATTTACAAAGTAAATACTACAGCCGGAACGTTTACGACAACTACACTTACTCTTGGTCAGGCTCAGAAATTGAGAATCGAGGCAAATAGATTCTACTTTAACGACAGCAACAATAAAATCTATGCAATGGATATTACTTCGACAACAACTCCTACAACTCCTATCGTTACAACAACAGGAAATCTATATGGATTTAATGTAATCGACGGAAAGATTTATACTTCTGATGCTAGTTTCACAGGAGACAGCAAAGTAAATATTTACAATACTAGCGGTACTTTATTGAAAACTCTAACAACAGGAATTGCAACAAACGGTTTTTATAAAAACTAATATTGTTTCAATTTAGATAAAAAAATCCGGCGGTTTCTACGAAACCGCCGGATTTTTATTTTCAACAAAAACTTATAAAGTCAGTCCCAATTTCTCAGCTTCAGCAATTACAAAACTTCTTGCTTCTTCTTTTTCATTGGCAATCTCGCCTTCCAGAATTGCTTCTTTTACCTTTTCCTTTAAAATTCCTATTTCTCTTCCTGGTTTCAGATTAAACATTTCCATAATCTCTTCTCCTGAAATCGGTGGCTGAAAATTTCTCACCTGATCCTTTTCCTCAACTTCTTTTATTTTTATGGCAACATATTCAAAATTTTTCTTGAATTTTTCCTGCTTTCTTGAATTTTTTGTGGTAATATCTGCTTTACAGAGAGTAAAAAGATCCTCCATATCTTCTCCGGCATCAAATAATAGCCTTCTTAAAGCCGAATCGGAAGCATCATCTGTGATCAAAGCGATCGGACGAGAAGAAAGCTTTACCATTTTCTGAACGTATTTCATATCAGAATTCAAAGGTAATTTCAATTTCTGGAAAAGATTTTTCGTCATTTTAGAACCTAAAAACTCATGTCCGTGAAAAGTCCAGCCTGTTCCTTCAACAAACTTTTTGGTAGGAGCTTTTCCGATGTCGTGAAGCAGTGCAGACCAGCGAAGCCACAGATTGTCCGTATTTTCTGAAATATTGTCAACTACTTCCAGAGTATGGTAAAAATTATCTTTATGGGTTTGTCCTTCAACTTCTTCCACACCTTTCAACTCGATCAATTCAGGAATAATCAGTTTCATTAAACCCGTTTCTTCCATTAATTGAAGTCCGACAGAAGGTTTTTTTGAAAGCATGATTTTATTAAATTCAACCATAATTCTTTCCATCGAAACAATTTTGATTCTTTCTGCTTCCTGTCTGATTGCGTTTAATGAATTTTCTTCTATTTTAAAATTTAAAGTCGAAGCAAATCGTACTGCTCTCATCATTCTCAACGGATCGTCAGAATAAGTTTGGGCAGGCTCAAGAGGTGTTCTTAAAATACCTTTTTCCAAGTCACCAATTCCGTTGAAAGGATCGATCAATTCTCCAAAATTATCTTTATTTAAAGAAATTGCCATCGCATTAATGGTAAAATCTCTTCTTTTCTGGTCGTCTTCGATTGTTCCGCCTTGCACTTCAGGTTTTCTGCTGTCTTCAGTGTAGCTTTCTTTTCTCGCACCTACAAATTCCAGCTCGAGATCTTTATATCTGATCATCGCTGTTCCATAGGTTTTAAAAACAGAAACTTTCATTTTAGGGTCGATTTCCTTACCCACATTTTGGGCAAGTTCGATTCCGCTTTGTTCGGTCACAAAATCAATATCTGTAGAGGCTTCTCTTTTCATCAGAAGATCGCGTACAAATCCGCCAACGATGTATACCGATTGATTATTTGCTGCTGCGACTTCAGAAATTATTTTGAAAAGTTTAAGATTTTTATTTTGATTAAGATTAATGAACATTTTCTTAAAAGATATTAGATATTAGATGTTAGATATTAGATTTACAATTACTTTTGATAATTGTGAAGCTTTATCTAACGTAAAACCACTAAGACATCAGATTTTCAGGTTTAAAGCTAAATTTCCGACTTCTTAATGGTTGAATTATTTTGCAAAGATAATAATTCCAAACTTTTATTCCCGCAGAACTTTTATTCTGTTATCACTCCAGATTTTTATGACCGATGAACCAGAATATTTTGAAACCAACTCTCTGTTTTCTTCCACCGCATAATCCACCAAATCAATAATTTCAGGCGAAATATCAGAGAATTTTAACGGGCTTTTATCTCCGCTAAAATTGGCTGAAGTCGAAACCAAAGGTTTGTTGAGTTTAGTAATCAGTTTTTTACAGAAATCGTTCTTTACTAGACGAATTCCGATGCTTCCGTCTTCTGCAAGTATTTCTTTAGGCAAACCTCTTGGATTTTGATAGACCAAAGTAACCGGTTTTTCGCTCAGATCCATGATTTCCCAAGCCATTTCCGGAACGTCGACCAAATCCTGTAATCGCTTTTCATTTTCCACCAAAATGATCATTGATTTATTTTTTTCGCGCTTTTTGATGTCAAAAATTTTGTTGATGGCATCTATATTTGTTGCATCACAGCCGATTCCCCAGATCGTATCTGTTGGATAAAGGATGGTGCCGCCGGATTTTAGTATTTGTATGATGTTTTCCATGATTCAATAGGGGCGGGCTTTAGCCCGGTTTCAAAATTAAGCATTCATTTGGCTTTAGCCAAAACTTACATTTTAAAATCATATTTTTCAATAAACTCTTGATATTCTTCAGCAAATGTTTTCTTTTGATGATGTTTCTCCTGATTTTTAATATAAGCTCTTATAATATCTCTCATCGATTCTGACACTGAAACAGCAAAATATTCGTCTTGCCAAGAAAATTTTTCATGTGTTAATTGATTTTTATTGATCCAATATGAAGATTCTCCTTTTATCAATTGTACTATTTTTTCAATGTTTTGATTCGAGCTTAGAGAAATTAAACAGTGACAATGGTCTGTATAACCATTAATCATATCTATAAAAATTCCTTTTTTCGAAGCATTTTCTTTAATGTGCTTCCAAACTCTTACTCGCAATTCAGGTGTATTTAAAAATGGAATTCGACTGTTGGTAGAAAATACAAGATGAATATAAATTTTAATGAAAGACATTTGTGTTGTTTTGCCAAAAATAATAATTTTTAAGTTTTGGCTAAAGCCAATTGACTCATTTAAATGAAAAAACGGGCTAAAGCCCGTTTCTATTGATAATTTTTATGAAACATTGGTTAAAACACCAACAAATATCTTTCTTCAACAACATTCAAATGATGAATATTATGACCAACGATCAATTTACAAATCGTTTCCACAGAAATTTCATTTCCGTTGGCAATTCCTTTATTATTTAAAACTGAAGAGTTAAAAGTTTCCAGCAAAATCTGAGAAGATTTCCTTACTGATTGATACTCTTCCAACAAAGATTCTAAACTTCTCTCGTTTGCAAAAGAATTTGCAGCATAACCTTCTTCATTAAAACCTGGTAATTCAGATTTTTCACCTCTTGCAAATGCCAAAATTCTGTACTGAAAAACTCTTTCAGTATCTGATAAATGAAGCAAAACCTCTTTCAAAGTCCATTTTCCTTCCGCATAAGCAAACTTTGATTGCTCTTCTGTTAAATACGAAAATAGAGAAACTGTTTTGTCACCAACAAATTTCAATTCTGCCAACCAATTATCGGAAGGAATTAAATCTAAATATCTCTGAATATATTTTTGGAAATCTGTCATATTGATATGAGTAATAAGTAATTGGTAATGATTAATTTTAAAAATTCACGATTGACGATTCAATATTATCTATTTGTCCATTCGTAGAAATTCACTTCATCGTACAATTCAAATCCACAACTTGGATACAATTGGTTTCCGATGTCGTTTGATTTTCCGGTTTCCAGTAAAATTCCACACGCATCTGAACTTTTGCAAACTTCTTTAGCTTCTTCAATCAGTTCTTTTGAAAAACCTTTTCCTCTGTAATTTTTATTCACAAAAAGATCATTCAACAACCAATATTTTTTCATTCTTGTAGAAGAAAACAATGGATATAGTTGAACAAAACCAACTAAAACCCCCTCATTTTCAGCAACATAAATTTCAGAATCCCGTTTTTCAATTCTTTCTTTAAGAAAATTTTCAGCCGAAGGAATATCAGAATCTTTATGATAAAAAACTCTGTATTGATCGAATAATTCAGACAATTGGTCCAGATCATTAATCGAAGCTTTTCTGGTATTTTTCATAGTAGAATTATAAAATAAACATCCGCTAAAAACGGATGCTTATGATTCATTATTTTAAGAAAATGCTCTTTCCAGATCTGCGATCAGATCTTCCGCATCTTCAATTCCAACACTTAGACGAACTAAATCATCAGTAATTCCCAATTCAGCACGTTTTTCAGCAGGAATTGAAGCATGAGTCATCAAAGCCGGATGATTTGCCAGAGATTCTACTCCACCCAAAGATTCTGCTAAAGTGAACACTCTTACTTTCTCTAAAAACTTAACAGCATCTTCTTTTTTACCAGATTTGAAAGTGAAAGAAACCATTCCTCCGAAATCTTTCATCTGAGATTTTGCCAGTTCATATTGCGGATGAGATTCTAATCCCGGATAAATAACCTGAGCAACTGCAGGATGAGACTCAAGATATTTTGCGACAGCCATTCCGTTTTCTGAATGTCGCTGAACACGTAATGCTAAAGTTTTGATACCTCTCAACACCAAATAAGAATCGTGCGGACCTAAAATCCCGCCACTCGCAAACTGAATGAAATGAAGTTTTTCTCCCAATTCAACATCTTTAGCGATCAAAGCTCCTGCAATAACATCAGAATGACCTCCTAAATATTTTGTAGCTGAGTGCATCACAATATCTGCTCCCAAATCAATTGGTCTTTGAAGGTAAGGTGTTGCAAATGTATTATCAACCGCAACTAGGATATCTTTGTGTTTTGCAATTTCTACAACCGCTTTGATATCAACCAGTTTCATCAAAGGATTGGTTGGTGTTTCAATCCAGATCAGTTTTGTTTTGTCTGTAATAACGTCTTCGATTTTTGAAGCATCATCAAAATTCACGAAAGTAAATTTCAACTGATATTTTTCGAAAAGTCTTGTAAACATTCTGTATGTTCCACCATATAAATCGTCAACTGCAACTACCTCATCACCAGGATTTAATAATTTTAAAACGCAGTCGATTGCCGCCAAACCCGAACCGAAAGCAAGACCTCTCGCTCCGTTTTCGATACTTGCCAAAGAATCTTCCAGAGCCTGTCTCGTAGGATTCGCCGCTCTCGAATATTCATATCCTGAATGTACTCCCGGACTTTTTTGGGCAAATGTTGATGTTAAAAAAACAGGTACATTCACAGAACCCGTTGCAGATTCGTGATGCTGTCCTCCGTGTATAACTTTTGTATTGAAATTCATTGTTTTATATTTTAAGTTGGAAACTGGATGACGGAAGACAGATGTTTCTATAAACTTCCGACATCTAGCTTCCATCATCCGACAATTTTTACATTTTTATCGCAGATTTCACTGCAAATTCTTCTGCGATCTGCTCGATCCATGCCGCTACATCTTCTTCTCCTGTTGCTCTTTGGTAAGTATTCCCCATAGAAACCAGAATTTGATGCATAAACATTTTCATTTGATCAACCGGCATATCTTTCGTCCAAAGATCGATTCTCAAAGCTTCTGATGTTTTCTCATCCCAAACGGAAATCATTACTGCTTTGGTTTCTTCTTTTTCTACGCCGCCATCTGCAGCATTCCAGGTCATCAATTCCGGGATGTGGTTTTCATCCAGTTCTACATCTATCGTTATCTGAGTCTTTCTCATTTTTTCTATTTTTCTAAACTTTATTATTCTTCTAATTTCGGTTTATAACCTGCTTCATTAAAAATTTGGGTAGCATCCATTTTCAGGAAGTCAACCAATTTTGTATCCGGTTTCTTTTTAAAATACTCTCTGCAAATCTGCCATCCGGTAAAAATCCCGACCATTGGAGATGAGTTGTTATCAATTTCTGTGTAAAATTTCGAGAACGGACCGGGAGTAATAAAACGTTCTGTCAATCTGTGATCGTCCCCGAAAATCAGATTATTCTCAACAAAGTAGTTGTAAATATTGGCTTCGTTGGCAGATGACCAATCGTATTGTGCTTTTGTGTAATCCATTTTAAGGTAATCAGGAGTTTCAGGTAAAAAGGCATCCTGCAAAATCATAATTTTACCGTTATAAACCATTAAATCAATGAATTTCTGGCTGTCTCCTTTGTAGGGAACGATATTTTCAGCAAACATTCTTGATACTTTCGGAACGATATTACTTGGATTCATTGATTTTTGAAAATACAATTCCAAACCTTTGTAATTTGCATTTTTATCTCCCATGAACCCGGAAATATCTATGAACAGAAAATTGGTTTTTTCGTCGTAAAGTAACGGATCCTGAATCATCTGCAAAGCCGATGAAAAAAGGAAAACTTTTGGACTTTTAAACTTTGGAAAATAAAATTTAATGTGAGAAAACAGATCCTGAAGTTCGTTCTGCAATTTCTTCTGATCAATTTTTCCAATGGCTTCCTTATAGATTTTTATCTCTTGCGCATCCGCTCTTCTTTTCCCAAAATCTTCATCAGGAACAGTTCCCTGAAACCATGGAAACTTTGCTGTGAATTGTTCCAAAGGAACATTCTGATCGTAAAATTCTTTTGATATATCGGTCATCTCTACCTTTTCGGCAGGATTTTTTATTTCAACTTTCCATTCAGTTTCCTGTTCTTTTTTACAAGAATTCAAACTTAAAACTAAAAGGCATGAAAGTGCTGCAATTCTAAAAATCTTCATTATTTTTACATGAAATTTGAGTTTACAAAAATAAGGATATAAATACAAACTCATGCTGAAAAAGGAATATTTTGTAGTTGTAAACCTGTTTCAGAAAATAAAAGCTCAAAAAATTACCTATGGAACTGGAAACAGAAAGACTTATTCTCAGAAAGTTAGAAAACAGAGATGCAGAACGCATGTTTCTCCTCGATTCCAACCCTGATGTGATGAAATATATCGGCATTTCTCCTCTTTCAAAACTTGAGGAATCAGAAAAAGTCATTCAAATGATTCAACAGCAATATCAAGATACCGGAGTAGGAAGATTAGCGGTTATCGAAAAAGAAACAGGACTTTTAATCGGCTGGAGCGGACTCAAATTGCACACTGCAGAAATCAACGGTTACCAAAATTTTTATGAGTTAGGCTACAGATTTCTCCCTGAAAGCTGGGGAAAAGGTTATGCTTTTGAATCTGCAAAAGCTTCGTTAAATTTTGGATTCAATGATCTCAATGCGGAAATTATTTACGCGTATGCTCATGCTGAAAATGGAGCTTCCAATAAGGTTTTAAACAAATTAGGTTTCGAAAAAACAGGTGAATTTAGCGAACCGGACGGAATCTGTTTCTGGTATGAATTAAAAAAAGAAAATTTTAAATTATAAAAAGAAATAAACAATGCAGACAAAAAAAGTAATCGATCATATCGTCAACTGGCTGAAAGATTATGCTGTAAAAGCAAATGTAAAAGGATATGTAATCGGAGTTTCCGGAGGTGTAGATTCTGGAGTGGTTTCAACACTTTGCGCAATGACGGGACTTGAAGTTCTGCTTCTCGAAATGCCGATCCGCCAAAAAGAAGATCAGGTAAACCGTGCACAGGATCACATTGAAGATTTAAAGAAAAAATTCCCGAACGTTCAGGGAAAAACCATCAATCTCACACCTGTTTTTGAAAGTTTTGAAGATGTTGTACACGATCATGTAGAAGGAAGATGGAGCAATAATCTTGCATTGGCAAATACAAGATCACGTTTCAGAATGTTGAATCTTTATTATTTCGGACAGCTTCACGGGCTTTTAGTTTGCGGAACAGGAAATAAAGTGGAAGATTTCGGCATTGGTTTTTATACAAAATATGGCGATGGCGGTGTAGACGTTTCGCCAATTGCCGATCTTTATAAAACTGAAGTTTACCAATTGGCAAAAGATTTAGACCTTATCGAAAGTATTCAGAATGCCATCCCTACAGACGGACTTTGGGATGCAGAAAGAACTGATGAAGATCAGATTGGTGCAACCTATCCTGAACTGGAGAAAATTCAAAAAGAATATGGTACAAAATCAGCCGAAGAATATGAAGGACGTGATAAGGAAGTATTTTTGATTTTTGACAGAATGCACAAAGCGGCTCAACATAAAATGGTTCCTATTCCGGTTTGTGATATTCCTGAAGAGTGGAGGGAATAACGGGAATTTTGCTTTGCAAATGATTAATTAATGGTGAATTTTATAATTGCCATAATTAAATTTCTTATAATATTTTTTATGAATAGTAAAATTCGTTCGTTATTTTTCGCCTGTCTCGGGCTTCTTTTCGGGATGTCAGTCATGTACATCTACAATAATTTTATTGTGGAGAAAAAAGAACAGCCCAAGAGTGAAAAAGTCAGTCAAAAGATTGGAAACAATCATTCTATTAATGAATTGACAGCTGAAAAAACAGTTATTGATTATGTAAAGCAAAATCATAAGCTTCCGGATTTTTATTTAACTAAAAATGAAGCCAAAAAACAAGGCTGGAATCCTTCTCAGGGAAATCTTTGTGAAGTTTTGCCCGGAAAAGCAATTGGCGGAGATCATTTTAGCAATCGTGAAAAAAAACTTCCAATCGGAGCGCAATATTTTGAAGCAGATGTAAATTACACTTGTGGAAACAGAAACAGTCACCGTATTGTTTATACTAAAAATGGTAAGGTTTATTTAACTAAAGATCATTATAAAAGCTTTGAGAAGAAGTAAGCTGTGCTTCTACCAAAAAATAAATTATAAAACTATGAATACAACATACATTGACTTCACAGACCTCGGAGATTATGAAGATTTCTATGCTCAATTGAAAGAAAAAATAAAACTTCCGGATCATTTCGGAGATAATCTCGATGCACTTTCCGATGTTATTTCGGGCGAACTTGAAATGCCGCTTCATCTTGAATTCGTAAATATGAGTGTTGATCAGCTTGAGATTTTCGAAGATCTTCTGACCACTCTGGAAGATGCCGAAGATGAAGTGGAAGATTTCACTTTTACTTATTTTCTGGAGCAGTTTGAAGATGAGGAAGAAGAAGAAATTGATAAATAAAAAACAAACCCCACAAAATTACTTTGCGGGGTTTTATCTTTAATAAATAATTTTATTTTCCTAAAACTTCAGTAATCGGATTCCCTATATTTCCGCTTGGAAACTGAATGTGCAATAACGCAGAAATTGTTGGTGCAATATCAGTCATATTATATGGCATATTGCTCTCACCGTGTTTAATTCCCCATCCCATAAAAATCAAAGGAATATGAGCGTCATAAGAATTCCAGACACTGTGTGTCGTTCCGGTTTTTGCATAAGCAGGAAGCATAGAATCGTGTGAAATCAACTGAATATCACCACTTCTCTGTCTGTTGATTCCGTTGATGATTCTTTGCTTGATCGGCTCAGGAATTGTTGCTTCCTGTACTTCAGTAGTTGAGACAGCAAATAAAACAGTCGGATCTTTTTCTAATTCCTGAATCGCAAATTCTTTGATACTTTCCAGCTCAAGTTTATTATCTTTCATCAATTTTCTGTCGAAATAAATCTGATAATTATCGACTCCATTGATTAATTTATCAACGCCGAATTTATCTTTTAATTTTTGATTTAAATCTTTTTCCATTCCATCACCAAAGAATCCTGTAGCAATTTTATGTTCTTGTAAAAAACCTACAGAATGCGCTCCACCGTGATCGGCAGAAAGAAAAACGGCATATTGTTCTTTTCCGACTTTTGAATCCAGATAGCTGAAAAACTGTGCAAGATCCTGATCTAATCTCAAATAAACATCTTCAACTTCGATAGAATTAGGACCAAATTTATGACCTGCATAATCTGTTGATGCCAAATTGATCGCCAAAATATCTGTAATCTGATCCTGACCCAGATTTTCACCTTCTACAGAAGCTTCAGCCAGTTTTAATGTTAAAGTATTTCCGAAAGGAGTATAACGGATATTATCTTTTTTAGCCTGATAATCTGCCTGCAAATTACTGTAAGGAAAAGTAGGCGTTTTTGCACTTCCTAAAAGTCCTTCCCACGAAGAATTGTCGGGGGAACTTTCTGTGTATTGATTGATCGGAAGCAAAGTATTCCATCCATTGGCAACTAATCGATCCGGAAGATTCTGAGCGTTGAAAGATTTCAGCCATTGCGGTAAATCATTCATGTAATAAGAACTCGTAATAAAATTCCCGGAAGAGTCATCAAACCAGAATGCTCCGTTTGGTGTGTGACCGGCGGGAAGAATTGAAGCTCTGTCTTTTAGCGAAACTCCGATTACTTTTCCCTGAAAATTGGTTGCCAGCCTCAATTCATCAGTCACCGTTGTAGACCAGAGATTTCTGGGAGAATGGCTTCCTACTCTTGCATTGGCAGTTCCTACTGGCTGTACGCTTTCGTCTGTGGTACAGTATACATTTTTACCTGTTTCTTTGTCTGTCCAGTCATTCCCTGCGATTCCGTGAATTGCAGGAACCGAACCTGTATATATTGAAGTATGTCCCAAAGCAGTAACCGTCGGAACATAATTAATATGAACATTATCTAACGAATATCCCTTATTGAGGAGCCTTTTGAAACCATCGTCACCAAATTTGCCGTAAAAGCGATAAAGATAATCCCAACGCATTTGGTCTACAACCAAACCAACGACCAATTTTGGTCTTTCAACTTGTGATTTCTTATTTTTTTGAGCACTGACCGTAATTGCCGACAAAAAACAAACTGCAGCAACCGTAATTTTTTTAAGCATCGAATAACTTTTTTGTGGTCACAAATTTAAGGGTTTTGAATGTCTTGGAATGTGAAATTTTATTTAAATTTGGGGCATTCGCTTTGGCTTGGATTAGCTGAAAATATTTTAAACAACCATCGAAAACCAATTACATCTAAGCTTGATATGAAAAAAGCAATCATTTTACTCGTCTTACTTTTATTTCAGCAAAACCTTTTCGCACAGAAAGATCAATACTATGATTTCATGAAAACATGGAATTTCATTAAATATTATCATCCCGATGTTGCGGGTGGAAAAATTGATGCCGACAGTTTATTTTTAGTTAAAATTAAAAGCATTAACTCAAAAGATGATTTTAATTCTATAATCGGGAAGTTAACACAAAATTTAAATAAGAATTTTACCATTCCCGCTGCTGCAGAAACTTCAAAAGATATTTTAATAAAAAATCAGAATTTTGACTGGTTTCAGAAAAACAGAAAAGTAAATTCCGAGAATAAAAATTTACTTGATAACATTTATAAAAACCGATACAATTTTGAACTTTTAAAAGAAGGAAAATTGGTAAGTGATGAAAAAAAATATTCTTTTCCCAAAAAAGAAAATCTTCCGCCGGAATATCGTTTGCTGGCTTTGGCTAAAATTCAGGGAATTGTTGATTATCTTTTTCCTCACAAATATATTATGGATAAAGGTTTTGAAGATTTTTTCAAGAAAAGTTTAGATGAAAATTCAAAAATAAATTCAAGAAAAGATTTTGAAATTATATTGGCAAAATTGGTTTCAAAATTTAAGGACAGTCACGCATTTAGTTTTTATAAACAATTGAATTATAGAAAAGAAATTTTCCACGGCAGTTATCTTGCGCCGTTTGATTTTCAGATCGTTGATGATCATATTTTGGTGACAAAACTTATTTTTCCGGAAATCTGTTCGAAAGCTCAAATTAATATCGGTGACAAAATCATTTCTGTTAATGGTAAAAGTATTCCACAAATCATAAAAGAAAAGGGAGAATTACTATCGACTTCTAATATCGAGAAATTGATATTTGTTCTGTCAAAATATGAAAACAATCTGATCTGGACTGAAGATTTCCAACAACAGAATTTAGAAGTAAAATCTGCGAAAAACAATAAGAAATTTTCCACAAAAATTGAGATGATTGATCCATCTGATAAAGAAAAATACAATTTGATAGTTGATTATTTGCAAGATAAAATCAAGAAAAGAGAAAGCCGAAAAATTGCTCATAATGAGGTTGCTTATTTTAAAGTTAATGAGACTTTAAAATTTATCAATAATGTAAATGATGACAAAACAGACATGGTGATGGACAGTATCTTAAGCAATGCAGCACACAAGAAAGCTATTGTATTTGATATGAGAGAATATCCTGACTGGGGTGGATTTTTTTATCACTATATCTACAAATACTTTTCTCCTTCCGAAAATTATTTTGGAAAATATTACAGACAAAATTTAAAAAATATCGGAACTTTCGCTTATAAAGACTACGATTATTTCCCTGCAATTTCCGGTAAAACAACACACAATTACAACGGAAAAGTTTTTATTCTCGTCAATCCCGACACACGAAGCGCAAGTGAGTGGTACTCAATGAGTCTCCAGAAAATATTTCCGCAGTCGATAACAATTGGTCAGCAAACTTCCGGTGGAGATGGCGATCTGGTGAAAGTCAATCTTCCGGGGGATTATCTTTTAGAATTTACCGGAAATGGGATTTTTTATCCCGATAATTCCCAAACCCAGCAAGTAGGAATCAGAATCAATGAATTCATCAGATATAAAGATAAGGACATCTTAGAAAATCGCGATCTTGAATTTGAAAGGGTTTTGAATTCCCTTAAATAACCTACACTAAAAAAATAGCAATTATTAAATTTCAGTAAATATTTTGCAGAAGAAGCCTCTTTAAAATCACCAAACACTGAACCTCACAACAAACAAAAATTGAACCTCACAACAAAATCTTTACCCAAAATAAACCTCAACTTTGTACTGTAAAATTAAAACAAAATGGAAAACATACAGACAAAGAAAACAGTTTTGGTAACGGGAGGAACAGGATTTTTGGGAATTCATACTGTTTTGCAATTATTGCAACAAGAGTATCAAGTGAGAACAACGCTTCGTTCATTAGCAAAAAAAGACACCATTCTAAAAGCGCTGGAAGAAGGCGGAATTACAGATTTTTCAACTCTTTCATGTATTGAAGCCGACCTTACAAGTGACAACAATTGGGACGAAGCTGTAAAAGGCTGTGATTTTGTCCTTCATGTGGCATCACCCTTTCCTGCACAGGATCCGAAAGATGAAAACGAACTCATCATTCCTGCAAGAGACGGAGCTTTGCGCGTTTTGAAAGCATCGCGTGATGCGGGAATAAAAAGAGTGGTCTTGACCTCATCTTTTGCAGCCGTAGGTTACAGTAAGAATATTGCAGACCATATTTTCACGGAGGAAGACTGGACGGATGCCAAAGCAGAGCTTCCGGCTTACATCAAATCAAAAACTGTCGCTGAAAAATCTGCATGGGAATTTATTGAAAAAGAAGGAAACGGATTGGAACTTTCTGTTATCAATCCTGTCGGTATTTTCGGTCCTGTCATTGGCGGAATCACTTCTGCTTCATTGGATATTGCAGTTTCAGGCATTCTGAATGGGTCAATGAATCAGACTCCCCCTTTCACAATGGGTGTTGTCGATGTAAGAGATGTTGCTGACATTCATATCAAAGCGATGCTGCATCCGAATGCTTCAGGAGAACGTTTTATTGCGACTTCAGACGGTGTGATGAGCTTTGATGATGTTGCCCAACTTTTCAAAAAAGAAAGACCTCAATACGCTTCAAGCATTCAGAATTTAGAACCAATTGGCAGAGAATTCTACAAAGAAATGACCAACAAAAAAGCAAAAACCATCCTCAACTGGACTCCTAGAAGCTATGAAGAAGCTTTATTAGCAAGTGCAGACAGTTTGATGGAAAAATCATAAATAGCTTTTCGTCAATTCGAGTAAAATTATTAAAAAATAATTTTGTATTGAGAGACTAAAACACAAGACTTCTCGATACGGCGTTTTCAGAACCTTTTTCAAAATGACGAGATGCAAGATAGGTAATTGTAAAACAAATCTTTATATTTACTTTGAGACGAAAGAATTAATTAAAAAATGAAATTCAACAACATACAATCCTGTCATCTGGGACCTGAAATTTCACCGGAACAATTTATTCCGGAACATTTCTTTTTGTTTTTACTGAAAGGTTCGATGGTTTCGTACGATGGTTACAAGCATTATACGATGAAACCCGGTGATTACTGTATTGCAAGGAAAAATCATCTTGTTCGATATACAAAACATAAGGAAGACGGGGATTTTGAAAAAGTAATTATTGCCTTTGATGAGCCGTTTTTAAAGAATTTTCTTAAACGCCATCCTTATCAAGCAGAACCAGCGGACAATGATGATTCTTTTTTGTTCATTAATGAAGATAAATTAATCAAAAACTATATACAGTCTTTACAACCTTATTACAACGGAACCGAGCAGTTGGACGATGCTTTTGTTGATATTAAACGTGAAGAATTATTGATGATTTTACTAAAGAACAATCCTGATTTGAAAGACATTTTCTTCAATTTCAATGTTCCGCATAAAATTGATCTGGAATTATTTATGAATCATAATTTCAAATTTAATATCAGTCTGGAACGTTTTGCCTTTATGACGGGGCGAAGTTTATCAACTTTTAAAAGAGAATTTAAAGCAATTTTCAACAACACTCCCGGAAAATGGCTCATGAATAAACGTCTTCAGGAAGCCTATTTTCTTTTGGATAAAGAGCATAAAAAACCCACTGATATTTATGTTGATCTTGGCTTTGAAGATCTTTCGCATTTTTCTTTTGTGTTTAAGAAAGAGTTTGGAGTCACTCCGTCGGAAGTGAATGTAAAAAGATAAACTCAATTTAAATAATCACTTTTGAAATTAAGGAATGAAACTTTAATTATTGAGTAACTTAAAGAAAGAATATATAAGATTAAGATTGAAATTTATTATTTTTAACAAATCTTATATGAATGTCTGTAATTAATTAGTAATAATTTAGTTTTTAGCGGCCTGTTTGTCATTCCGCAGGAATCTCAATGCATTGAAAATCAATCAGATTAGATTCTACGTAATGACAAAATTACTGCTGACTTTAGCATTACAATCAAAAACGGACATTCATAAAAATCTTAATTTGATAAAGCAAATACATGGAAAATAATTTATTGTTGTCAAAATTTTGGACAAGAATCTGGGCGTTACTTATAGATTCTATTATTCTTGGAATTTTCGGATTTATATTAGGTTCAATTTTTTATAATTTCTTTACTTCTCTTGGTGAAAATGCAAAATTAATCGGGTGGATCATCTCATTATTTTACTTCTCAATTTTAAATTCTAAGCTATATAAAGGACAATCATTTGGTAAGAAAATTCTGAATATTCAGGTTGTCGATATTAATGGTAACTTCATCGATCTAAAAAAATCATTTGTTAGAGCTTTAATTCTCACAACGCCCTTCTTTTTAAATGGATTAAAAATCAAAGGATTATCAACATTTTCTCCAATAAGTATAATTCAGGGATTGATTATTTTTACTATTGGTCTTGGTATTATAATTTTTTACATATTTAACAAAGCCACAAGACAGTCTCTTCATGATATAGCTGTAAAAACTTATGTCGTTCAAGACTATAAAGACGACAAAATTACGGTAATGCCAAAGATACGAAAACTGCCATTTTACATCATGGCAGGAATATTTGTTGTCACTTTAGGAATATCAGTTTATACATATAATAGTGATTCGGATCTTTCTAAATTGATTCCTGTATATGAAGAAATAGATAAACAGGATCATATTTCCCGTACAAGTGTATCAATAAATTATATACCGAACGAAAATGACGGAAATAAGCGAAATATTTACACGGTAAATATCTCAACTAACAAGACACCATTGAATCAAAGCATTAATAATACAGAACTTCAACAAGCTGCAAAAACTTTTATCAACAGCAATGCCTACGAATCTGATAATGATATTTTGAATATGGTAGTCATTTCAGGTTTTGATATTGGAATTGCTTCAAAATATCAATCTTTCAGTTATAACAAACCCATCTCCGAATGGAAAAAAGATTTAAAAAAATAATTTTCCTCTAAAATTGAGTATTCAGATGAAATTTTGACTAAGCACAATCCTTACAAACACCCTTCAAAATACAGTTCACGCTTTCCACCTGATAACCTTGCGGTAAAGAAAACTGCACCGGGACAGGAAGACATTCTATTGTCTGACAAGCTGTACATCGAAAATGAAAATGATGATCAGCAAGTTTTTTTTCATCGCATCTGATGCAGACTGCAAAATACTGTTTGCCGTCTTCTGCCACAATCCTGTGAAGAATTCCGTCTTCACAGAAACGGTTGAGCACGCGATAAATCGTTGCGCGATCCATATTCAATTCAATTTTTTTTTCAATGGCATCCTGGCTCATTGCTTTTCCTGTATTGGTAAGCAACGTTAAAACTGCTTCTTTGGCAGGGGTACTTCTTCTTTTCATTTTATTAATGCGACAATATTGCAATAATAGAATAATTGTTTAACTTTGGCAAGTAATTCAACAAAAAGTTGCTACCACATTCAATTCTAAACAGCAAAATTCTAAAATTATGAATGAAAATAAACTATTTGACGTCATTATCATCGGCGGAAGCTATGCAGGACTTTCTGCCGCTATGTCATTAGGAAGATCTTTAAGAAAAACTTTAGTTATAGACAGCGGAAAACCGTGTAACGAACAAACACCGCATTCTCATAATTTTCTGACTCAGGACGGCAGCTCACCTTCGAAAATTTCAACTTTAGCTAAAAATCAGGTCAGAGAATATAAAACAGTTGAATTTTATGACGGGAAAGCAGTTTCAGCCAAAAAGACAGATTCAGGATTTGAAGTTATCATTGAAACCGGAGAAAAATTTAACTCAAAAAAGCTGATCATTGCAACAGGTATTGCAGATGAAATTCCTGACATTAAAGGTTTTAAAGAATCCTGGGGAATTTCGTTGATTCACTGTCCGTACTGTCACGGTTATGAATACAGGGGTAAGAAAACAGGAATTATCGCAAACAGTGATAAAGCTGTACATATTTCTTCTCTCGTTAAAAACCTTACCAATGACGTTACTATTCTCACAAGAGGAAAAGCCAATTTTACTAATGATCAATTAGAAAAACTGACACGAAACAACATTGAAATTATAGAAACCGAAATCACAGAATTGAAGCATGAAAACGGAATGGTAAAAAGTCTTTTATTTCAGGATGGAAAAGAAATTAATTTTGATGCGGTTTACGGAGCGTTTCCTTTTCATCAGCATTCCGATATTCCGGGAAATCTAGGTTGTGAATTGACCGACTCTGGTCACATCAAAACCGATCAGTTTCAGAAAACAAATATTGCGGGACTTTTTGTTTGTGGTGACAACTCTTCGATGATGCGGTCTGTTTCAAATGCCGTGATGAGCGGGAATGTAGCCGGAGTAATGGCGAATATGGAATTGGTGACAGATTGTTTTTAGCTGAAACTGCGTCATATTTATTTAAAAGATTTAACTTTATAATATTCATCACCCGGTGCGATCCTTATTTAATTTAAATTTAATGAATATCCTCAGAACCCACATCGAAAAAATCATCCCGCTCACAGACGAAGAATTTGCGTTAATAGAATCTTGTTTTCACTATAAAAAATTTTCAAAAAGAGAATTCATAATTTGTGAAAACGATGTTGTGGAAGATGTCTACTTTATTATTTCCGGACTAATGAAACTCTTCATTAATGATAGGGAAGCTAAAGAACACATTATCTCATTTTCGATGGAAGACTGGTGGGAAACCGACTACATGGCATTTTATACTCAAGCAAAAGCTACCCAGTTTTTACAATGTATGGAAGAAACCGAAGTTCTGAGCCTATCTTTTAAAGACTATGAAAAACTCTGTAATGAGATTCCTAAGATGGAGCATTTCTTTCTGAAAAAAGCCATCGGAGGACATATTGCCAACCAAAAAAGAATATTGTCTCTGCTTACATTAACTGCAAAAGAACGCTATGAACAGCTTCTTAAAACATATCCTACCCTTTTGCAAAGAATTCCTAAAACAATATTGGCTTCATATCTTGGTGTTTCCCGCGAAACGCTGAGCCGGTTTTTCAATGATTCTAGATAAAGTTGTGATATACATCACACAACAAATTTGTACAACTGTGAGAACTTTGCTCCATTGTTTAACTAAAATATATTCAACATGGAAAAAAGAATCATCAACCCGTGGCAATGGCAGGACACAAGAAATTACGTACAGGCAGTAGAAGTAAAAAACGTTCAGAGTACATTGTATGTTTCCGGACAAACCGCTATCGACGATGACGGAGTTACAAGTGATGCCGATATGAGAACACAGATCATTAAGACCTTTGAAAATCTGGAAAAAGTCATTCTACAGGCAGATTTTGAACTGAAAAATATTGTTCGTCTCAATGTTTATACCACTGACCATCCTGCATTTTTCGAGAATTTTGACATCTGGCAAAACTGGATGACAAAACATGGCATCCAACAGGCAAGCACAGTAATAGAAGTCAAAACATTGTTTGAAACCCTGAAAGTGGAAATGGAAGTAACTGCCGTTAAGTAATTTTCTCACAAACAATTTCTAATACTCTGTCAGTTCGAGTAACGCAGCATATCGAGAACTTTATAAAGTTTAGTATTATTTTGTATAAATTTCTCTCGAACTAAGTTTTGGCTAAAGCCAACTTTAATATCATTAATTGTGGTCGGGCTTTAGCCCGACCACAATTAATGATATTTCAATATATATTTATTTTGAATATATAATTGCTTCATCTAATTCTATAGGATTGTTATATTTTTTTATCAGCTTTTTCTGAATTTCTGTTGATGACTGTAAGTTTTCTTTTGTTAATTTTGTACCGTTATCCAAAAGAATTTCTTCTGTTTGTGACCAGTCTACTCTACCATTTTTCAAATAGGCAAAAGGATCTTCATAATAGGCAAGTTTATATTTTAAATACTTTTCGTTATCAAGATACAGATTCTTTTTAAACATTCTTTTTAGAAGATTTATTTCGTTCGTTGTAGAATATTTTTTAGATTTTATCAATTTAAAGCCAAAATTATTTTTATCATCAGATAACTCTACTATTAATCCCGGCAAACCTTGAAATTTATGTGGTCCCTCTTGAAAAGGAATTTCATTTGCAAACCATGCGATCCAATTTCGTCCACCAAACTTTGTAGTCGCTTTCTGGAGTGTATAATTCTGGAATACTTTTTTATCTGGCAGTAATATCCAAAGTTGCTCCGTTTCAGAACTTCTTTTAACAATATCCCAACCAATGAATTCATATTCATCATAAATCTTACTACTCAAGGTATGAACAAAGAAGTTATTTAGTTTCGGAGGAGGGAAACCAGTGGGAAGATTGAGATTTTTTATAGAATCTGAAATAAAAAAATCTCTGTTATAATACAAAATCATATCAGGGTTGATATCTAAATGAAAATAATCTTTAGTCATAATATTTTCTGTAGAATCTTTTTTGATATTTACTTCATAAATAAATCTATGCGTCTGTGCATTGGTCTGTAAAAATATAAACAGTAATAAAAAAAGGATTGTTTTCATGACTAATTTTTTGATAAAATTACAAATATTTTAGAACTATGCAATACAAGTTACTATTTTAACATTTACATTAATTTAAGTTGCTAATGAAAAGTATTCATATAAAACGGGAACACGCTAAATAGCGTGTTCCCGTTTTATATGAATTTAATTAAATTAAAACTTCAAATCACCATTTACTTCTCTTACTGCTTGTGCAGCTTCAGCAAATTTCGCTTTCTCTTCTTCAGTTAAAGAAATATTGACGATGCTTTCAACACCATTTTTACCGATGATCGCAGGAACACCTAGGCAGATATCGCTTTCGCCATATTCTCCGTCAAGCATCAATGAACAAGGGATCATTTTCTTTTGATCACAAGCAATTGCCTGAACCATTACAGAAACAGCTGCACCCGGAGCATACCAAGCTGAAGTGCCCAACAATTTAGTCAATGTAGCTCCACCAACTTTCGTTTCTTCAATTACATATTTTTGTTTTGCATCATCAAGGAATTCAGTTACAGGAACTCCGTTTCTTGTTGCTTTGCTCAATAATGGTAGCATACCTGTATCACTGTGAGCAGCGATTACCATCCCGTCAACATCAGAGATCGGAGCTGCCAAAGCTTCAGCCAATCTGTATTTGAATCTTGCAGAATCTAAAGCACCACCCATTCCGATGATCTTGTGCTTAGGAAGACCTGAAGTTTTGTGTACAAGATAAGCCATCGTATCCATTGGGTTAGAAACCACGATAATGATTACTTCAGGAGAATTTTTTACTAAATTTTCAGTAACTTCTTTTACGATTCCTGCATTGATACCGATCAATTCCTCTCTTGTCATTCCCGGTTTTCTTGGAATTCCGGAAGTGATTACTGCTACATGAGAACCTGCTGTTTTGCTGTAATCTCCTGTTGTTCCGGTAATTTTTGTATCAAATCCGTTCAGAGATGCAGTCTGCATCAGATCCATTGCTTTTCCTTCAGCAAAACCTTCTTTGATATCTACTAAAACTACTTCCGAACAGAAGTCTTTCATTGCGATGTATTCTGCACAACTTGCTCCTACAGCGCCTGCACCTACTACAGTTACTTTCATAATATATTTATTTATTGTTTTTAATGGTATTATGGAACTTTATAGTTTCATAATGTTGCTTTTTATTTATTTTGTCAGTTTAAATTTTTGCTTCCCAAATGTACAAATTCCCGAAAAATTGAGCAATCTTTCGGGAATTTTAATTATTATTTAAGGAAATTAATTAACGTTCAGTAAAAACGTATATAATTTTTTGGCTCCTGATAATACCTTATTGTAGTTTTCTTCAGTCACTTCAGTATCCAGAACTTCTTTGAAATTTTTCCACATCGGTCCTGTATTTTCCTGATAGCACCCGAAAAAATTGAATGTGACGTCATCAAAACCTTCCGTTTTTGAAAGCTGTTTTGCGATAACATTCCCGCCCAGAGTAGAACCTTCAATCACGTACATGGCTCCTAAAGCTTCATGTTCATTCGCAAATTCTAGATCGTGAGTTGCTGTTTGATTTTGTAATGCTAAACTTGCAAGATCTTTTTCAATCAAAGGAAGTTTTACTCTTTTATCTAAATGAAGTTTTTCAGAGAATCTATCAGAAAGGCTGCTGAATATTTTGTCTTCACTATGAAGCAACATCAGATAATTGGTATTGATGATTTTTTTATAATCTTCTAAAGTGAAAGTTTTGCTGAAAATTTTATCAGAGCTAAATAGTTTTTCGGCTGCATCGTGGAACTCAGCTGTATTTTTTTTTAGATATTCGGATACCATTATTGTATTCAGATTTAAAGTTTCACAAATTTAGGGTTTTGAAACGTCAAAATAAAACAGGTTCCGTTATTATTGCTTTCATAATCTACATTTCCGCCAATTCTGTTCATGATACGGTGCACAATCGAAAGACCAATTCCGTTTCCTTTGAATTTTCTGGCATTATCCATTCTGTTGAAGATCTTAAACATTCTGTGTTTCTCAGTTTCAGGAATTCCGATACCGTTATCGATGATTCGGTAGATCACCTGATCACCTTCTTCTTTCCCTTCAATCTGTACAGTCGGCTGATCCTGTTTAGACGAATATTTTATGGCATTGTTGATGATATTCAGAAAAACCTGATGAAGCAAAGTCTTATCTGCCAAAACGCTCGGACAATCTTTGATGACCACGATACTGTCGGGACTGTCGAAAGTCAGTTTAGCATTTTCGGTAATCTTCTCAATAGTTTGCTTCGTCTCGAGATCTTCCAGTTCGATTTCACTATGTTTTGCGCGGCTTAGCTGCAGCACATCGTGCATCATTTCAGCCATATTATCGATTTCGTCAATAATTGAGCTGATCTTATGTTTATTTTTATCTGAAGTTTCAGAAAGACTTTTCAGCAACATCTGAGCATTCAGCTTCATGACAGTCAGTGGAGTTCCTAAATCATGGGAAATCGTATACGAGAAACTATCCAGCTCTTCGTTTACTTTTTTAAGCTGTTCATTCAGTCTTTTTATCGTAACATATTGTTTATGAGAAGTTTCTAAAATCACATCGCGCACCGCCTGTATTGCAATCTCGTTTCTGCTGCTCCATCTTCTGGAATTCCCTTTAATATCTTCTTTAAAAGCTTCAAAAGACGTTCTTGGTGAGACGATTTTTTTTACTTCTCCATTTTGAGAGAATACTTCGATTTTCTTTTCCGGGTTTCCAGCCCAGTTGATATGGTCGTCAAATTCTTTTCTGAACCACATCAGCAACTCGTTTTTACTTTTTTCAACAAAATAAATAACAATTCCGCCCACCGTTTCGTCAAGCCCTAATTCTTCACCAAAATCTTTAAGAAAACTACGGCTGATGAAGATCATTTCTTCCGTATTCCGGTAAGCCCATTCTACAATTTTGTGAATCGTTTCCCGTTCCGGAGTTACCCCGTCTGTTACGATATAATTTTCAGACACAACGGCCAAACCGTCAGCTTCGGGAAAGTTTCTGATTGCAGTCTTGTTCTCTACAAGAGATTCAAATAAAGTATTGTATTTTAAAAATTCAGATTTCAGCTGAGAAGCTTTTAAATTTAGATCCAAACGGTATTCTAGTTCTTTTTTGGACTTAAAAGATGAATAAGCATTGGATGCCAAAACAGTAAAAATCCCTGCCTGTACGCGGTCTTCCAGGTCAATATGTTTGGGCTCAGAATTCTGACAGGTTACCAATCCCCAAAGCTGATCATCAATAATAATGGAAATGCTGAAGCTTGAAGATGAGCCGGAATTTTTGACATACTGCCCATGAATAGGCGACATTGCACGAGATGCCGAAAAAGTGAGATCTATCTTGTCAATCGTTTTGCTGAGAATTTTCACGGGCTCAGAGTACACATTGCTGAAGATTCTCTTTCTTTTCTTTCTGTAAAGTTCGCGTGCCTGTCTAGGAATATCAGATTCGGGATAATGAAGACCTAGATAACTTTCTATATTTTTATTGGTTTTTTCGGCTATTACTTTACCAGAGCCATCTTCCATAAATTTATAGACCATAATGCGGTCATAATTGATGATATTGAAAAGCGTTCCCAGAAGCTGATCCCAGATTTCTTTTTCGTTATCAATGATGTAGAAGTTATCGTATTTATTGGTAATGCGTTTGTGAGGATTATTGATGACGGCTTCAAATTCAAAGAAAATATGATCCTGACTGCGAAAAACAGAGAAATGATATTCTTTTTCGCCGATAAAAATTTTGTCGAAATAAATTTCGTTGTCTCTTCTGGTAAGATTTTCTAATGATTCAAAGAGATCAGAAGCCATAACACTCTGAAAAAGCTCCGGAAAATCTGATATTTTTTTACCAAAAAATATTTCAGAATTTTCAACATTAAAAATATCTGTAATATTTTCACTGAAGAAAGTAATGGTCTGAGATTCTGAATCGATGCCAATCAGATACCCAAAACTTTGTATGTAGCCCGGAATATGGATGGGCTCTTCATGACATTCAACAAAATTCATAAATAACACTTAAAGATATCAAAGTTAATCATTTTTTTTCCTAAAAATTACTTTGTGGTACATGAGATGAAATTTGCACGGATAATTAATAATAATTATCTTTTTTTAATATTTTCTTAACATTATTTTCCGATTACACAGCCGTAAATCACAATTATTATAAATATTTTCTTAATATTCACCCTGTGAATTGTAATGATTCACATTTTATAATGCTAATTTTTGCGAAATCCCTATTTGATTTATACTTCTTTATCGAAGTAAAGCATATAGTATTTTCCTTTTTCATCCTGTCCCTGTTCCAGCATTTTCCGGTCTCCATGGATGTAAATATGGAAATTTTTATCTAATTTGATGATGCTTTTAAAATGTCTCTGCGTTTTTTTTACCGCTGCTTCACTGATGGGAAATTCTTCTGCAATATTGATCTGCATTTCCTGCTCGTAATCTGTTTTATAGTTGTTGAAACTTTCAATTACATGCTCATCTTTCAAAACTTCAGCTGTAAAATCATCTAACTTAAATTCTTCTTTCTCTTTGAAAAAATTGATCGACTGATTCAGAAAATCTGCCTGATCTGCCTTTGAAACCTCGAATTCCTGTGGAAGTTGCTTGGTAATGTAGTCTTTATAAACCATCAACGCTTCCTGCGTGTGAAAATATTCATCATCACGCTGTTTTACTTTGAGGAAATCCTCAAACCAGTAGTACATATCTCCGTTCTTGTTGTTGTCTACTACAGAAAGTACATATCCGCTTTCTTTACTGCTGTTGTAGATCAACGCTGCTTTATCTATTTTTGAAAGGCTGATTCCCTGATCTTTATCAATCTCAAATGATTCGTTTTTAGGAAAAATTTTCAGAAAAGATTCTCTTTTTTCGGTTTTAAAAATTCCGATTTTATCTACTTTTTCTTCGCTTTCTCTTTCGTCTTCAAAATAAACCACAAACAACTCGCCACCCTGAACTCTAGGATTTTCAGCTGCTTCAAAAAGATGTTTGGCAAGATTTTCAGATTCCCAAAGAAACTTTGCTTTATCTTCAAAAATTTCGGAAACATAACTGTAAACAGGATTATTGACGAGGTAAGAGTCACTGTAAAACTGATAGGTTTCTTCGGTTTTAAATGATCCTAAAAAATAATTCTCTAATAATTCTACGGTTCCTTCATCCAGCTCAAGCTCTTCCTGAGAAAGTAAAAGAGATTCTCCGTTGATTTTATTTCCGACTCTGTGTACTACAATTTTTGAAAACATCTTTGATTTTTTGTGGACTGCAAAGATATTCAATCTAAAGATTAAAAACGACAAAAAAAAATTCAAAATTTTGTATTAAAAACGCAAATTTGCTGATGAAAAAATGGTGTTAAAGTGTTTTTAAAAAGCAAAGCGCACAAAGTCTTTTTAATTTTCATGCACACCGTTTCAGAAAGGTGTTTCACTCAACGAAGTTTTCTAAGATTAAAAACTTGGGATATTGCTGTAGTTTCCGCCGAAAGTTTTTGAATGGATTTTTGAAGTATGTAAAAATTTCCAAATCGCTTTGCGACAATTGTTTATCTTGTCTCTCAAATATATTATCATAAGGTGGATTTAACATATAAATGCAACACCATTTAATTTATTGAGTTTCTAGGCATTTTTTATAGAGAAAATAAAATCCTTCAAAAGAAAACACAAAATGTTACGTTTAATTCTTAAATTTGAATAATGCAAAAATATCTATATCTCATTATACTATCATTTTTTATTACAAGTTGCTACACGTACCAACGTAAAAAACAAGTGACTTTACCACCAGAAAATGGTCAGAAATCAAAGAAAAAAGCTGTTGATGAAAATATTGCTTCTGCTCAACTCAACAATACAGCAACCGAAACTCAAGATAAGAAATCAAAGCAGACGGTTAATGAACAAGTACTTGTTCCCATCAATATCCAAAACGAGCTTCAGCCTACTAAAAATTATAAAATTAAAGTTGATGGGAGATCATATAAAATAATAGTTGACAAATGGGAAGGTGACACTTTGGTTGCTCATCGATTACATAAACCTGAAGCAATCCTGAAATTACATAAGAATCAAATCGACACTGGCGCTATTGCAGAAAAACGCTTTTCGAAACCACTGTCAGATATTATAACTATACTTGTTTACGCAGGTATTGGTGTTGGAATTTATATGCTTCTTCGCTGATTGCTTTGCTCTAATTTCAAATCTATTTCATCTCGGTCAGATTTCTTTGAAAATTCAATTATTTGTTTTTGATTAACATTTTCAAATTTATGACACAATTATAGAAGAGGTTTTGATTATTTTTAAACTTGTCAGTAAAAAAATATTGCTGTTATATATTTGTTTTCAATTTCATTACAGATTTCAAAGGTTTGATTACATATTTCTAAAATTTATTCAAAACAAATAGATTTAATAATCAAACACTTACAAAGACAAATTTTGATATAAAGTCGTAGAATACCGATCAATAGAGGATTCTACAGAAATTTTAAAATCAAATTTCGAGATTAAACAAATCAATAATTTTTTAAATTTCCAGATGATTTTGGTACACTTTTAGTTAGTCTTAGAATGTTTTAAAAATATTTAAACAATGGAGAATTTTGCAGCCGATACTATTAATGAGACTCAGGCAATTGAGCATTTGAAAATATTTTATCCAACAATTCAGAACGAAATAGCGCAGCTTTCTGCACAGAACAATTTTCCTGCGATCATTCAATCGACCGTCGATTATCTGAAAGTTCTTTTGCAGGAATCTAAAATCAATATCGTCAACCGGAATATCAAAATGATGGAATGGCTTTACAAAAACGGAACTTTCAATGTGAAGCACATTATCGAAAATCTATTTATCAGATCGTTCGGAAGCTTAAAAAAACATACTGACAGCCAACAATGGAATATTCTGTATCAGTATATGCCAATTGAGTTTCAGCAGATTTATCTTAACCAGACCCGACTGGATGAGATCATGTTTAAGAAGAATTAAATTTTGCAATAGACAGCGCCCAAGCTTTTAGTTTGGGCGCTGTCGTTTTTATTCCTACACATAATTTCTTAAGGTATTAGTTATTCGTAAATTCAATCATTGAGACGAGAATATAATTCAGAGACTTTTACAAAATAAAATCCCCTTGCTTTCGCGCGGGGATTTTATATTTAAATCTAAAAATAATTAAGGATTCTGCTCATATCCCGCTACCTGAATTTGGGATAAAGGAATCTGATACAGATAATCATTGGTGGTAATGGTAAAATTATAATTAAGATCTGCAGCAGCCTGATTAATAACGGCAACTCCCGTATTCCAACGTACCAAATCGTGCCAATAAACTCCTTCACCGGCAAACTCTACTCTTCTTTCTTTACGAAGTGCTGTAGTGAAATCTGCAGCTGAGATTGATGTAGAAAGTGGAGACAAACCTGCTCTCTGGCGGATTCTGTTGAGATAAGGAACAGCTGTACTTGTACTTCCTTGTATATTTAAAACCTCGGCATACATCAACAGTACGTCTGCATATCGAATAACCGGAAAGTTGATGGGCCAGTCGTATCGATTGGTAAGAACCATTCCCGGTTCACGAAATTTAATGAAATAGTTTGCATTATCTGGCTGTCCGTTTTGCGCTATAAATTGAGTTTTAATGGTTAAAGCACGTCTCAGATCTCCCGTTTCATACGAGTTGATCAGCGATTGGGAGACTCCCAGTTCGGCCGAGCTAAACAAGCTTCCTTGAGGATTATACAGTGGATCATTGACACCAAAGGTCGGCGAAACATAACTTGGCAGATAAGAGCCTTGCGACAAACCACCACTGATATGCTGGATTTCGAAAATATGGTATTTGTTATCATTGGCAGTCTTAAATAAATCTGCATAATTAGTAGCAAATGTAACAAATTGTCCTTCCCCCTGAATGACTGCGAATAGGTGATCTTTCGCTTTTGCCAAATAAGAACCATTGTTGAGGGGATAGCCGGATCCTGTAAGATAAATTCTGCCTAACATGGCATGAGCCGCAGATTTTGTAATTCTTCCTTTATTTTTTGCGTCATATACATTTTTTAAACCCGCAACGGAAGCCTCAATTTCTGAAGTGATGTAATTGTAAAGAGTCGCCAAATCTGTTCTGGGTATAGTTGCTGCTTCTTGCGGACTTACGGGATGGTCAATTAGGGGAATTTTTCCAAAATTTCGCATGAGCTCAAAATGAGCATATGCTCTTAAAAACCGGGTTTCAGAACGGTACTGCTCCTTTATTGCCGGATCTGCAAAAGGCACTGCATCTATTCTTGCCAGGATATTATTGGCGTAAGAAATCATCTGATAGGCATCTTCCCAAAGAATCTCCATTTCATCGGTTGAAGAAGTATCCTGAAAACGGTTGATTGCGTAGTAATCTCTGTTTCCATTTTGTGAAATTGCATTGAAATTATTAGAACGAACTTCCGAAGCAAGTAAATAAAAATTAACATCAAAACCTCCTCTGGAGGAAGCATTTATCATCCCGGAATATACTCCTGACAAGGCTTGCTGAATTTGCAATTCGGTGGTATAAAAAGAGTTTTGAGTAATGTTATTTTCCGGTTCCAGCATCAGATCTTCTTCGCAACTGATCATTCCAAAGAGTAATGCTGAGACAAGTAATGTGTTTCTGAAAGTTTTAAATATATTTTTTTTGTAGGTTGTTTTCATTTTTAATAAAATTTAGAAGTTAAAGTTTAAGCCCATCATATACACCTTTGCATTTGGGTAGGCGCCATAATCTGTACCGTCTGACTGTACAGATTCAGGATTGTAACCACCATAATAATGGTCTTTCCTCCAGACGTTTTCCAGACTGACATATACTCTCAGGTTAGAAATTTTTAATTTGCTTGCTAAATCCTGATCAAAATTGTAACCTAATGTTACATTTTTTAACTGAATGTAAGTCGCATCATACAACCATCTGGTATCGAGAAGACTTCCTGTAGTTCCGTCTAAACGTGGTGTTTTTCCGTCTCCCGGATCTGCGTCAGAACGCCAGCGGTTTGCCCAGTTTCCCATCACGTTGGTTGTAGTTCCCATTCCTGTGCGATCGATTGCACGACCTAATAATGCATAACTGTACCCTCCCTTCTGACCCTGAAAGAATACTGAAAGATCAAAATTCTTATACGAAAATGTATTGGTAAAACCCCAATAGTAATCAGGAGTCGGCCCACCAATGATGTGACGGTCGTTTTCATTAATAATACCATCACCGTTGACATCTTTATACTTAACGTCTCCCGCAATTGCTCCGTTTGTTTTAGCAATTCCTGTATTATTGATATCTGCTGTAGAAAGTACACCAATAGCTTCATAAAGATAAAATGAATTGAGCTCTTCTCCTACTTTTATGATATTGGTACTGCTGCTGAAACCTGTATAAATAGGTGCATTATCTGTCCCTAACTGTAAAACTTTGTTATTATTGAATGCAATATTCGCAGAGGTATTCCATTTGAATTCTCCTGTTAAATTTTTTGTACTTAAATCCAGCTCAAGACCTCTGTTTTGAACAGAACCAACATTTTTCCACATCACATTATATCCGGTTACATATGGTATGGGCTGCTGCAGAAGAAGGTCTTTGGTTTTTTTGATATAGTAATCTGCTGTAAAATCAATTCTGTTAAAAAGCCCTAATTCAAAACCAAAATCAGATGACTGTGTTTTTTCCCAAGTCAGATCAGGATTGGGAATAGTGTTGGGTATTAAACCGTTAGACAAATTTCCTCCGAATGAATAATTTCCTCCGGAAAGCGTTCCAAATGCTCTGTAATCACCAATTGAATTATTTCCGTTTTCTCCCCAACTGTATCTTAATTTAAGGTTGCTCAACCAGCTTGCATCTTTTAAGAATTCTTCCCGATCCACTTTCCAGCCTGCTCCGAATGCTGCAAATGTTCCCCAAAGATTATTCCAGCCAAATCTGGAAGAGCCATCTCTACGGATGCTTGCCGATAGCATATACTTTTCTTTATAATCATAATTGACACGACCAAAGGTAGAAAGCAACATCCATTCTGTAGCTGTAAATTCTGAATTGAGCACCGATGCAGACTGTGTGAAGTTGAATGTTCTTAAATCGTCATTGGGAAAACCTTTGTTTCGGTTGTATTGAGAGGTTGATCTGTAATTTTCTGCACTATAACCGGCGATTGCATTAATATCATGCTCACCAAAAGATTTTTTATAACTTAATAAAAGTTCTCCTAAATATCTGTTATAGTTTACTGTTCTTCGGCTTCCGATACTTACCTGTCCCGGAATATTGGTGATGAGATCAAACGTCGGTATATAGCCGTTGTTAAGATTAAAATTATTAGTTGCTCCTCCTGAAATTTTTAAATTTAAACCCGGTAAAATATCGTAAGACATATACAAGCTGGATAATAGTCGGAACTCGCTTGTATCATTTACAGTCTGTTCCATAACCCCGATCGGACTTTGAGTAGAACCCGCCCATCTGTATCTCGTATTTTTCCAGAAATTGGTATAAAGACCTGCACTTAATTCTGCGACAGGAACCATTGAAAGCATTTTGTGTGCCTGATTGTCTTTTCCATCAACAGTATCTCCGTAACTTTTGGATAAACTTGGTCGTAAAGCAATTCCTGCTTTCCATTTATCTGAAATATTAACATCAATAACTGCACTCAGATTAAATCTATTGAATCCCGTATTGATAGCCAAGCCTTCCTGATCAAAATATGCCCCGGAGATCAGATATTTTATATTTTTATTTCCGCCCCGTACTGAAAGCTGATAGCTTTGAATGGATGCGGGACGGTAAAATGCATCCTGCCAGTCAATATTATCAACCTGATTGGTTCCCCATCGAGGATCAACCATGTAATTGATATTGGCAAGATTATAATCGGTGGTATTTGCTAAATTGAAATAATTTGCTCTGACCGCGTAACTGTCTGATGCTGAATGACCGGGAGCTAAAGCAACCCATCTTTTATTTATTGCTTCAGAAGCGTAATCAATCCATTCAGCGCTATTCATTATGTCAAGTTTCTTTTCAATCGTCTGAACACCATAATACTGTGAAAAACTAAATGCCGGTTTTCCGGATGCACCTTTTTTTGTAGTCACGATGACTACTCCATTAGAACCTCTTGATCCGTACATTGCCGTGGATGCAGCATCTTTCAACACTTCGATAGACTGAATATCATCGGGGGAGATATTTCCCATATCATCGACTACCATTCCATCGACAACATAAACAGGTGAATTGCTTGCAGATATTGAGGCTGTACCCCGCACTCTGATTTCTAATGGTTCTCCTGGTTTCCCGGAAGTAGCACGTGTCTTGACTCCGGCGATCTGACCGGTCAATGCCTGATCTGCTCTTGCAATTGGTCTGTTCTTGAAGCTTTCAGCATCTACTCTTCCGACCGCTCCGGTAACTTCTCCTCTGGTTTGTGTGCCGTAAGCGATGATGACAACTTCTTCAATATCTTTGGTTTTATTACCAGGACTGGGTTGTATAGTATCCTGATCCTTGACCTTCCCGGTCGTTTGTTCTTCTTGGGCGAAGACAAATCCTGTAGTACTCAGTAAAATACCAAGCGTTATTATAGATTTTTTCATTGGGTGATTTGGTAGTTAAAACAACTCTTATCTTTCTTATCGTTAAGAAATAACCAATAACATGATATTTCTCATATATTAATTTTATAAAAGTATACTTATCCACCATTTCCGCTATCCTGCAGTTACCTGCTCAAATCTCTTCTGATAGAAATACTTTCAACGGCAAAATGTATTAGACATCAAAGAGGATTTCTGAACCTGCTATTTTAATCAAAAAAAAATCCCCAAGCTTACGCTTGGGGATTTCATTATTGCCTGACTCACTGAGTCTTATTTTACTTCTTCAAAAATAACAATACTGTAAACCAATTACTTATAACATAAAGGTACAAATAAGGTATTGATTTCACAGTGTAAGTTTTGAAGTTGTATTCTACAAACCAATTTTCATCGTTTAATAATGTACCTATATCCATAAAAAATTTATAATGAATAGTTTAAAACATATATTTAATAAGGTTTATTAGATGCATTATATAAAGTTAAGCTCTCTGACATATTATAATAATCATAAGCCCATTTATATTTTTAGCATTATAAAGATTTATATTACTCAATTTACAATTAAGGTTGATAATTCAATACCTGACGATAGACTACTCGTAGCTTATTTAATATAAAAGAAGACTGAGCGCACCATACGGTAGCAGTGCATATAAGGAATGCACCCATGTAGAGTTTTTTCAAATTGTGCTTTATTTATTATGGTTATTATTTTATGTGTGAATTTAACTTTTTTAACACACATTATATTCACATTATAAAGATTTAATATGAATACTATCATATGTGATTTTACAAAGCTAAATGCTTTAACAGCAAATTTGACGTATTTAAATGATATATATCTAAAAGAACCCACTGCCAAAAAGTGGGTTTTTTGTTAACATATATATAAATCTGTAGGCTCGCATTATAATATATTGACTTTTTTAAAGACTATTTTTTATCTGATACTGAGCTTTGCCGAATAAAATATATAACTAAAAATATTACATCTACACTGATTAAATATACCCCATTTATATCTTGAAAATATGCTTGAGATGTGAAAAAAAGATAGATTAAATAATCTAAAAATATTAATAAAAGCAATAGCAAATAAATATTGATAGCTTGTTTTATTTTTAAGATATAGTAAACAGGAATAGCAAAAAAAATAGTCAGCAGCAATGAAAATAATGATATCCAAAGTATATATCCCACTGAATTACGTATTAATTCATAGGTACTTTCTGATTTGTCTATCACCAGCTTGGCAAATCGATTTTCTCTAAATGCTAAGATGAAAAAGAATACTAAATTTTTTAAAAATAGATACTTTAAAACGGAACTTTTTTTATTTTCGGTCATTTTAATTTCTTTTATAAAACATAGATGGATAATATGAGAAATCTTTCCTAGGAGCCGATACACCGCCTCTACCATAGTTTCTCTCTGTTTTAGAATCAGGAGCGGTATGTGTTTTAATATATGATGGCTGATTGTATTGCATTAAGGAACTATTTGTATTGTCTAATTTTAAAGTAGCCGAAGGAAAAACATTTGTATAAGCGTTAATGCTGAGGTTACCATTACTATTGTTAAAATTTTTATTTAGTTTTTGAGCTACATCTTCTACTTGATATTCCCACAAATTTAAACCAGTTTCCTCAATTGATGACACACTTAAATGTTGTTCAAAATTAACATTCATTCCGCCTGAATAATTATTAAAGTCAAATACATTATTACTTCCACCTTTTCCAGGATAAAATGTTCGAGGTGTTCCTATAGGTGTTGGTCCTGGAGTTACACTAGCAGTACCTACAATGCTTGTTAATTCTCCATTAGCATTTTCTCTTCCGGTTATGGAAATATTACTTGTCAATTTTACACCAGTTGCATCAAGACCTAACGAAACATATGAGGGTACATCCCATAGTTTTTTATCAATATAACTTGTAAAAGTAAAATTTAGTGTTTTTCCTAACCATGTTTCTCCGCTTTTTGCAGTGCCATAAGAATTTGCATTATTATCCCAGTAAATACTTCCGTCCTTTCTTTGTACAAAATCCGTGGGTGATGCTCTTAGTAAGATTGCAAAGTATTTCGGAATGACTACCGATCAGATTATTAATTATGAAGACGGAACTCCTACAGAGATTACTGTAGAAGATAAAACGATTCTTGAGCAAGTAAAACTAATACAGGAACTCGAACCCGAAGAAAAAACAATGGTCTTTAAAATGATTGATACTTTCTTAACAAAGAAAAAATTTAAAGACTTCTTTAATAAAAATGTAGCAGCATTATAAAACATAAAACCCACCGCAACTGCGATGGGTTTTTACCTATTGTTTTTTTTACATAAAAGAACGAGCTTTATTAGTATAAGCTACAATATACCTTTCACCATGTTTTTCTAAATAAATAAATTTATACAATTTTAGTTTTTCTGTGGGAAGCAAAATATTTTTGTTATCTATAGTTATTAAAACATCACTGCTATTTTCTAATATGCAGGAGTCGGCGAAACCTAGTTGCTCAAGAGTTTCTATCTTTCTGTCAAAAATAATTTTTTCGCCAATAGCAACTTTAACATGATTATCATTAAAGCTTTCTGTAAAATACAGTATGGTTTTTTCATTTTCTAATTCAAATTTTTTAATTAACAAATTTGATCGTTTATCATCTTCAAGTAAACTACCTTTCTCATACACTTGCTTAACATTTGAACAACTGTAAAGTAATAAAACTAAAAATGTAAATTGTAAATATTTAATTATTTTCATTTATCTTCTTTTTTCTGTTGTTGCTCTATTAAATCTGTTATTTGGGTTCTTTGGGCTGGGCTAATTTGAGTACCCTTAGGAGTAATTTTTAATAAACTTCGAGGATTCTTTGTTGTTTCTTTATCTGTGTGTCTTAATCCCAATTCATGACCTGTTTCATGAGCACCAGTAATTGAAACAGTAGCTATATTTGAATTCTCCCAGTCAATGTATCCATCTTTATTCCATTTTATACCACTTGTTAAACCCATATTGATTTGAGTTCTATTATTTTGAGTATCACCAATTTTATCGGTCAATCCATCTGTAGTAACATTTGCCTGATCTCTAGCATTCTCACTTAATTTGTCAGCTTTTTCAACCCCATTTAAGTCTAAACCCATATTATACTCCCATGAAATTGTAGCTTTTTCACTTTGATTAAAAGTAATACCTACTTGATTTCCAGCAGAATCTTTTCCTCCATAAGAAGAAGCTATTTGAGCCTCACGATCCCTTGTCAAAGCAGACATTTGCTGTTTGGAAAGAACTCCTGGTGCATTATTAACAGATTTATATGTAAGATGCCAATTAACGGTTTTATTTTCTAAATTTCGGCTTGATACCCATTCTAATCCTTCTAATTCTCTGCCATCAATAACCCTATTTTCAGCAAATGCATAAGGACTATTATAGGTAAATTTTTCGGCAAGCGGATCAATATTAAAGAACCTGCCAACATCAGGCATGTAATTTCTCCACTTAAACGAGTAAAAACCAGTCTCCTGCAACTCTTGTCCTTGGTACTTATATTTATAAGCATTCGAGCTATTTGCCTGCGCATTATGATCGAACAGCATTCCAAAAGGGTAATACGTATTGTTAGCTACAATCTCTCCAGGAATAAAACTATCATTACAAAAGCCTCCCGAGCAATTCGTTACTCTCAGATCTCTTCCCCGTATATTTCCGTCATGATCTGAATCTGCATAGCTGATTCTTACATTGCCCAAATGATCTGTGTAATTATATACATACAAATTGAGTAATGCATCATAATATCCTTCTGAGGTCGGGATGATTCTCAGTTTCATCTCATCATTCTGCATGGTTTCAGTCTCATCTTCCCATGCATAAGTATATTTATACTGAAAACCATCCAGATAATCCGTTTCCACATCACTGTAGAGCTTTTTTACTTTTACTCCGTCTGCACGGTAAGTATAATTGGTTACCTGTGAATTCTGAGTAATCTGCTTGGGTAAATTTAGAAAATTATATTGAATTGATGAAATACCTTTATCTGCGAATGAAGTGATATTCCCGTTGTCATCGTATCCTATATCTGTAGGGGTTGCTTTGTAGGGGTAACCTTGTGAAATCGTAACAGCATCAGAGATTTTCTGAAGTCGGTTGCTTGTATTACCGTTTTCATATTGATACGAAAGATTATCAATCAATAAAGAAGTAGTACCCAACCTGTGAGCAGTTCTCTTCAGGGTTTTGATATTCCCATTAAGATCATAACTTACTTTCTCGTTATACTCTTTTACAGAAGGGTTCATTTCATTCTGATAAAATCCTGCCGATAAACGGTTGAGACCGTCATAAACATAGCCATATCTTTTCAGGGGCTCATTTTCCTGCGTAGAGGTTTTCCAGTCTACTTCGGCAATGTTGCCGTTGTATTTCGGAAGTACTTGTAAAGCCGTATCTGTAGCATCGGGTGTCTGTAAACCGTCTACCTGATTGTATTTGATTTTATACCCGAATAAGTTATTTCCAAGATTATTAGGATCATTAATCTGAGTCATCCAGCCACGGATGTTGTATTTGTAATCAATATTTTGTAATGGTACTGCTGCATTGGTTCCCCCTACCTTTTTGGTTTTAAGCTGAGACAATTCATTGTACTCATTCTGAGCCAAAATTTCTTCTGTATTATTATCTATTTTATGCTTGTGCGTCAGTAATCTGTTCTGATGATCGTAAGTGAAAGTTTCTGTAATTAATCTTTCAACATCGGTATCTAATCTTTTATGATAGGTTTTGGTCTGCAAGACTGCACCTGCAAAATCAAGCTCAGATTCCGTCTTGATATAGCCTCCCAAATGATTGATCGCGTAACTTCCGACAGGTCTTCCTTTGGTATCGTAATAAGAATAACTTTTCGTCCAGTTGTCATCCTCAATGTTCTTTACCAACGTCATTACGGGAAGGCTTTTGGTACTTTTTCCCAGTGTTGTTGCATTATCAGTTAGGATCGTTTTCCCGTAAATCGTTGAAGGAAAAGCAGGGTTGAAGCTGTAGGAAGGATAGCTGTCGTAATAATTGACCGACAGTACCGTTTCAAGATAAGGAAACATTCCGTTGGAATAATAAATCTGCATTCCGTTTTTGGTAAATCCTGCATTGTCTTTACTTTCTGTGATGACAATATTTCCAATCATATTCTGCAACGCCGATCTGCTGCCTTCACCTCTTACGATACCTGTATAGATTACCCTTCCAAACCTGTCATATTTTGTAAAAATCCATTTATCTGTAGTATGCATTACTGCATCCTGTGTGAATACCAGTCGGTCTGCTTTATCATACACCATATATTCCCAGCCTTTTCCGGGAAGTTTCTTTTCTACCAATCTGCCGTCTCCGTCATAGCGGTATTGGTAGCAGAGATTATCGAGAGCAGTAAGATCCACAGTTCCTACGGATGCCAAAGGTGGTACTACAAAAGCAAGCTGATTGTATTTGTTGTAAACATAATACGTATCGGCATTTTCGGTTGCAGAAAGTATTTTTCTTACTAAGATGATCTGTCCTTTCCCGTTTTTAAATTCGATGGTCTTGTTGCCGTCTTCATCAGTCACCGTGTTTTTGTAAAGCTGTCCCTGAGAATAACTCCCGCCTTCACCGAGGACAGATTTTGTGGCTCCGTTTTCCCAAATCGTTGTGGTGGTGTATTTTTTTACCTCCCCGTTAATGTTGACATCATAGTCAAACTTTACGGGTTTGCTGTTCCAGTCGTTACCTACTTGTTTCTGCTCAAAAACTCTGTCAAGAGGTGAGTTTTCCAACACCTTTTCGGCATAGATTTTTTCAGAACCGTAAATAGAAGGCTGTGTCGCATTATTCAGCGGATTAGAGATAATCGCCCCATTCATCGTTTCGGACTGTGGAACAGGAAGAAAGTCTTTTACCTGTCTTCCGAAGCCATCATACTCGATATGAGTTACCACATCTTTTCCTTGTGGTGATGCTTTTACGTTCACTACCTGCTTCGGTCTTCCCAAACCGTCAAGATACTGTACGGTCTGAATCTGTTTGGCGGTAGAACTGGATGTACTTACAGGCTCAAGATACACTCTGGTCTGTACATAATTTTCTGTATTGGTTGCCTGTGCATGGTAAAAACCCGCTACAAACAGCATACTGATAGGGATAATAAGTTTTTTCATTGTGTTTTTATGGTTTGTAGTTGTATTGATATTCTTTTAAGATCTTTCCTTCTTCATCGACGATCTTATCAAGTCTGTTGGAAGAATCGTACCTGTAGATCTCTCTGATCCCGGATGGAGGGGTGAGACTAGTAACACCAATCAACGGATCATAAGTAAACGTTGCCATTTGAAAATCTTTAAAGCTGATGTCATTTCTTAGTGCATCTAATGCAGTAATCAGAATGCCTTCCGCAGAAGGATTTGTAGCATCAGAATCAGATGCATTAATGATGGCAGTGATCAAAGGATTGTTTTTGATGCTGTCATACAATGCGCCTTCAATCTTGGCTATAGGCTGGGTATTGTTATACCCCCAGATCACCGACGTAGGAACTCCATCTTTGGTGGTATACTGCAGAATATTTCCTTTGTTGTCGTACTGATTAAATGTTATCTCTGAAGAAGCATTTCCGCTTTCAAGATTATAAGATAATGCCGAGCTCGGAAAAAGGTGGGAAGCATCATCATATTTGGTTTCCGATTTTGAAATCAGTGTTCCACTGTCTGAAGGGGTTTCTTTCTCTACAACTGACGTCTCCAGAGGAATACCAATCATATTGGCATTGATAAGTCTTGTGTTGTTCTTTTCGTAGGAGTACTGGTAAGAGGTTTCGGTGACGCTGTTGTCATTAAAAATGACTGCTTTTTTAATAGGCATAAAAATATTGTTACCATAAGAAAAATTCTCTTCTGTAATACTATTATCAGATGCAAAAATATTTTTTTCTTTTCTTGATAATATTCTCATGTTATTGGTGAAATTATAATAAAACCCTGAAATAATTCCGTTTGTTGAAGACCCTGTTACAGGAAACTGGAATGAGTAAAAACCTGCCGGAAATGATTCTCTTGTTTGATTTAAATGAGAATAATCATAGGTATAATCAACTTTTTTGACTTCTTCATAAAGACCTGACGGATTTGTTTTATATAAGATTTCGCTTTGATTTTTCTTTCTTTCCCAATTATTATCTACATTATTCATATTCATGATCCACATACAATCCGGGCAGCCGTAATTAATAACAGGCGACGCCGCGCTGTTAGCATTTGATTCGTAGGTATGCAGTATTTTTTGAGTGGAATGATGAATGACATCTTCTGAATACTCTGTAATTTTTGAATAAACAGTATTTCCAACAGGTAAAAATGAGTATACATTGTCTGAATAGATGACATCTCCCGGAGCTGCTGTTATATGACCATACATTCCGTAAGTAGGCAAAAATGTGTAGCCTGAACTTAATTCTTTACCTTCAGAATCAAAATAGTTGTAGCTGAAATATTTTTTATATTTCAGTTCGTTATCATTAGAATACGATCTGATTTCTTTTATTCTCAACCCTCCGACTCTTTTTATCAGTGGTTGAAGATCTTCCTTAATGGTTAAGCTCAAATTAAAATCAGACTGGCTCTCGTAGTTTGGCTCTGGAAGACCCATATATTGAATTTTAATTTTGTAAGTCCCTACAGGCAGACTGATCCATCTGCCATTTGAGATATCAACCGGCTGATTGGTTTCATCCAAAAGGCTGTAAATATAATTGCATCCTCCAATATGATTTCCTCCGGGATCTATTGTATTAACCGGACATCCGGTAATTTGAAAATTTTCGAGCTGAAGATTACTGTGCAGTTTGCTGTTAATAGTAAAAGGAAACTCCCAGTATCTGAAGATATTATTATAAAATATTGAAGTTGATTTATTAATAGTGTATGCTCTTTTTTGATAGTTTGATTTGATATTGACAATGCTTAGCTGAGCAGTGTCATTCTGCGGTAAATAATCAAAGGCTGAAGCTGTATTGGGCTCAAATGTATATTCTGTAAATCCTCCTGTAGGATATGTTATTTTTTTTAGTATTCCGGCTGTTATAAATTCAGGATTTACACTTCTTTCAGCATTTCCGTCTTCTAATAGATTAATGCCATACTGAAAAAGCATTCTGGGAAATAAGCTGCTGTTTGGCTCACCATTGTAATATCCCCAATAATCTGTAGAGTAGGAGCTTTTGTGAGGAAGTACAGTGTCATTATATTCAAATCTGTATTTTTTTTGTTGCTGATTAATATCGCTGTAAGACTCCTCTACACTATCCAGCTTTAAACGATGGGTTTGGTTTGTGACAGGCATGGAAGTATATGCAAATGAATCTCCGGAACTGTTTAAATCCCCAATGAAATAAGAATGGTTAAGTTTTACTTTTTTTATGAATTGTCCTGAATTGGAAAAAACATTCATTTCAGCAATTCTTTTGGAATTATTTAAGTCAAGACGAATATTACTATCCGGAGTAAAGATTACGTATCCGGTCGAAAAGCTTATTTTCTTAAGATATTTTTCAGAATATGTTCGGGATGTATAGACCGTAGGCGCTATCTTTTCCCTGCTCTTAGTATTCATCCCTTTTGAGACCTGCTTTATCTGTGCAATGGTATCATATTCAAAACTCACAATATTACCTTTTGTATCTATTATCTGGGAAAGATGCCAGTTGGTATAGTGATTGGGAATAGGACCGGTAGGAGGAAGTAATGTTAAAGGGTCTGATCCTCCTGTGATGCTTATTCCATTATTTGTAGATAATTCTCTTGAATTTTCATCACCGCCAAAAATATACTTTATTCCGTCTGGTTCAATGATTTCCCAACCAATAATAAGTTTGGTAGAAGTATTATAAATAGGGATGATTTTATTATTAGACAAAGGCATCTCTACAAACTTATGAGTCGTTTGATTATAAGAAGTCTTGCCAGAAGAATTTGGGAGATTATAATAAAATAGGTCTGCCTGTGCGTCATAAGCGTTATCGCTGATGTTTTGTTGCAAAGATACCATGTCAGAAGAACTTGCATTAGCTATATATGATACAGGTGTTTGAGTATATGCAAAACCGCCTCTAAGGTTTAAGGGATTGTAATAGTCATCAGGTATCCCAAGCATAGAGCGCGAGAAAGAACCGCCGGCAGCAAGACTCCAGCCAAGTCCTATATTAGATGCATTTTCATTTACTTTTATTCCAGAACTATTGTATTTTAAATTTATAGGGATATTTATATCACCGGAGGTAATATGATATAATGGTACTGAAATATCGGGTATCCCTGTAGAGTAATCTACATTTTGATTTACAAATTTCTCAATTGCCGAGGCATTTGGCGTTGTTGGTAGAGACTGGATTCCCAATGATTGTGATTGAAACAAGCTCACAAAAATCACAGAGGTGATTCCAAAAATTGTTTTCTTCATTTGTTTTTATTTTTTAATTAATTTAGCGTTCGCAGTCTTATTCGTATCCGTTTTGATGGTCACCAGATACGCTCCCTGAATCAAATTCTGGGTATTGATCTTGGTTACTTTATTCTTGGTTTTCAGGCTTTGAAGCTGTCTTCCTCCCATATCATAGACAGTAATATCTGCTTCCTTGAACTCCAAACCGATTTCTACATAAGCATAATCTGAAACAGGATTCGGATAGATCTTAATATCCTGCTTCTCGATCAGCTGATCCAACTGTTTGTCTCCCAGTTTTACGATCTTCCAGTTCTCCTTTCCGAGTTCTTCCGCACTCGTACCCGCCAGAATAATAGAACCGTCTCGGTTGAGTTTAATATCAGACAATCTTTCTTCTTTTTTTCTCGATTCTCCTTTAACGTGCTTTCTCCACTGCTCATTGCCATTTTGATCAAGATAAAGCATCCAGAATGTTTCATCATCCGCTTCTATTCTTCCTTCCGCCTGAGTATAACCTCCCAATAAAATCCCCTGAGTTAAATCCTTATTCTTTTCTCTTTCATCTTTCCTCTGAATCACATTCATTCCTATCAGAACATCTCTATTCTTAAAGCTATAAGACTTTTGCCAAAGCTCGTCACCTCGGTCATTTAAAGAGATTAACCAAACATCGGTTCCTTCTTCAATTCCCACCGTTTTATTTCCCGATCTTTCGGATCTCGATTCTCCGCCAACGATGAATCCTGTAGAAGTCATTGCCAGAGTTCTTAAATGATCATCACCTTTCCCGCCGAAATTCTTTTCCCATTCTACTCTTCCTTCTTTGCTTAGTTTTATAATCCAGAAGTCTCCTTCTCCGAAGTTTTCGGTTTTCTTAGATCCGCCAACATTACTTCTCGAATACATTCCTAATAATGCACCTCCATCAATCGTTGGAATCATCTTTTCCACTTCGTCCAATCCTTTTCCACCCAGAATAATTTGTGAAAGTTCTCTTCCGTTTTTATCTAATTTTGAAACGATTACATCTTTTGATCCGTACCCTTTCGGAGCATTCTGTACATTTCCTGCCACAAAAAATCCAAAATCTGTGGTCTGAATCACCGCCTTTGCTTCTTCATCCTGAGCAGTTCCCAATGTTCTCTGCCACAGCTCGTCTCCGAATTCATTGATTCTGATGAGCCAAAAATCCGATCCGCCTTTGGAATCGTCTTTTTTGTCTAAACCTTTCCCCGAAAACGAGGTGCCAACTGCTAAAAATCCACCTTCCTGGGTAGCCACAGTAGCTGATAGGAAATCGTGATTCTGTCCTGAAAAATATTTTTCCCAGACTTCTTCACCCTGCTGATTCAATTTTACCAAATGAAAATCGTAGCCGTTATTCTGTTTTGAGGTGGCAGATGTAAGATTGGAGGCTGCAGATTTTCCTGCCATCTGAATGCTGCTGCCTGTAATTAAATATTGCTGATCGATGGTTGTAGTGACCTGCGAGAAAAAATCCTGAGTGGAGGATTTGATGTCTTTCTGCCAAACCACATCCTGAGCTGAAATGCCCGTCACTGTGCATAAGAATAATGCACTCATGTAGAGTTTTTTCATCATTGAGTCTTTTAATGATTGTTAATTTTTTGCTAATTTAATTATTTTTTAATACTTCTGAATTAAATTAATGAGATTTAATATAATTGAAAAAGATTGATTTTTCACAAAGATAGAGCTGTAATGCGACAGAACTTGACGTGTTATTTTTTTTTATAATTATTCTAGAAAATAATAAACGAGGTCTCATACACATACTTGGGAAGTGTCGTTTTTGGATTAAAAATGAAAGCAGTTGATATGCTTAGCGAATTTTGTAATGCAACATTACAGCTATAAAGTTTAACTTAATAGAATATAAAATTATGAAAAGCTATATAATATTATCTTCAATTCCGAAAATAAAGTAAAAATAGATTTACAAAAATTATATAGTTATCTTAAATCATTATTGTCATAAGTGACATTACTTAATTGTTTCTATCTTTTGCTCGAAATTCTATATTAACAAGACATCTGCACTTTAGCATATTATAATATACAATTAAAGATTTCACCTATTTGTTGATTAATTCAGTTTCCACTGAAAATTCTTATACTATTAATCTTAGCGAAAAAATGACGCTTTATAATCTTCATAGATACTCTTAATTCTGAGGTACATTTTGCTATTCCTGTAAATGAAAATGCCTCTAAAAAGCGTTTAACTTTTTTAGAGGCAGACTATTTTTGAAATGTTTTACTTTCAAAATTAAAAAGTATTACGATTACAAAGAGTGGTCGTAAAGACAGACAAAATTATTTGATTCTAATAGTTCAATCATTTTAATCTTTTTATCCATCTTCCAACATCCGACATATAAAACCTTGGGACATAATCATACATTTCCGTCTCTTGTAACTCCTTGCTGTTGTGAATAATTAAATACTTTGTGTATAGAGTAGCTATAAAAAGATCAGTAAAGCAGTAAGTATCACTATTACTGAGTATTTAGATATAGCCCTTTTACATTACTTGACGAAAAGATTAATGGTAAAATTCCGTCTCTTTCTTGCTGCCATATTGTTTTGAATTTACCATTTTTTAAAAGTACACCAAAACCATCACTTGGGTTTCTAGTCCTATAATAACTTGTATCTAAAATTAACTCAAACCTATATATATAATTTAATTTAATTTTAACAGATTTGGAATCAATTTTTAAATTAGGATTATCACTTGCAATAAATCCTTTTATGTCTTTATTAGAAATTAATAATATGTAGTTATTTTTTTCTATTCTATAAATTTTTTCAACTCGATAATTTCCACTGTAATTTTGTGAAAAAATATTGATTGATATTAAACATAAAATAATATAAAAATATTTGAAAATTATTTTCATAAACATATATATTTTTATTTTTTAGGTGGTATATTATATAAAATTATAGCATTACCGTTGGGTTTACTTAATATTCGAACTGGTTGGCCAGTTACTGGATCTCTCGACGTATAAGGATCGGCAGTTCTTACATGTCTTGGATCAATATTATCCGCACTTTTGTGCGCTTTGACATAGTTAGCGTACCCTTCAGTGCCTTTAATTGCTGGTCCAGATCCTTGTTGTGTTTCATAAGCTCTTTTACCCTCCTCAAACCCCTCTAATCCTTCATGAAGAACACCTACTCCTTCGGGAGTATTTTCAAACCCATCAACAGCTCTCGCAAAATTAGGATTTACTGTTTGATTAACTGTTACAGTACCATCTGCATTTACTGTGCTACCATCAAAAGATCCTGAACTTGACAGAAGATCTCCACTTCCATCCTGTATTGTAGGATCTAGAGTCGAGTTGAGATTTACTGTAATAACTTTGCTGTTTATTGCATTTAATAGTTCTTGATCGGCTTTTGTTTTTACCTCACCCCCAACGACACTAACTTTTCCTGAGTCTTTATCTCTACTGAGAGTCAGATTAGAGGATTTATCCAGTTGATTGAGAGTATCCTCAGAACCCTCACCATTAATAAATAGATCTTCGTTTCTCCCATCCGGATCAATAAATCTAATCGGATTGTTATATGCATAACGATAAGGCGTCCATCTACGATCCTTCTCAGCTAAAGGATCCACCACTCCCCATCTCCCAATATCGGGCATATAGAACCTTGCTCCATAATCATACATTCCCGTCTCTTGTATTTCCTTTCCGTTGTACTTATAATTGTAATAGCTTCCCAGATAACCCTTGTCTACACCACCTATATGATTAAGACCAAAAGCGTAATAATCATTCGTATCTGTAATTTCTACACTGCCGTCAGTCTTTTTAGCATAACTTACTCTCGCATTTCCAAGATGGTCTCTATACTGGTAAATGTAACGATTTTCAGTAAAACTGTAAAATCCTTCTGAAGTACCAACAAAATCCAGCACAAAAGCAGGCTCCAATCCTATTGGATGTGGATCCACCTTCCGATAGGCACGCTCTTCGTAAGCAAATTCAATTGGACAAAACAAACATGGAGTTGAAACCTGAGTTTGATTGTAATGAAACCCATCAAGATAATCGGTGATTTTTGTAGTGGTAGCTCCTCCCCGCTCGGGACTTGATGTAAATTTTTTCCTGAGCTTTACACCGTCTGCTCTATACAGATAATCCATGTTATAACTTCCAAGAGTAGGATTGTACGGTTGAAAAATTGACATTTTGGATGGAAGGTTCAAATGATCATAAGTGATACTGAATATCCCTTTATCCGGCATTGTAGTCATATTTCCATTACTATCGTAAGTTATAATTCCATTGCCACCTTCATACCCAATATTTAAAGATGTCTCAATAACTTGGGTGAGACGATTACCTTCATACTGATAGTCAAGATCATCTACCTTCATTGCTATCGTACTGCCCACATCAGGATAGGCAAATCTTTTGAGCGTTTTTATATTGCCGTTTTTATCATAGGTTAGATTCTCATTGTAATAAAAGGTATTGGGATCTGTCTGATCCGGTTCTGTATAGACAGCATCTAATAATCTGTTTAAACCGTCATACGAATAGGTATATCGTTTCCGGCTGTTAACTGTAGACATATTCCAATCGACTTCTGCAATATTTCCATTGTACCTGCCGGAACCGGCAGTGGTATATTCAGGATCTGTATATTTCATTTTATAACCGAAAAAATCAGTTCCAAGATTCGCAGGATCATTGATATGTGTCATCCAGCCACGGATGTTGTACTTGTAATCTACACTCTGCAAACCGCTGCCCAGACTCGTCCCTCCCACCTTCTTGTTTCTCAATTGCGAGAGTTCATTGTAATCATTTTGAGCCAGAATCTCTTCCGTGTTGTTATCTACTTTATGCTTATGGGTCAGCAGACGGTTCTGATGATCATACGTAAAAGTTTCTGTAATTACTCTTTCCGTATCAGAATCCAGCCTCTTATGCCGGGTTACAACCTGCTGTGGAGTCCCCGAAAAATCAAAATTGGATTCCGTTTTCGTATAGCCCCCAAGATGATTGATCGAATGACCTGCTACAGCTCTTCCTCTCTCATCATACCAGGTATAGTTTTTCGTCCAGTTGTCATCCTCAATGTTTTTTACAAAACTCATCACAGGCAGACTTTTAGTACTTATATTGCTGCCCGTACTGTCATCCGTAATCACAGGAGCACTAAACACAGTCGTAGGAAAAGCAGGATTGAAAGCATACGAAGCGTACGTATCATAATAGTTAACGCTCAGCAGTTTTACATACTTCGAATTATCAGGATATGTCAAAAATGCTCTGTAGTAAACATCCATCCCCTCACTTGTATAAGATACTCCCGAGATTCTCGGCGTATTGTTACTGCCAAAGGTTTCTACATTAGCCTGTTCAGTAGTACGTGTTCCTCCCGTACTGATTCCTGTAAGCACAATACGCCCGAACTGATCATATTTCGTATACAGCCACTGTCCTTTAGCCTCAAGATTGGCATCCCTGGTAGCTACCAGCCTATCCTGTTTGTCATACAGCATAAATTCCCAGCCTTTTCCGGGAAGTTTCTTTTCTACCAGACGATTTCTGGCGTCATATTTATATTGGTAGCAGAGATTATTTAAAGTGGTTGTATCAACGGCATTCGCCGTAACTGCCAGAGGCGGGATTACGTAAGCGAGCTGATTGTAATCATTGTATACATAATACGTATCGGCACTGTTGGTACCGTCCAGCATCTTTCTTACCAATACCGTCTGACCCTGGCCGTTTTTAAACTCGATCGTCTTGTTTAAATCTTCATCAATAACCGTATTCTTATACAGCTGGTTGGCACCGTATCCCGTGGATGACAGAACAATCAAGGACTCAAAAGTAGAGTAATTAAATGTTGCCGTATACTTTTTGACCTCTCCGTCTGCATTCGCATCATATTCAAACTTGACAGGTTTACTGCTCCATGCCGTACCTACCTGCTTCTGCTCCATTACCCTGTCTAAAGGTGAGCTGTCAAATTCTTTTTTCGCGAAAATGATTTCAGATCCGTAAATATCAGTCTGTGTTGCATTTGACAAAGGGTTTGTGACAATGGCGCCGCTACCCGTGCCGCCCTGGGGTACCGGAAGGTAATCCAATGCCTGTCTCCCGTATTGGTCATACACAATATGCGACACAACATCACGACCCAACGGTGAAGCCTTAATATTCACAACCTGCTTGGGTCTACCCAAACCGTCTAAATATTGAACGGTCTCTGAAGTTTTGGGATTGGAAAGCGCAGGATCCGTCAAATAGGTTTTTGTATACACATAGTTCTCATTGGTACTGAGGTTCAGGCTCTGTGCATGGGAGAGACCCACTACAAACAAAGTACTGATTGGAATGATTATTTTTTTCATGGTTTGATTTTAGTGTTTGTAGTTGTATTTGAATTCCTTCAGGACTTTTCCGGTAGAATTATTCTCCCTGATCTCCTTCAATCGATTCGCTGTATCATAAAGATAAACCTCCCGGATTCCTGATGGCGGGGTAATGCTTCTTACTCCGATTAGAGGATCGTAGGTATATGTTGTGACTTGATAATTAGCTAAATTTGAATCTTTTCTAAAATTATCTAAAGCAACAATCAGCGAGGCTTCATCATTATTAGCACCTAACGATGCATCTGTATCTGATGCAAATACAATTGCAGACGCCAGACTGCTTACCAGAGCATACGTTGATCCTGTAACCTTTGCTATAGGCTGAGTCCCATTATATCCCCAGATAATTGAAGTAGGAATTCCATCCTTACTCGTGTACTGTAGCAGATTGCCCTTAATGTCATATTGATCATAAGTTAACTCGGTTACAAAATTGTTTTGAAAATCCAATGATTTTATCGAGGTAGGAAAATAATTTGATGTATCATCATAAAGTGTTTCAACTTTACTAATTACTTTGTTATTCTTTGTAGTTTCGGTTTCCAAAGGAATACCTATCATGTTGGCATTAATCAATCTCGTATTTGATTTTTCATGCGCATATTTATAGCTTGTAATGTTAGAATCTCCTTCTGGTAGCAGTTGTGTAACTGAAGTTGGATAATCTCTCGTATTATAAATAGTATTGGTTGTCGTAGTTACTGAATTCTGTACACCATTTCTATACAAATAAGACTTCTCAATCTTTTGTATAGGTAATGTAATTCCGAATTTTTCAAAATTCTTATAGGGCGAAGCCAGGGCACAGCTTGTTACTCCATGATTTAGAAGATCCTGGCATCCGTAATATGAAAAAACTTCAGCGACCATATTACTTGAGTACAAATCTTTTAGCTTTACTCCATCATTCTTCTCAAATACTTCACTCACATAATCATTTATCGTCTCAGACAACAGTTTATTGGTTGAATCATATTTCTTTTCCGACACCAAATGACCTCTTAAATAATCCTGGTTGGGAATTGGAATCGGTGATAAGGTTACTAAAATGGTTGCCTCATTAGGATAATCAATGGGAGATCGGAATTTATATTCAGTCCTGCCTTTTTTGGTATTGTCGTTATCGATTTGCTCTACAGTCACATATTTGTAGCCTACATCTGCACCTTGTGTTTTCTGTACGGGAAGAATATTGTAATCTGTAGTCACATCGAACTGTGCACTATACAATATACTTGGATTGCTGATTTTATTTTGAAATGTATAATACTCAGTTAGTTTAAAAATTGGTTTTGGGAACACTAATGCTCCGCTGCTTCTTTGAGAATCTTCCAAATTTTTATAGTCATAGACATACTTCTTGGCAAAAGAAGTTGAAGTGGTGTTATCAAAATATGATAAATCTTTAATTCTTATCCCACCCCCTTTACTGATTTTAACGTCGACATATATTGGTTCAGTGGTATGAGCGACAAAAGTATCATTCGTTGGTCCTGCATTAGAAAAAGCAAAGTTTCCGGTTAAAGACGCATAATAGGTTCCTGGTTCTAGATAAACAGTAGGATTAAACTCTGATATAATCTGCCCATCCGGATTAGGATTTAGATTTGGACATGCAGGTGGTTGAGGTTTATTACATGTCTGAGCAGAATACTGAAATGTATAAACCGCAGGCGAAAAAGTATTATCCGGATTCTTTTTAAATATTTGAAAATTCCAGTTATAATAAATTAGATTGCCTAGCAATAAATCCAAATTAACTGTTTGTGCTGATTGGATAGTGAAAAACTCCTGCTTAAATAAGTTATTGAACTGTGAAAAACTTATTGAACTTTCAAAATTATTCGTTGTATTATATCCGGTGACCGGAGTCATCGTTTCATATTCTGTTGGGTTGTAACTAAATTCGTTCTCATCAAAGTTAAAGACAACCTTCCCTTTTGTAGGATATGTCATCGATTTAATGACGTCGGTAGCAATCTCATTCTGCAAGCTAAGACCATCAATTGTTTTATAATATCCCCAGTCATCCTTTTTCAATAAAGATACATTTGTATTATAATCTAATAAATACTCTGAGTTCAGGTTATCTGCATTCATATTAGTAACCTTTTTCAAGAGCAATTTTTGAAGCTGCATAGAACCGCTAAACGTCTGAAGATTAACGTTCGAGTAATCATAGTCAAATACAAACTTATCAGTGTATAAGTTTGCGGGTTGCCCAATAAAATTGGTTTGTATTGACTTCAGTTTATATAAGTTAGCAGGTTGTAAATAATTTGAATCCAGTCTGCCTTGTTCATAATTTAAATATATTAATCCTTTTCCTTTAACATCGATATTCGTTAGTAATCTTGTTTGAGAATTATTATATACGGTCTGACTTTCTAATGATCCCGGCATACTACCATCCGGACTTTGCATCTGACCGGTATCTGCAGCAGAATTGTTTGTATAATAGACATTGCTTGCAAGCCTTGTTGTTCTCGTGGGGGTTTCACTGTATTTAACCCAAGATAAAAGATCATAATTAAATTCAACCAAAGTTGTATTTTCCTGATCATTAATTTTAACTAAATGAAATGCTGTGAAGTAATCTGCAATATCCATTGTTGGGTTTAAATTACCTGTTCCAGTAGTCATTCCGATTTTAATTGTAGTAATATCCTTTTGTGATTTTTCTTTAGCATCAAAAAGATATCTTATGCCTTTATCATCCGTAATTATAAATGATTTAATTGCACCATACGTATCAATTTCTCCACAAACAATCTTTAGGTTATTTTTATCTAATTTTTCAACCTCATAAGTATTATCTGGTTTTTTCACAACATAAAATCTACCTGACTGGCCTGAGAAATTATATTGATACAAGTCATATTCAGTATCAAACTTACCAATTCCTGCATCAAAAGTATAATCATTAAAATTGAATGAAAAATCATTGTTGATAATCTTATAGGTAGGATTGTAAATGTGATGATAGATACCATACTTAACTTTTGGTGGAGATGAAAACGCAACATCCCTAATTTTTTCATCCGGGCCCCCGCCTCTTACGGTTCTGGAGATAGTTCCACCCGCTATTAAACTCCATCCCAAACCTGTCTCGCCAGCTCGGTCATCAGGTTTTGCATTTAAAGGATGATATTTTAGCTGAACATTTACAGCTACATTTTTATTGTTAGTTGGAATATTAAAAAGGGGAATATTAATATCAGGAACACCTGTATAATAACTCACAGGAACTTCCTCAAATTTCATAAGATTATTAGAAGTAGGTGCTGCAGCAAACATTTCGTTGATATTCCCAACATAACTTTTCGCTTCTCCGCCAGATGGGAGTTGGGCGTTGATTGTAGAACCAGTTAATATCAATACTGCTGTTAATATAAAATTTTTCATAATTATTTCTTGATAATTTTCGCGTTGGCAGTTTTATTCGTATCCGTTTTTATCGTCACCAAATACGCTCCCTGGATCAGGTTCTGGGTATTGATTTTGGTCACTTTGTTTTTTGTTTTGAGACTTTGAAGCTGTCTTCCGCCCATATCGTAAATTGTAATATCGGCTTCTTTAAAATCAAAGCCAATTTCCACATAACAGTACTCTGACACAGGATTCGGATAAATCTTGATATCCAGTTTTTCAATCAGTTGATCCAACTGTTTGTCTCCCAGTTTTACGATCTTCCAGTTTTCTTTTCCGAGTTCTTCCGCACTTGTTCCTGCTAAAATAATAGAACCATCACGATTTAATTTGATATCAGATAACCTTTCTTCTTTCTTCCTTGATTCTCCTTTAACATGTTTTCTCCACTCCTCATTGCCGTTTTGATCCAGATACAACATCCAAAAGGTCTCATCATCTGCCTCAATTCTTCCTTCTGCCTGAGTGTAACCTCCTAGTAAAATACCTTTTGAGTTTTTATCGTCTCCGGTTTTTATCATATTCATTCCCATCAGGATATCCCGGTTCTTAAAATTGTATGATTTTTGCCAGAGTTCTTCACCTCTGTCGTTTAAAGAAATCAGCCAAATATCGGTTCCTTCTTCGATGCCTGCAGTTTTGTTTCCCGATCTTTCTGATCTTGATTCCCCGCCGACGATATATCCTGTAGAAGTCATCGCTACAGTTCTTAAATGATCATCACCTTTCCCACCGAAATTCTTTTCCCATTCTACTTTTCCGTCTTTGCTTAGCTTTACGATCCAGTAATCTCCCTCTCCGAAATTTTCGGTTTTCTTAGATCCGCCTACATTACTTCTCGAATAAATTCCGAGCAACGCACCGCCGTCAACCGTTGGAATCATCTTCTCAACTTCGTCTAAAGCTTTTCCACCTAAAATGATTTGTGATAATTCTTTTCCATTTTTATCAAGTTTTGAAACGATCACATCTTTAGAGCCGAAACCTTTCGGTGCATTCTGAGTATTTCCTGCCACAAAAAATCCAAAATCTGTAGTCTGGATCACCGCTCTGGCTTCCTCATCCTGAGCAGATCCCAGCGTTTTCTGCCAAAGCTCATCACCGAATTCGTTGATCCTGATCAGCCATATATCAGATCCGCCTTTAGCGTCATCTTTTTTGTCTAGATTTTTTCCCGAATAAGAAGTTCCCGCCAATAGAAAACCACCTTCCTGAGTAGCAACGGTAGCTGAAAGAAAATCGTGGTTCTGCCCTGAGAAATATTTTTCCCAGACTTCTTCACCTTGCTGGTTGAGTTTTACCAAATGAAAATCGTAACCGTTATTCTGTTTGTTTTCTGAAGTAAGCTTCTTCGATTGAATAGAGCTTCCTGTAATCAAATATTGCTGGTCGATAGTTGTGGTGACTTGTGAAAGAAAATCCTGCGTGGAGGATTTGATGTCTTTCTGCCATACCACTTCCTGTGCGTATAGTACACCGGCTGTGCATACCAGTAATGCACTCATGTAGAGTTTGTTCATGATTTGGTTAATAATTTTATTGTTGCTAATTTAACTTTTTTTAACACATATCACAATAGTTTGATACAAATTTGATCATTACTTAATATTTACTTATCAAAGCTAAATCACCGAGGCGTCAAAACTTGACGTATTATTTTTTGTCTAAATTCTATATTGTAAAGATAATTTTCTCCCGAGTTTTTTTCAAACTAACAATTATTCTAAAAATTAGGGGATATAGTTTTTATTTTCGCTCAAATCTTGTGCGCCGACCCGATACAGTATCTAAAGAAGTCTTTATTGATGGTGGTTTATACATATCGAGGTGGACAAAAGTGGTACACAATTAAGATGCTGCAACATCTTTTTTTTCTACTGCACGAATCTCGTCATGTTAAGTACTTGTAAAACAGTATTTTACAATGTTTGATGATAAAATTTAAATGCACATTTGTACTACTTTTGCACACCTCCAACTTTATAAGTTACTAAAAATCAAATAGTTAAAATTTCCCGAATGCTACAGTGATAATTGATACATTTCGCCTGTACACCTCAAATTTTATCAATTTTAAGGAAGAAAATAATCTGCAATTCTAAAAGTTACTGCTCAAATTTAATATTAAAACTTTTTAAGTAATTGACTTTTTAATTCTTAAAAGGAAATCATAATACCGCTTCTTAATAGAAGTTTGATGGAGAATCACTTTATCACATTTATTTACAAGTTCAATTTATAAGAAATTGAACGACCTCCACCCGATTTGAGAAAAACTCCAATTTCGGAAAGATGTTGTAAATCTCTTGTTGCAGTGGCTTTAGAAATTTTATTAATAGAAATATACTTTTTTGCATTCATTCCTCCAACAAAAGAATTTCCTCCCATTTCTGTCATTTTCTGAATAGCTTTTAATTCTCGTTCGTTAAGTTGACTTTTAAATTGATCAAAAAACAAAGTTTTCTTTAAAGTAAAAAGTGCTTGATTTTTAGAATCCAGTAAAGCATCTTGCAATATTGAACAAAAATAAAGCATCCAGCTACTTACTTCAAGATTTCGCTGAGCCAGCTTTAATTCTTCATAGTAACGGTTCTTATCCTTTTCAATAGACTTTGAAATGCTAATAAAAACAGGTGTTCCAAGTTTCTCGGACAAGGCTTTTTCTGCTAAAGCACGTCCGATTCTCCCATTTCCATCTTCAAAGGGATGCAGGGTCTCAAAATATAGATGCGCTAACGCCGAAAGCACAATACCTTCTCCGATTTTTCCAAAGTCGTTCACTTCAAAGTCATTATACCATTTCAAAAATTGTTGTATCATCAATGGCAAATTCTCAGAAGGTGGAGCTTCATAATGGATGATGAAATCACCAAATTTACCCGACACCACTTGCATTGGCTCTATTCCCATTCGAAATTGTCCGGCATTAATTCCTCTTTCATTTTCCATTAAGATATGATGCCAATCCAAAAGTATTTTTTCGGAAATTGGCTTGTAATAGCTGTTTTGAACTTCTATCATCAAATGTGCAATGGCATTTGCCTTTTTGTTCCGGTTATTTTGGTGGTAATCTTTGATGCCTAAATTGGCTTTCAGTGAGGACATCACATCTTCTCGACTAAAATATTCGCCTTCAATTTCTGATGTTTTTAGTGCTTCAGAAAGCATTACTTCAGCAAATAAGTCTTGTTTATTTTCTTCAGAAAAGCCCATCACAATTCCATTTATTTCTCCCAAATCGTGCGCAAACTGTTGAATCAGCGGAACGATTTCTTGCTTATTAAATACGAATTTCGGGAAATCTTTAGATTGCCAAATATATTCCATGAGGTGATTAAATAACTTATTTGGCTCAAATATACTAAAATTTATGAGCCGATTAAAAACATTAATCGGCTCATTATGATATGTTTTAATAAACACAGCATAATTTTAACTATCAATATTTATTCATTTTAAAATTCTCTTCTTTATGCAACACTTTTCAACCATTATAGTTGTTGAAACTAACAACTTTATACTTAAAGTTGATATATTTATAAAGTATTACAAACTACATCTAATTCAACCGTTCCTCCAACAGCCCTTTCCAAGTTGAAAACCCCTTATTAATGTCCGAATAATCGTGTATGATCCTTGAAAAGTATGTATACAGACACAACTATCCAAAAAAATAGCGGGCTCAACTTCCAGCTCAAAGCAATCCCTGATAAACTCATTATCAGCAAAATCACAATATCCTTTTTCTGAAAAACAGTTATAGTATGAATTTCCTAATTTCATATTATCGAGTTTAGATTTAGACAGCAGTTTGCATGACAACAAAATCGTATATAATCACGTTACTTAGCATTTACAGCTAAAGTATCCCACGTATTGATTTCATAAAGAACTGCAGCGTCACCATCGTTATTCCAAACACTATTTCCCAGGCCCCAAAAATATAGATATTCTGTTTTTCCTTCACCTAAGTTATTAATCTGGTTACTACCTGATTTCGTATGAAGAACTATCTTATCACCTTTTTTTACTGCCTGATTTAAGAATTCGTAAACATGCACCCACTTATTGGATATCGTATTGATCTTACTAAAGGTAGTATCCCGGATGATATAATACTCTAGATTCACATCTTCCAGTACATCTATCAGTACTTTTTCAGAATTGTGAGTACCTCTGTCGACAATTTTAGTCATTTTTAATTTCATGAGTTAGAGCGTTTAAGTTTTATAAATTTAGTTCCTCACTTATATAAAGAGGCATCGTCTAATATAAGGTATTTCATTTATTTAGTTCTGCGGTAAAAATAAAATTATAACCCGGAGATACATTACGGTTTCCCGTAATACTTATTAGAAGAAAATTTTGATAAAATTATCATGGCATCTCCTAAAGGCCGGGCTTTCCGCTATATCTCCCTAAAGGAGGATGCCGCTGCAATCCCTTATGCAAAAATAACTAACGAAGAGTAAATTATTAAAATAGAGATATTTTATTTATCTATTAAGAAAACTTTTGCGTTTCTTTTTCTGATTTAGAATGTTAAAATTTAATTGAATGAGTTCTTTCGTTTCATTATCTAATCCCATTACTCCGTAAAACTCCATAGGTTGAAAATTATCATTCATGATCCGTTTTTCGCCATGCATAGCCCAAAATATATCTAAGCCCGCTTGGTCCAGGCTTTTTAATAAAACTTCCTTATCAATTATTAGCTGATTTCTTCCCCCGAACTGGACAGATGGATCGAAGCAAACCAAATTTCCCTGACTGTCAACAAATTCTCCGTCTTTATCTCCGTCTTTCAATTGCAGGAGTTCATAAATTAACTTTGATGGTTTCAGTATATTTACTGTTCCTTCATTTGACTTGTCAAATTCCTTGTCCCAAAAATAATTAATTGTACTTACAGAAACCTTTCCTAACAGCTCACGGCGGTAGAAGATTTCCTGGTATTCATCTTCTGACTTATAATCTTCCATTGCAGGTGACCAATAATACTCACGGTGAAACATAGTGTGCCTCTCAGATGATTCTGGCATCCATCGACCGGTTAGATCAGCCTTTTTTAATCTATTTATAGTGTTCGCCTGGCTTTCTTTTTTTACGATGTAGCTGCGAATTTGCATCCAAAAATCTTTGTATTTTTCATGAAATGACTGATCATACTCGTCATTCCTACTGTTCCAATCAGGAAAAATTTGAAGGCAAAGCCACTGCTTACCTTCAGAATCTATAATCTCAGCAAATTTTGTCGGATCAGGAATATTATCACGACTTTCGAGCCACTTCCTATTGTTCTCGTGCAACCATTTACTAGAATCAATTTTTGGTAACCACTCTAATTTCATTTTCTTAGGAGGAACGGTTAAAAAGGTCGGGTCAATATCCCTTACATATGGATTCCAGGCACCTTTATACGTACTGCTAGCATTAGTCAATTCTCCTTTGCCATTAAAATTTAAGTAGCTGTCCGCCACTTTCGCCAAGATTTCAAAGAAGGCGATCCATTGGTATTTTTTGCCTATTCGTTCCTGACTGTATGATCTACCTCTACCCTTTTCAATATTATTATCAAAATTTCCGTGTTTATTTTCATCATAACCATATTTGGTGAAAATATATTTTACGGCAAGATTGCTCAAACCATCTGCATCGGCTTCTTTCCAAGCTCTTAAGCCCGACTCAAACACATATCTACCAAAATCTCCGTATGCCGATGTACCACGACCATATTCGGTTACCATAGATCTTACAATAGTATCAGAACCTCCATATTTTTTAATTTCTAAACCTTTTAATAAGTTATCAATTTCCTTATTTGAGGGCAGCTTTTTTGGAATTTTACTTGTGTAGGTAGCAGCGATTCTAGCTTCATCGTATGATAAATTTTTGACATTTTTTCTAGCAAACTCAAGAATCAGACTAGCGTAATCACGTTTTAATATATCTGGTATGACTTCCTTAAGACCAAAGAAATTTTTATAAACATAGTCAGATATATTCACTATCAATTCCGGATCTCGTTGTCTCACAATTACTCCGAACGCAACAGCATAAACCCTCTGGGTTATATACGGATCATTTATGCTTTCGAATATAGACATCCATTCTACGACTTGAGATGGTAAATGCAATAAAACATTTAGGATGCTCTTTGTTGCAGTATCCCTTAGCTCTCTATTTACACTGGTTAAAAACCAAGTGAGCGCTGTTAGTCCCATTAAAGCTGATTTATGATCAGCTGTAAATTCGGTAAACTCTAACCCCCACTTTATTAGCCGATTAACTGGTCCCGTTTCCTCTAAATAAAATCTATCGTTTATGTAAATACTCCATGTTGCATCACGGTCAGGCATGCTCATTTTACTCAGTATTTTGTGAAGAAAAAGGGCGTCTAATGATTGGTTCAGATTAAATGTCATCAAAAGATTGGTATCCCAGAAAGCGTATAAATTATCACCATTTTCAGCTAAAAGGAGATGATAAAATTCTTCCAAGTCATTAACAGCAACAGTCTTCTGACGCCATAAAAAACTATGTAGAACAGCATTTATAATCGATTTCTCATTTTTAATGTCAGAGGGTATTAATTCTGTATATATCTTGTCGGAAAATCGATCAATGGCTAAGGTTAGCGCAGCATTGACCAGCCCCTGATTTTCAAGTCTAGTTTTTTCGTCTTTTAAAAATAAGCGAATGACTCTCCTGTTAAAAACTTGATTGTGGGTTTTTAGTTTGTTACGAATATTACCTATAAATTCTTTAGCCCGAAAATGATCACCTAATCTTTGGTAAGCAAATGCTATCCGATAAATTGGGGTATAAAAATAATCATCAGAAAGCCGTATTTCATCAATCAGCACATTTTCATTAATGAGATCATCCAAGAATCTTTTTCTTGTTAAATATTTCCCAACCAGTTCTTGTGTAAGATCAAATGCTTTTTCATAATCTAAGCTCTCAATTTCGTTGTGCGTAAGCATTACATTTGCCATTTTCTCTGTTACACGTTTTACCAAATTCAGTTTATAATATGCATAATCATACTTTTCCGTCTGTCCAAGTTTTTCATTAACATACTCTATATAATTTGAAAAAATAGAGCTAATATCAACTTTCCCATTTCTGATCAATGAAGAATCCTTTTGCAAACTTAAGCACATCAGTCTCAAAAATAAAGGATTTGAAAATTCCTCACTTAGCACAGGCACTTTAGGTTCATCGATGTTGTAGTAGTTTGAGAAGGCAACTAGAGCTTCGCGTTCATTACCTCGAAATCCTTCATGTACAACTGGTGTAAAATAATTCCAAGCAGTTTCATTTTTTCTTAACACTGTTACATATGTTTGTCTGTAACTCATCGCTAAAGCAATATATGGGAATGCAACAAGTTTTGCAACGAAACTTTCCAAGTCATTCGGCCACAAACCCAGCCCCTGCCCTTCATTTATTGCATCCACTAAAATTAGAACACGCTCGCCCATTAGTCTCCCTTTTTCATTAAGCATATGCAGAAACTCTGTGACTGTTAAATCCTTCACTGCAAGTTGCGCAAGAATCTGTTTCCACGGTTCCTGTCCAGAAGTAAAATTTTGACCTAGAAAAAAGAGCGTTGGTTTATTATCCTTAATCCTCGAATTAGCAACATCCGCAAAAAGATGTGATTTTCCCGCTCCCGCCTCTCCGGAAATCATTAAATACGGATTGTTGGTCAAATGCAAGTCCCTAGATTTCCCTAACAATATTTCAGTGCGTTGATTCAAAAAGGTACAAGCATTAAACGCGTCGTCATAAAGTGCTTTACCTGTTTTTATTTTTTTCTGCAAAAAGTACATAATCGATGATAGCCCGTACGTACGATCATATAGTCTTCTAAGTAGAGATTCAGTATTTACCTTATTTTCAAGCGTACTTCCTCTTCCTAGTTTGCGATTAACTTCTTCGATCAGTCTAGTTACGTCATCTAAAATATCTTTGAATGTTTCGCCCTTTTCAACATAACTAATTTGTTGATGTTTAGCACAAAATCTTCCAAATATCGTGTTACTTGACCTATATAATGATCTAAATTTTGACTGAAAAATAGCATAAGCATCATTGACTGGCATGATTGCATCATTTAGCCTATTTTTTAAATGCTGGTCGTGACTAATCGTATTAAAATAACTTGCTATGTCAAGCTCAATGTTCAATAATGGTGTGTAACGCGGTCCTAATTGCTCCGATCTGCCCTTGATGTTTTCCAAAAATAAATCCCATGGAAGTATAGTTTCCAAACCAATATTATAAATCTTAAGTCCCTCAATCTTGGTTTTGAGCCATTTTGATAGTGATGCAACTATAAATCTATTGCCAGTTTCTCTATAATCTGTAACAATTCCTAAAATATAAATCTGACCATTTATTTTTCTAACTAAGGCACTTCCTGAAAAACCTTTTACATTTTCGCTGGAAAAACTATTACTAGTACTATAGGTTGCATGGCTCAGCACTTCAAGTCTTTGATCATTGCTGTCATCAGGAATAATATTTACATGATCAGAAACTGATTTCTGAGCATTGAAATGTGGAAATCCCTTAAAGTGCCAATTAGAAAGATATTCTGCATCAAAATCTACAATATAGCTTACGGGTAACTCTCCAGTAATTGACTCGATGTTTTCCCTTTTTAATTTAAGCAACGCTAAATCCGGAACCTCTTTTTCATCTGCGATAATTTCATCATCTACGCTCAAGGGATAGTTAATGCCGCGATCCTCCTTTTCAAAATAAAGGGTCAAATCTGCAGCAATAGGTCCAAGCTTGGATTTTTTAGCAAAAAGACAGTGCCTTGCGGTTAGAATGTAAATATACTTGGACGTTACACTTGGAAGAAAAAGGAATCCGCTTCCTTGATATCTCGACTTCCTGCGGATCATAACGATGTGAGCTGATATGTTTAAATCATTCATTATCATATAAATTTATAGTTCAACATATCGTTTTCCCGCCTTAGGATATCGCACTGTAAAATTATATTCCTTAAGCCGATCCTTATCTATTTTAAAAATTGACCTAATCGCTGCATTGTCGTAATTAAAAATAAATTCTATAGGATCTTCTTTATTTCTTTCATCATGACAAAGAATCTTAGCCAAAGTTTCTTTATCCGGCAAATAATGACCTGCGAGTCCATCACCAGAAATGACATAACAGCTGCAATTTATGAGGCCAAGCAGTTCTTTACTGATATTGTATCTGCTGCCGTGATGTGCAAGCTTAACGTAATCAAAAAAAAATCTTCTCTGCCCTGGTACTAACCTTTGTTCTAAAGCAGAAACAATTTTTGATGCAGGGGCATCTCCAAGAAACAAAATACTCTTTTTTTCATCTTTTAGTATAAAAGCAATACTGCTTTTGTTAGTAATATCATTACTATTTTCTATACAGTATTTTTTAGCGGCAAGTTCATCAATCGTGTAATCATAATCGTCGGAATCCTTCTTTGAAATCTGCACTTCACCCACAGGTTTTTTATATCTCTCAAGCTCCTCTTCCCAATGTATCTTCAGCTCATTGAAAGTTTCTAAATCAGGTGATAAAACATCAATTGATAATGAACCTTTTTCCCATTCTGTTCTATTTATTAGGTTGCATTTCAGTGAGGTTTCATTCTCCAGCAATTTATCCCGTATTTCCATTGCTTTACCGACACTGACTGCTGTACTCTCTGATGCAACTTCAAAATGGTCAAAACAATTAAGCCATACCTCTTCGAGCTTAAATTTCTTCACCATTTTCGGGTCCCGTAAAAAGGCAACCATTCCATTAATGTGATCTGCATCAAGGTGAGTTAAGATCCAAAGATTTGCCTTTTTCCCTGGTAGTGAATTTAAACCTGCTTTTAAACATTGAAGATAGGTTCCTATATAACCACCGTCAATGACAATGTTGACAGGATTTTCTTTATCATTATTTGAAATCGTAATAGCGTCTCCGCAACGAACTTGATGAAATTTGATCGTCATAGTCGTTTAGTTTTTGGAAATGCAAGATATGAAAATCTATATTCATCAATCCTGGTGTAATAAAGAGCAACTCCAATTTAATAAATAAAATTAATTTAGTCTTTTTTAAGCTGGTATTCGAAATTAAGCTAAAGCAAATCAACAAGATATTTTCCAATTGATTCGTTCAGTTTCCCTACATTATTAAATATAGAAATCCTTCCCAAACAGCATTGATGATGAGGATCTTTGTCAATGGGGACAAAGGATTTAAAATCATTCAGATTACTGTTGTTTGAAGGATAGAGTAGGAGAGATCTTTTACTTTTCCAGTATTCATTATACACATACATCTGTCTCAAATCTTGTGTCGATGGCTTCGATTGATCAATATTTTTCCATTTGGTATCGATAATTAAAATTTCTTTTTTTTCATTATCTATTTTCTTTTCTAAAACAATATCCGGGCGAATCGTTATACCATTCCAAAAGCCTTTAGAATTTTGTCCATAAACTTCAATATCACTTCCTTGTGCGGCTTGTTTTAATCTTACCAAAATATATTCTTCCCAAAGACTGTTCATATCAAAAAGCAGTGCCAGCATCTTTTCAGAACCGCTTGAAATGTTCGGAGCATAGTTCAGAATAATCAGTCTGGCAATCGCCAAAGCCGTTTCATAGGGTGCAGTCTTCATCGATTTCGGAATCTTGCTGAAGGTATTCTCATTAGCTTTAATGGCTATCACTTCGGGAAAATCCAGCTGTACCATTTTGCATTTGCTGTAGAGATAATTGCCTTTCGATAATGAAGCTATAATTTCCAGAGCCTGCCCTAAAATATGATGAATCAAGTGATCTTTATCATACACCTGATGTGTGGTGTAAAACCTTTCTTTATGAACAAGGTTTTTCTGAATGTGTCCCCCAAATTCTAATTTGCCTTTCAGGGCTTTTACATTCCCTGTCTCTTTGTAATACTGTCTAATTAATCCCTGATGCATCAGCAATTGTACTTCATTCAGAAACCACTCAAAATAAATATCCAAAAGATGAATCGACTGTCGTGAAACATTGGCCTGACCAACCTGCTGAATTTTTAATTTCTTAGTGACTTTCAGCATTTCCAAAAGTACATCGCGCCATTTGGTTTTGTTTTCTTCTGGTTCGTAACGGTCAATTTTTGGAAGAATCTCAATCGTCAGATCATCTACCTGAATAACACCGACGAAGTGTTTAAAAACCACACCGTTATCAGAACCGCTGTTTCCGGGCGGCTAATTTGATTGTTTCCCATCTGTATGTACAGGGGAAATGATCAAGGATTTCTTTTACCTCACCGAAGAAATCCAATACAAGCTGGCTGATGAAAAAAAAGATGAAAGGGGAATCTTCAACCGTTCAAAAACAAACACCACGGCACGTCTTGTCTTTGACCGTTTCAAGGGAGAAATCCCCACCGATATTCTGGGATGCCTGAACAATACAATTCAATCCACCTTTTCCAAAAACAAAGCCGACTACTGGCAGGGATCAAAATCCTTAATGAACTTTAAGAAAGATATTCCCATTCCGCTTCCGGTCAAGTGTATCAGCAAAATGAAGTATGATCCAGATAAGAAAGCATTTACCTTCAATATGTTTGCAATTCCAGTAAAAACCTACCTAGGAAAAGATTTCTCTGATAAACATTTGATCCTGGAACGCCTTCTAAGAGAAGAGATCAAGCTATGCAACTCACAGGTCCAGCTGAAAGGCGGGAAAATATTTTGGCTGCCCGTCTTTGAATTTGAAAAGGAAGACCACGGTTTAAAACCCGAAATTATTGCTGAAGCTTCGCTGTCTCTCGAACATCCAATCGTGGTTAAAGCCAACAATGTGCGGATGACTATTGGCTCGAAAGAGGAATTCCTCTACCGCAGATTGGCGATTCAGGCGAGTAATAAAAGGATCAGAGCCGGAATCGCTTATTCCCGTTCAGGACATGGAACCAAACGGAAACAGAAGGCAATGCACAAAACAGAGAATCTGGAAAACCGTTTTGTCAGTCATCATCTTCATCTGTACAGCCGGAAGTTGATTGATTTCTGCATCCGGCAGCAGGCAGGCACACTAATTCTTAAAGATCAGGAAGACAAAATCGGGATTGCAAAAGAACAGGAGTTTGTACTTCGCAACTGGAGCTATTATGAATTGCAGACCAAAATAAAATACAAAGCACAAAAAGCCGGTATCGAATTGATCATCGGATAGCTAAAAAATGAGGGTGCTTGTAAACCCGTAGGGTGAGGTCTAGAACACTCACTAAATACCGGAACTAAATACTTTTTCCGGTGTATACAACGGCGTGGGTTTCTTTTTTCTTCAAAAATGAAGAAAGCATAAACAAAATAGCAAGGGTTGCCAATTGGGAAATCCTACAACATAAAAGGTGTTATCACTCAATCTAGCAAGATTGCTTGCTTGATTAGTTGCTTCTCTGGGTCCCTGCTTCCTTGCTTTCTTGATTGCTATCAATTAAAGAAATTACTCTGCAATACGTTGCGGTTATTAGAGTCTCTTTCTTTTATTTTGAATTGGAATATCCTCAGTCTCATAATTCGTTTTGTCATTACCGAATTGTAACAGAGAGAAAAGCTGATTAACCATCTCAGTATCTTTAAAAATCTCACTGAAGGCTGAAAATGGAACCGTATTTTCCTGTGAAATTTTCTGTGCTATTATTTCCATTTCTGATATCAACTTTTGCTTATCTGTTCTATCCAGGTGTGGATTTCTAAATTTTGAAAATTTGATTTCCCTCTCAAGAATATTAATAACAGAATCCAAATATTTTTTCTTTTCAGAAGCAAAAACTGTCGGGTTGGACAATAGAATATCGCTTTTGTTTTTGAATAAATGTACTTGTTTTTTTAAATCATCCAGCTTTGTATTGAGCTCAGTAATTTGTTTTGACTTAGATTCCAACTCCGTTTTATTCTTTAGAATTGTGCTTTTGTAAGTTCTAAATGCTTTTTCATAATTCTCAATGGTCTTGTCAGTCTTAATTTTTTTAAAACCTAAAAAATCATTTTCCTTGACAACCAGCTCCTCCGATTTCTTCGAACCCATTTCAGATTTCATCAAATCATATCTTTCTTCCAAAGCTTTTAGATCTTCTTCTTTCTGCTGAATCTTAAACTCAATCGCTTCCAATCTTCCTCTGGAACCGGAAATCCCTCTTTCCATATTCAGGCATTCAGCTGTCAGATCCTGCATTTTTGAATAGTGGAAAGATTGGTGTTTAAGTGTTTTTCCAGTTTTCAGATCCTGCCAGTCAGCTACCAGATGAGCGTGGTAATTGGATTTCCATTCTTTCGTGTCTTTATCAGTATGTCCTTCATCTTTGTGAATGGTGATCTGAAAAACACGGATGCTCAATTCTTCTTCCAGTCTCTTGGCTAAGTTCTGAAGTTCCAGCATCGTTGTATCTTCTTTGATCACCACAACCGCTTCCCGAACAGGCATTGCATTCTTCTGTAATTTCCTTCCGGATTTTTCTTTGCAATAGGCTTCGATCTGTTGGATCCTATCAGCTATTTTCTGTTCCATCCAATATTCATTCTTTGGCGTCAGATCTTTACGGATGTAATCAAAAGTTTTCTTCCTGAAATTATGGGTTTCAGAATCGGATTTAACTGCTTTGAAATTAATGGAGGTCTTCATTCCTTTTACATCTTTAAAGTTTTACACTTTTATTGTTTGTGCATTTAAATTTTTGCTGAAGAGTGCTGTAGTTATATCACGCAGCATTAATTTTTACCTGTGTTTATTTTACACACCTTCGATAAAAATAGTCCTGGTGTTTTTTACACAGGTTCAAGAAGCTAACCTTATATTATTTTACCTAGGTTAAAAGCCTCGCAGAGCGTATTTGAAACTTTGTTGGAAGGCACGACCTTCAAAGTTGCGAATGCGCTCCTAACTTCTGCGAGTAGTTGGTAAAAACATACAATGCGCATAATCAGCGTTTCCTTTTAAAACTATTTGTGTTTTTGATCTCAAGCTCCTGGTTTCTCACTTTTAGTTTGTCCGAATCTTTAAGTTGTTCGGTTCTTTTCTTTGACTTATTAGCTACATTATTTTTTATCCTGTGTATCAAAAATTCGTTGAGATCTTTATGGTTGGAATAAATTCCGGAGTGATCTTTTGCTTTTGGAAAAGATTTTAAGATCTGAGATTTACATTTTATCCCGGCAGTATCGTTATCCAGAAAAAGATTGATATTAGGATAGTTTTTGAGATGTTCTATAGATTTATTTAAAAGAGCAATGGAGTTCATTACAAGAATATCTCCTTTAAAAGATTTCTTCATTTCAATAAAAGACAAGGCATCCATAAAGCCTTCAAAAACGGCTACACCTTTAATATGTTCATCTTGCACTTTTGGTGTGTTCTGTCCATCGTTTTTGAGATCGATTATTGAAATATCCTTTTTCAATAATGAACCTTTGTAAAAAGCATTACGCAATTCAAAACCGCCAGATAAATTCTCAAAACCAATGGCGTAGAGTTTCTTGTTTCCGATGGTAAATCGTACCTCTCTTATATAATCATAGACTTTAGGACTTAATCCACGTCCCTGCAAATACCTTTTCAGGTTTGGATTCCGGAGATCCACTATTTCATCAATTGTATAATTTGGTTCCAATTTTTTAACATGTTGTTGATGATGAAAGGAAGAAAAATTTTGTTTTTGCGCCCAGTCCAGAACTTCATTGACTGAGGTATTTAAATATTTCTTCATAAAGTCGGTATTGTTCCCGCCGACACCCTCGGAATGAAGATACCAGACATTAATTCTTTTATCCAATTTAAAAGATGGTTGGGATTCGCTGGCAAAGGGGTTGAGATACCAAGCTTCTTTTTCATTTTGTTTCGTGGGAAGGTGTCCGAGAGAAAGGAGGACTTCTTCCAACGGGATTGTATTAAATTGTTTGCAATTCATAGATGTAAATTTTTCGTGTTTTGAGTGAGATATTTTTTGTTGAATTGTTGAGAAAACCTTGTAACTTATTGATTTAATAATATTTAATTACTCAACAAAAGTTCAACAATTCAACAAACTAGTGGTTTTACCCTCAACAAAAGTTCAACAATTCAACAAACTAGTGGTTTTACCCTCAACAAACATTCAACAAAAAGTGAAGTTTAAAAGTTTGTTGAGGATTTTGTTGAGTTTAAAGTGTCTGATTTTCTATTCATTATCAATCAATTCAACATTTCAACACGTTTATTGAGAATAAAATCTTTTTTTATGGTGAAATAGCGACCAACTGAATTGTTTTGATAGAAAATCCCTGCAAAATCAAGGTCGTATCTGATGTAAGTCAAACCATTATTTTGTGGATTCAATTTCCAAGTTTCTTTTAAGAGAATTCGGATATCATTTCTCGTCCAGTAAGTTGGGCGAAACATTCTATTCATCATATTCAGCAAGTCTTGCGGAACGACATTAATTTCTTCATCATCGTTGCTTTCAAAAACTCATAAAGCAATTCTATAATCTTAGATTCGAGTTTGTTGTTGTTTTTAAAAACTAATTTCTGAAGTGCTTTTGTTCTGATCTCATCGGCAGAAAACCACATTCTTGTTTTCTTTTCTGTTGAAAATGGTCTTTCAATTAAATACCGAAGGAAATAGGGTATTTCGGAAATGAGGTTATTCAAAAATTCAGTGTTTTCAGTTTTGATAGGATTGATTTTCAGAATCCAAAATCGGATTTCGTTTTCATCGATTTGAATAAAATTCTCTTCATTATTGGAACACAGAATAAACTTGGCGAAAAAATCGATTTCTTCTCTGTCTTTGCCTTTGGCTTCGAGTTTATCTTTATTAGTTGTCGATAGATATTTCAATCTTTCAGTGATTTCTTTTTTGTCGAAAAAAACTTCATCGATTGCTACCAACAACATTGCTGCCCAATCGGAATTGAATTGACTGCCGAATGAATCGCCTTTTATGTAAGTCATATTCAATCCGAAAATCTCCCTCAGCCATTTGATAAATGTTGATTTTCCGGTAGCTCGTTCTTTGGACACCAAACATAAAATAGGTAGAATTTGTGTTGGAAATTGCAGAAGAATTTTCAGATAATCCAAACCCATTTCAAGTTGTTCTCCGAAAATATGTTCTATAAAATTCAAAGAAAATGGAATGTTATTTTTTAAATTTTCCTTTTCTGATGAAGGAGCAAAGGGAATTTCATTGTAAATATTATAGAAACCTTGAACAATTTGCTTGTATTCTAGATGCTCCGGAATACAACAAAAACCGTCAAATTTTGGCACAGTTGAAACATACGTTTTTCCGTGATCGCTCACAATTGTTTCACGATTCCATCGAACCAAAACAGAAGTCTTATCGCCCGAAATTAATGGCTTTTCTATAACTTTATAATAAGTTGTTCCAACTCGGATGTAGGGAATTTTTTGGCTCATCTTTGTAGATTTTGGTTAGAATCTACATTTGCCGTTCTTGAATTTTTTCTGAAACTAGCTTCTGCTTCAGATTGAATCTCTTGTAAGGTTTTCTTCTTTCCTTTAGAAATCCAATCCAATAATTCATCCTCAAAAAAATACAGTTTCTTGCCATTTTTATAACAAGGAATCAATCTTTTCCGCACAAGAGTATAAACAGTAGGTTTAGCCTTACCTATAATTTGGCAAGCTTCTACAATATCAATCGGAATTCTTTTTACGGGAATTATCGGAGGATCTTTCTTTTCTACCAAAAATTTAATTTCAGCTATTTCGCTAACCAGATGCGCAACTGCTCTTGGCAGGTTTTCAAATGAAATGTCATTGCTATCCATAACTATTGTTTTTAATTGTTATGGTGCAAAGAAAAAAAGTGATTCCTCTGTGATCGCTATAAACACGCAATCACAGAGGAATCACTAAACATACACTTCATTTTGTGATTTTTTATGTTTTTTGGTAGTCTGTCAAGTCTTCTTGAATTTTGATATTACCTTTTTGAGGTTCATCTTTCAAATGTGACTTAATACTATCTAAATCAATATCGTCAAGCGAAACAAATAGAGTTTTTAATAATTTTGAAATTTCTTCCTGTTTTATCGGTCTAAAATAATTCCAAATATTCCAACCGAAATGATAAAGGTCTAGATTAGTTAATCCTTTTGTGTGGACAGAAATATAGTTAGGAATCCCTTCTTTTTTTGAATATAAACTTACGGCGTTACAAAGTGCATCCAGATCTTCATCTGTTACATATAATGCAAATTGATTCCTAGCATAATCCAGAGCAATTTGTAGTTTTACACTTTCATTCTGTTGCTTTTGCTGGAGTTGAGTTTTTCGTATAAATTCTAGATTTACGGATTCTGTAGTTTGATTCACAAAGTTTTCCTCCGAATTTTCGACTAAATAGATTGGTGTATTTTCATCAATTATTTGTTTTTGCTTCTCCCCTATATTATCAAGATTTTCAGATGGAATAAAATCTTCAGTAGAATTTTCAGAACTGCCTTTTTTAGGGAAAATCTTTCTGAATAAAACAATTATCCCATCGAGAAATAAAATTATAAGCGCATAAAATAATATACTTAATGCTGTGATTGACCAAAATACAATATTTGCGGTATATTCGTCACCACCTTTTCCAAGAAAAGAAATTCTTGCTAACGCTCCCCCTACTACACATACTAATAGAACGGAAAGGTAGATGACAAGATATTCGAAAAATTTCAAGTGCATTTTATAAGTTTTTTAGTTGAATAGCGGTCGAAGCTTTATTTTTCTTTTCATCAACAACCTTTGCGTAAACCTGCGTAGTTTTTACGTTCGTATGACCAAGCATTTTACTCACTGTGTAAATATCGGTTCCACTCGAAAGTTGAAGCGTTGCAAAAGTGTGTCTAAAATTATGAAAAGTTATTTTTTTAGTAATTCCAGCACTTTCAATCCACTTCTTGAGTGGTCGGGAAATCCAAGCCGGATTAGTCAGATTTTTAAAAATCAAATCATTTGGAAGACCTACTTCACCACAAAGTTGTAATGCTTGTTTAGACATCGGCATATATTCTACACCTTTTGTCTTTTTTTGAGTAAAATTTATTTTTGCCTGATCGTTTTCAATACTTATTTCGTTCCACGTCAGTTTCTGAATATCGGAATGGCGTAGACCTGTTAACGCTGAAAAAAGTGCTGCTCGTTTAAGAACTTCAGGTTCACAGGGAGTTTCAACTAAAGTATTAAGTTCATCAAGTGTTAAATATTCTCGTCTTGATTCCTCGTGCGGAATCGCTTTTATTTTAGCAGAAATGTCAGTCGTAAAATATCCATCAATAAAAGCTTGTTTTAATGCAGCTTTGAATACAGAAAAATAAGTTGAAGCCGTATTTTGAGAAATAATCTCTTCCTTGTTACTACCACTTTTTGCAGTCAACAAATATGATTTAAAGTGTTCACAGAATTTTGTGTTGATCTGCGAAAACATAATTTTTTCACCTCCAAAATCTTTTAGAAATTCTATCGAACGATACCAATTTATTTGAATAGATTCGGAATTGTTTTTATGTCGTTTATTAACCAGCAAATCAAAATATTTAACAAAATTCTCCTGCGATTTTTCTTTTTGTTCTATTTGAATTTTGTCGAGTTCGCTATAAAGTTCAATATTGTCATACTCTCTCTGACGTAATTTACGCATAGAATCTGCATAGAACATTGTTTCCCGATCATTTTCGCTTTTGCAAACGATAATACCATTGTCATCTCTTTTAGGTTTAAATGAAACGGATTCTTGGGTTGTTCTTGCAGGTCTTTTCTTATCAAAGTCTACGGTTGTGACGCTTCGGTTTAAATATTCTCGGATTCTTTGAACTTTATCTTTACCAGGAATCATCACAGGATAACTTTCCAAATAAATAAACCATTCTTTTCTGAATTCGGATTTTCGCAATCGTACGGTAACTTTGGTTTTTAATAACTCTTTCATTTTCCGTCAAAAATTTTATCAATTAAATTTTTAGGAACATACACGAAACTTCCAACTTTCTTTGTAGGAATTTTGTTTCTTTTAATTAGGTTTGTCACAGTTCCTGGATCAGCGTGGAATTTTGAACTAATTTCGGAAATTGTATAACAATTACCAACTTCAAAATTGGGTTTCTCAGGAATTTCCTTCGTCTTATATGGCATTTCAACTGCTGAAAATAAATCTTCTAAATCTGATCGCTTAACACGAGTTAATCTTACTCCAAAATTAACTCCCTTTATTATTCCCCGTTTTATCAATCTGTGAATGGTATCTCTCGATATTCCAAACATTACAGTTGCTTCAGCAACGGATAAAAATTCACGAGATTGAACTTCTGCAATTTTATTCACATACTTTTTCAATAGTGTTTCTTTTTCCACTCGTTCTTTTTCCTGCTTTTTGCGCTCTTTTCCCGATTTATTAGCGCAGGAAACAGTACAAAAACGAGTAGTAACTGTCTTTGCTTCAAAGGGTTTTGAACACTGCTCGCATACCCTTGGTATTTTTAGTTTACTAAATCCCATTCTGAAATAACATCCTGAACATTCTCTGTTTTTTGGCTTCTAAAATAAAATAAGACGCATAAGACGCACATTAAATCCAAATAACACGCGGTACAAATGAGATACAAAATTACAACAAAAATCGATTAAAATCAACTATTAAGAAAAAATACAAAAACAAAAAAATCGCTATAAACATTACATTTACAGCGATTTGCTAATTTATTTCGATCGATATTAGTCGATGATAATTGCTAATTATTTGACTTCTTCAAAGTCTGCATCCTGTACATCTTCTGCACCGCCTGCATTTCCTTGGTTCTGTGCTCCTGCATCTGCATTTTGACCTTGTTGTCCTGCTGCATACATTTCTTCTGAAGCTGCCATCCAAGCTGCGTCAAGAGCTTCGGTTTTGATTTTTACATCATCACCATTTTTCGCTTCGTAAGCAGTTTTCAATTCTGCGTGAGCCGATTCGATGGCTGCTTTTTTATCAGCAGACAGTTTATCACCAAATTCTTTTAACTGTTTCTCAGTCTGGAAGATCAATCCGTCAGCTTTGTTGAAAACCTCAACCTCTTCTTTTCTCTTCGCATCAGCTGCAGAGTTTTCCTGAGCTTCTTTTTTCATTCTTTCGATTTCTTCATCAGAAAGACCAGAAGATGCCTGAATTTTGATTGACTGCTCTTTACCGGTTCCCTTATCTTTTGCAGAAACGCTCAAGATTCCGTTTGCATCGATATCGAAAGTCACTTCGATTTGAGGAACTCCTCTTTGTGCTGGTGGAATATCTGTTAAGTCGAATCTACCGATTTCTTTATTATCGTTAAACATAGGTCTCTCACCCTGTCCTACTCTGATGCTTACAGCCGGCTGATTATCAGAAGCTGTGGAGAACACCTCAGATTTTTTAGTTGGGATTGTAGTATTCGCTTCAATCAATTTAGTGAAAACAGAACCCATTGTTTCAATACCTAAAGAAAGCGGCGTAACGTCTAATAAAAGTACATCTTTTACGTCTCCAGTCAAAACTCCACCTTGAATAGCTGCACCAATTGCTACAACCTCATCCGGGTTAACACCTTTCGATGGCTTTTTACCAAAGAATTTTTCAACTTCCTCCTGAATGATCGGGATTCTTGTAGAACCACCTACCAAGATCACTTCGTCGATATCCGAGATAGAAAGACCTGCATCAGAAAGCGCTTTTTTACAAGGCTCCATAGAACGTCTTACCAAGTCTGCAGATAATTGCTCGAATTTAGCTTTCGTTAAAGTCTTCACCATATGTTTAGGACCTGTAGCTGTAGCTGTAATATAAGGAAGGTTGATTTCTGTTTGAGGAGAAGAAGACAATTCGATTTTTGCTTTTTCAGCTGCTTCTTTCAATCTTTGTAATGCAATCGCATCAGATTTTAAGTCAACACCTTCTTCAGCTTTAAATTCGTCTGCCATCCAATTGATAATTACATCATCAAAATCATCACCACCTAAGTGTGTATCACCGTTTGTAGACAATACTTCGAAAACGCCGTCACCTAAATCAAGGATAGAAACGTCAAAAGTACCACCCCCAAGGTCATAAACTGCAATTTTCTGATCTTTATGAGATTTATCTAAACCATAAGCCAAAGCAGCTGCTGTAGGCTCGTTAATGATTCTTTCTACTGTAAGACCTGCAATTTCTCCAGCTTCTTTTGTAGCCTGTCTTTGAGCATCATTAAAGTAAGCAGGAACAGTAATTACCGCTCTTGTTACTTCTTGCCCAAGATAATCTTCAGCAGTTTTCTTCATTTTCTGAAGCGTCATAGCAGAAATCTCCTGTGGAGTATATTCTCTGTCGTCGATTTTTACTTTTACAGTATCGTTTGGTCCGCTTACAACTTTATAAGGTACTCTTGAGATCTCGGCAGAATCATCTTTAAAATGTGTTCCGATAAATCTTTTGATAGAATATACTGTTTTCGTAGGATTGGTTACAGCCTGTCTTTTTGCAGGATCTCCAACCTTTCTTTCACCATCTTCTGTAAATGCTACGATAGAAGGAGTCGTTCTTTTACCTTCCGAGTTAGGGATAACTACGGGATCTTTTCCTTCCATTACTGCTACGCAAGAGTTGGTTGTTCCTAAGTCAATTCCGATTATTTTACTCATAATATTTATATTTTTCTAATTTTTAAGTTTTAATTACACTCTCACTTTCTCAATATCTGTACCATTAGATTTTTTATGACAAATTGACAGCTTTCATTATTTAAATAAATTTTAAGACCAGTACACATCATTCATATCTTAATGATAATCTTATTTATTTTACTAAATTTAAACAACCTGTCATATTAGATTATATGAATAAGATCTGCTTTTATCTGACACCCTATTTTTCAACTAAAAATTTAATTAAGAATTAACTTTGAAATCAATTAAGAGAACCGTTTTATTATTATTTTTGATAAATTTTATGAATACGTATGTCAGTACATTTTAATCCCAGAGATATTACCTGGTTAGCGTTTAATGAAAGAGTTTTACAGGAAGCGATGGACGAAAAAGTTCCTTTGCATCTCAGAATAAGATTTCTCGGGATTTTCTCAAATAATTTAGACGAATTTTTCAGAGTACGTGTTGCAGGATTGAAGCGTGCAATGGATTTTAAAGAAAAAGTGATTGCAGAATCATTTTATCAGCCTCCTTCAAAAATCCTTCAGAGAATCAACGAAATCGTCATCACCCAACAGGCAGATTTTGACAAAACCTGGAGAAAAATTCAGGTGGAAATGGCTGAGCAGAAAGTTGTCATTAAAACTGCAAAAAATCTTACTGTAAGACAAAAGGAATTTGTAAGACAATATTTTGATGAAGTGGTAGAATCAAACGTAATTCCAATCCTTCTTCACGAAAACACACCCATGCCTTATTACAGAGACAAAAGTTTGTATTTGGGGGTAGCAATGAGAAAAAAAGACTGGCAATATCATAGTAACTATGCGATTATTGAAATTCCTTCCCGTTTTGTGGGAAGATTTGTCTTATTGCCTACGGAAGATTTAGAAGAAAAAAATGTCATGCTTTTGGAAGATGTTATTACCTTCAATCTTCCGCATATTTTCTCTTATTTCGGATATGACGAGTTTTCTGCCAATGCATTTAAAGTAACTAAAGATGCAGAAATGGATATCGATAATGACATCAAAACCAATTTCGCAGAAAAAATAGAAAAAGGTCTTAAAAACAGACGAAAAGGTAAACCTACCCGTTTTGTTTTTGATAAAGATATGGATAAAGCTCTGCTTGAGTTACTGATCCGAAAATTAAATTTGAGCAAAAAAGACAGCATCATTCCGGGTGGAAAAATCCACAATTTCAAACATTTTATGGATTTCCCTGATGTATTTGAATATTACAAGAAACCTGTTGAGAGAACTTCATTTACCCACCCTGCCTTTGAACATGGTGAAAGAGTGACGGATGTTATTTTGAAACAAGACGTTTTATTGAGCTTCCCGTATCACACATACACTCCTGTGATTGATCTTTTGCGTGAAGCCGCGATGGATCCTGATGTGAAGTCTATACAGATAACGGCTTATCGTTTGGCAAGCAGCTCAAAAATCATTAATGCATTAATTTACGCTGCAAGAAACGGAAAAGATGTCACGGTAATGCTCGAACTTCAGGCAAGATTTGACGAAGAATCAAACCTGATGTGGAAAGAAATGCTGGAGCCGGAAGGTATCACAGTCCTGATCGGACTTCCAGACAAAAAAGTGCATGCTAAATTGTGTGTCATCAAAAAAAGAGTTCATAATAAAACACTTCAGTACGGATTTATCAGCACAGGAAACTTTAACGAAAAAACAGCAAGAATCTATGGAGACCATCTCATCATGACTTCCGACAGAGGTGTCATGGCAGATATCAATAAAGTTTTTACTGTACTCAAGAAACCAAAGGAAGATTATTTGTCAGTTTTAAAAACCTGCAAGCATCTGTTGGTCTGTCCTCAGTTTATGCGTGAAAAAATTGTACAGCATATCGATAAAGAAATTGAAGAGGCAAAAGCCGGACGCAAGGCTGAGATGATCATCAAAGCCAACTCAGTCAGTGACCGTGGTCTTATTCTGAAAATGTACGAAGCCGCAGAAGCCGGTGTTGTGATCAGAGTGATTGTGAGAGGTATTTACTGCGCCATTAACCAGAAAAGTTTTAAGCAAAAAATAAAGGCGATCAGTATTGTTGATGAATATCTGGAGCATGCACGGGTAATGTATTTCTACAACAAAGGTGCAGAAGATATGTATATTTCTTCTGCCGACTGGATGAACAGAAATCTGGATTACAGAATAGAAGCTGCTGCAAAAATCACCGATAAAAATCTGAAAAAAGAATTGAGAGACATTCTTGATATTCAGTTGAGAGACAATGTGAAAGCAAGGATTCTGGATAAGAAACTGAGCAACGAGTACATCAGCAATAATCAAAAAGAATGCAGGTCACAGATAGAAACCTATAATTATCTGAAAGCAAAAACAACAGGAAAAGAGCTTCTGTAAACGTTTTAACCTAATTAAATCGTCACAAACAAAATATTTTTGTACATTCGATTTTTTAAAAACAATTTACTTTAAATTAAATTATTGAAATTCAATAAAATACAAATCAAAGAATGATCATTGCAGCGATAGACATAGGAAGTAATGCAGCCCGACTTTTAATCAATGAGGTAAAAATCCAAAACGGAAAGCCTGAATTTATTAAATTAAATCTTTTACGAATACCCCTGCGATTGGGGATGGATGTTTTTACTCTCGGAAAAATTGGTGAAGAAAGAGAAAAAATGGTATTAGATTCAATGAAGATTTTCAGCGATCTGATGAAAGTGTACAAAGTTGAACATTACAGAGCCTGTGCAACAAGTGCAATGCGTGATGCTTCTAACGGAAAAGACATCATTGAAAAAGTAAAAAACACTTCAGAAATCAATATCGAAATCATTTCCGGTGACGAAGAAGCAACGCTGGTCTATGAAAATCACGTTGCAGAAGGTCTCGACAAAGATTTCGCTTATCTTTATGTAGATGTAGGTGGTGGTTCTACGGAATTGACGTTCTACGAAAACGATACGATGATTTACGAAAAATCTTTCAATATCGGAACCATCCGACTTCTCAATAATCTCGTAACAGAAGACAATTGGAGAGAAATGAAGGATGAAATAAAAGCCAACATCAACAGCAAAAAGCAGATCGTTGCCATCGGTTCCGGCGGAAACATCAACAAAGTGTTTTCTATGAGCAAAACCAAAGATGGCAAACCGATGTCAATCGCTTATTTGAAAAAAGCTTACAAAGAATTTAACGATCTAACCGTTGAAGAAAGAATGACAAAATATGGCTTCAGGGAAGACAGAGCCGATGTTTTGGTGCATGCTTTGAAAATTTACAACTTCGTGATGCACTGGGCTGAAATCAATAAAATATATGTTCCTAAGATCTCGGTTGCAGATGGTTTGATTCACAATATTTATGAGAGAGTTTCCGGGGAGAAATAACTAATTTAGATTTATACTTTAGGAGCTGATTCCTGCTTTCCACTATATCTTTTTTGCAGTTCCCTTCGGCTACGCTCAGGGAACTGCAAAAAAGGATGCCGTTTCAATCAGGGCTAAAAATGATCGGTTTCAATTCGCAAGATGTCTTACAGTCCTTAAATCTGGATAAGATAATTTCAAACTATCGTCAGTTCGCTACAAAATTCTTTTAGAATTTTGTAGCGAACACTTTTCGGATCAAATAACCATAAAGTTTGTCATTCCGTAGGAATCTCAACAATGCTTTTGTAAAATACAATCAGAATAGTTCAATATTCATGCTTATTTTTTAATCATTTTTAAAGTAAATCCCAAAAAACAAACGTCATTTAAAATAACTAAAATAAACTTTAAATGAAAGTAATTCTAACAGGAGCAACAGGAATGGTAGGTGAAGGAGTTTTAATGGAATGTCTTGAAAACCCCAATATTTCTGAAATTCTAAGTGTCAGCAGAAAACCATCCGGAAAAAAACACGCAAAACTGAAAGAATATCTCGTCCCCGATTTTTTAAAAATAAACCTTAACGATGAAAATTTAAAAGGTTACGATGCCTGTTTTTTCTGTGCGGGAATCAGCAGCATGGGAATGAGCGAAGAAGATTACACCAAAATTACTTATGACACAACGCTACATTTTGCTAAAGCAGTTTTAAATCAAAACCCTGAAAGCACTTTCAATTTTGTGTCAGGAGTTTACACAGACAGCTCCGAAAACGGAAAATTTATGTGGGCAAGAGTAAAAGGAAAAACCGAAAATGATTTGCAGAAACTCGGTTTTAAAGCAGTCTACAATTTTCGTCCGGGGTTTATGAAACCGGTTGAAGGTCAAAAGAACGTAAAAACGCTTTTCAAACCTTTCGTCTGGTTTTTCCCGATGATTTTGCCTTCCAAAACATTATCGCTACATCAGGTCGGTGAAGCGATGATCAATTCAGTAAAACGAGGTTATCCAGAATCTATCCTCGAAATTGAGGATATTAAAAATCTGGCAAATTAGTTACAGATTTGATACGAATATTTAATTATTTGTTAAGATTTAATTAAAACCCTCACCCATATAATTCTTCATTTTTGCACAATCTAAATATTGTAAAAATGAAGAACAAATACCTTTTCAGAAGTTTATTACCCATTGCTGCATTGTTTCATGGCACAGTTTCCGGACAGACTTTGATTCATTACTGGAATTTTAACAACAACGCATCGGTTGCAGCCATTACGACCCCAACCTCAACGCTTTTAAACGGATCTATCGCTGCAGTTTCCACAGGAACGGGAAATACAGATACATTCATCGATTTTGCAGGTGGAACCTCACAAAACTTTAATATTGAAAATTTAAACGCAAGAAACGGAGATCCTTCAGGTACACATTTGAGATACAATTATCCGATCAACGGGAATGTACAGTTTAATTTACCAACCACCGGATATAACAATGTAGTTATAAAATTCACCACAAGAAGATCAGGTTCGGGAGCGGGAAATCAAAATTGGTCTTACTCTTTAGACGGAACCACTTTTGTACCTTATCAGACTGTTACTTCTCAGGATGCCAATCCTCAATTGATTACGTTTGATTTTTCAACAATCACTGGAGTTTCCAACAACCCTAACTTTAAACTAAAAGTAGAATTCGCTGCAGGTGCAGGTGGAGCTGTTGGAAACAACCGTTTCGATAATTTCACGGTAGATGCAACGGCAACAGGAGGAGTTGACACTACTCCACCTACTGTAACCTATTTACCTGCAAATAATGTAACCAATGCTTCTACAACAACAAATCCTACCGTTACATTCAATGAAAATGTAAGACTGCTTGACAACTCAGCAATTACCACCGCCAATGCCCAAAATTTAATCGAATTAAGGTTAAGCAATGCTACGGGAGCTGTTGTCCCTTTCACTACAACTTTTGCCAATAATCAGATTACGGTGATTCCTACAGGAGGTTTGATTCCGAATCAGGCATATTATTTAGCTCTAAAACCAAATATGGTGGAAGACACAAGCGATAACGCGGTAACTACAGCCACCTCTACAACCTTCACTACAGCAGGAACATCAATTTCTTTAGATAAAACACTGGTAAAGGTTAACGAAAATGCAGGAACGTTGGCTTTCAAGATCAATGTTAACAATCCTTCAAATGCGACAGTGAATCTGGCTGTAAAATCTGCACCTTTCAGTACAGCAAACAGCAGTGATTTTACTTTAGCAAATCAAACCATCAATATTACTCCAACTACTACAAGTGTTACAGTAAATATTCCAATCATCGATGATACTTTGGAAGAGCAGATGGCTGAATATTTTGTTTTAAGCCTTGAAAATCCTGTTGGGACAACCATTTCCGGTGACGCTTCATCTACGGTTTATATTGTTGATAATGATAAAGCAGCTCCGGTTGCCTCAAATCAGGTTCAGTTAAATTACATCGGAAGTTTTGATCCTTCAGGAACCAACAACAGCTCGACCGAAATAGTTGTTCACGATCCTGTTTCCCAGAGATTATTTACAATCAGCTCATTGACAGATGTTTTTGACATCATCAATTTCGCCAATCCACTCGCACCTTCTGTGATCAGCACAGTAAACATGCTTCCATATGGTGGAATCACAAGTATTGCCGTGAAAAACGGAATTATTGCAGTAGCTTCTCCAAACGGAACCAATGCACAAAGCAATGGATCTGTTGTTTTCTTCGATATTAACGGGACTTTCCTGAAGCAGGTTTCTGTAGGAGTTTTACCGGATATGATTACTTTTTCACCGGACGGAACAAAAGTAATGACCGCCAATGAAGGTGAACCTAATGATGCATATACTTCAGATCCTGAAGGTTCGATCAGTATTATTGACATTCCTTCTTTAACGGTTGCGGGAATTCAGGCACTAACACAAACGAATGTAACTACACTTGGATTTACACAGTTTAACGGCCAGGAAGCAACATTGGCTGCTTCAGGAGTAAGAAAAGTAAAATCTACAAGCACTTTGGCTCAGGATCTTGAACCGGAATACATTGCAATAAGCGCAGACAACCAGAAAGCATGGGTTTCTTGTCAGGAAAACAATGCCGTGATTGAGGTAAATTTAGCTACAAAAGCAATCACAGGCATTTGGGGATTGGGTAAAAAAGACATGAGTCTTCCAGGAAATGGTTTTGATGCTTCTGACAATAATGGAGAAATATTAATCGCCAACTGGCCAGTAAAAGCTTATTATAATCCTGATGCAATGGCTTCTTATAAAATAGGAAGTACAAACTATATTATTACCGCAAACGAAGGAGACGAAAAAGATTTAGGAGGATTCAGTGAAAGAACTACTGTAGGTGCAGCAACTTACGGTTTAGATTCTACAGTTTTCCCAAATGCTTCAGTTTTAAAATCTTCAAATAATTTAGGAAGATTCAGAGTAACGAGTGTGAACGGAAATACAGATGGCGATGCAGAATACGAAGAAATTCATGCTTTGGGAGCTCGTTCGTTCTCAATTTTCAATGCAGACACAAAACAAATCGTTTATGACAGCGGCGATCAGTTCGAAAGATACATCGCAGCCAATCATCCATTGATCTTCAATGCTGATAACGAAGCAAACGGCGCTAAAAACAGAAGCCGTGCAAAAGGTCCTGAACCGGAAGGAGTGACTTTAGGAACAATCGGAACCCAAACTTTCGCTTTCATTACATTAGAAAGAACGGGAGGTGTGATGGTTTACAATGTTACAGATCCGGGTAACGTAACATTTGTTGATTACAAACATTCAAGATCTACATCTGCATTTGGAGGGGATAACGGTCCGGAAGGAATCACGTACATCTCACCTGCAAACACAACTACAGGAAAAGGGTATGTAATTGTTGCCAACGAAATCAGCGGAACTTTATCAATGTACGAAGTAGCTCCTTCACCAACTTTATCTACAGGAGAAGTAAAAACTGAAAAAGCAACATTCAATATCTTCCCGAATCCTGTGAACAAAGGAAATACATTGTATTTCAACCGAGCACAAGGTTACGAATTATTTGATATGAGTGGAAAACTTCTTGGAAAAGAGAAAAATGCTTTAACGATAGATACTTCAAAACTAAACACCGGAGTTTATTTAATTAAAACTTCAGAAGGTGAAGTAAAAAGAGTCATTGTAAAGTAACTTTTATATATTTGATTTTAATGTGGCTCCGGTTTTTTTCCCGGGGCTTTTTTTGTTGAAACAATTTTCATCCTTCTTTGGAAAGTTAACCTTGTCAAGGTTATTATTCATAATGCATATTAACCTTGACAAGGTTTTACAATAAATTTTCATTACTTTCACTAAAATTAAATTTCAATGTTCGGATTTTCATTAGATTCAGGTCAACATCCACCTGAACTTATTACAATTATAGAGGATGTGAAAAATTTGGAAAGTAATAAATCAAGTATAGCTTACCGAAAATTGCGCCTTACAAATGTAGAAGATGTTACCCATCTAAAATCCTCAATAGACAATGCTACTCTAACCTATGATAACAATGGATTAATTCATTACTTAAATGAAAATCAAAAGGTCATTACTTCTATATTCGTCAGTAATGTTAAGATAATTAAAGCCAAGAAAAAGAATGTTACTCTTAGTGGTTTTGTATGGCATAAACCGAAAGGCTTTTTGAAAGCCTACGAAATGTTTAGCAAAAATAAAATAAACCAAAAAGATGTATGGAGACAATTCAGAAAAGACGAACTGCAAGGTTGGCTGGTTTTTGCTTTAAACAATGTAAATTCGGAGTCTTCACAAAAAAAATTAAAAATCGAAATCGACGGAAATGATTTTCATAATCTCACTGAATTCTTTTGTTCTCTCGGTGAAGAAATTAATGGAATTGCAGGTTATTTTGGAAGAAACATTCCTGCTCTTAAAGATTGTATGAGAGGTGATTTTGGAGTAGAATCAGTTCAAGAACTGACATGGAAAAATCATCAGAAAAGTAAAAAGTTTTTTAAAACAAAATTCAATGAAATTTTAGAAATATTTGAAGAGTTCAAAATCATAATTAATCTGGAATAAAAAAAGACAGACCTTCACAGGTCTGTCTTCAAAAAATATATTAGGGTATTTTTTATTCTACGTTCACTACTTTTAAGATCTCAGGAGCGTGTTGTTTGATAGTATTTTCAACGCCCAGTTTCAGGGTTGAAAAGTTCAGCGAACAGCCGGAGCAGTTTCCCAAAAGTTTTACATAAACAGTGTCTTCTTTCACATCAATCAACTCAATATCTCCACCGTCTTTGTTCAGAAACGGACGAATACTTTCAAGAGCTTCCATTACTTTGGTTACGGTTTGTTCGTGTGCTATATTTGTCTCCATATTTGAATTTGGTTTTTCAAAAATTAATTTTGAAATCATTATTATTTTTTTGGTGAGCAACCTGCCATTGTCGTGATTTTCACGGCTTCTGTAGGCGGAAGAAATTTATTTCTTTCTACTAAGCTCTCTACCATTTTTCTTGCAGTATCTGTATAAATTTCTGCAATCTTTGAATTCTCCTGAAGCGCTGCAGGTCTTCCCACATCTCCCGCTTCTCTGATGCTCTGGATCAACGGAATTTCACCAAGAATAGGAATATTCAAGTCTTCAGCTAAATATTGTGCTCCCTGATTTCCAAAGATATAATATTTATTGTCAGGTAATTCTTCCGGTGTAAAATATGCCATATTTTCTATCAATCCCAAAACCGGAATGTTGATACTTTCCATCTGGAACATCGCAATCCCCTTTCTAACATCCGCTAAAGCAACGTGTTGAGGTGTACTTACGATCACCGCGCCCGTTACCGGAACTTCCTGAATGATCGATAAATGAATATCGCCCGTTCCCGGAGGAAGATCAATCAACAAGAAATCCAATTCTCCCCAAGCTGCATCCCTGATCATTTGGTTCAAAGCTTTTGAAGCCATTGGTCCTCTCCAGACTACCGCTTGGTTTGCTCCTGAGAAATATCCTATGGAAAGCATTTTCACACCATAATTTTCGATTGGTTTCATTAAGCTTTTTCCGTCGACGTCAACAGAAATTGGCTTCTGTCCTTCTGTATCAAACATCGTTGGAACAGACGGTCCGTAAATGTCGGCATCTAAAATTCCAACTTTAAAACCCATTTTTGCTAAAGTTACTGCAAGATTGGCAGCAACCGTAGACTTACCAACACCACCTTTTCCGGATGCGATGGCGATAATATTTTGAATTCCGGGGATTTGTTTTCCTTTGATCTGACTAAGCTGAACTTCACTTGGCTCCGGAGAAACTATTTTTAGTTTTAAATTAATATCTTCTCCAAATTCACTTGCAAAAGCCTGCTTCATTGCCGCCTCAAGTTTCTTCTTTTCGTGCATTGCCGGTGAATGAGCGGTCATATCGATATATACATCGCTGCCCATTACCTGAAAATTTGTCACCAAGTCATCTACTTCTATTTCTTTAAGGAAATCCTGAACCTTTTCTTTAGTCAACATAAAATATAAATTGTCTACAAATTTACGGAAATTTTAGCTATTTAGAATCAATAAAAGGGGTGATAGATAAATTCTTTCGTGGAACAAAATATTGTAGTATTTTAGGACGATTTAATTTTAAACTCATGCAAAAATTTTTACTCATCCTTTTAGGATTGATCAGTCATAATTTATTTTCACAAAATTATTCGCAATACGTGAATCCTTTCATCGGAACGGGTGGTCATGGTCATACTTTTCCTGGTGCCATCGTACCTTTCGGGATGGTTCAGCTTTCCCCCGACACAAGAATCGACGGAAGTTGGGACGGCTGCAGTGGTTATCATTATTCGGATTCTGTGATCTACGGTTTTTCTCATACGCATTTAAACGGAACCGGAGTTTCTGATTACGGAGACATTATGCTAATGCCAACGATGGGAAATCCGGGACTGACTCCTAAAGAATATTCATCAAAATTTTCGCATACAAACGAGAAAGCAACGGCAGGATTTTATTCAGTTAAATTAGACAAACACAATATCGATGTTCGTTTAACGACAACAAAAAGAGTCGGTTATCATGAATACACGTTCAACAAAGCCGGAAACGCCAATATTATTTTAGATTTAAATCACAGAGATAAATTGCTGGAAGGTGAAGTGAAAATAATTGACAGCAAAACCATCGAAGTTTTCAGAAGAAGTGAAGCTTGGGCGACGAATCAATATATTTATGCAAGAATTGAGTTTTCAAAACCGATGAAAATTTCAAAGAAAGATTTTAACGGTAAAAATGAAAATAATACTTTCTCTGGGACTAAATTAGCTTTAGCCTTCACAACTGCCGTTAAAAGTGGCGAAAAAATCAGTGTGAAAGTTGCGATTTCTCCGACAGATTATGAAGGTACCGGAAAAAATATGCTTGCCGAAGGTAAATCGAATGATTTTGAAACTATAAAAAAACAAGCCGAAACAGACTGGAACAAAGAACTTTCGAAAATAGAAGTTAAATCTGCCGACAAAGACAAGCTTAGCGTTTTCTACACCGCTTTATATCACGTTTTCACGCAACCGAATATCAATATGGATGTTGATGGGAAATACCGTGGAAGAGACAATAAATTTTACATGGCGAAAGATTTCGGATACTACTCCGTTTTCTCGCTTTGGGATACTTTCAGAGGAGCGCATCCCCTGATGACTTTGATTGACAGAAAAAGAACGTCCGATTTCATCAATACTTTTATCAAACAGTATGAACAAGGTGGAAAACTTCCCGTTTGGGAACTCGCTTCCAACGAAACGGAATGTATGATCGGTTATCATTCGGTCTCTGTGATTGCAGATGCGATGGTAAAAGGAATTACGGGTTTCGATTATGAGAAAGCTTTTCAGGCTTCAAAAAATTCTGCGATGTTGGATATTTTTGGTTTAAATGCCTATAAGCAAAATAATTACATAAGTATTGATGACGAACATGAAAGCGTGTCAAAAACCCTGGAGTACGCCTATGACGATTGGTGTATTGCTCAAATGGCGAAAATTTTAAATAAAAAAGAAGATTACGAATATTTCATGAAACGTTCTCAAAACTGGAAAAACCTTTACAATCCGAACAACGGTTTTATGCAGGCTAGAAAAAACGGAAACTGGTACGAACCGTTTGATCCTAGTGAAGTCAACAACAATTATACGGAAGGAAATTCTTGGCATTATTCATATTCCGTTCCGCAGGATATTCCGGGATTAATTGAAGCTCATGGCGGAAAGGAAAAATTTGAACAATTTATTGATGCCATTTTCTCAGCTTCTGATAAAACGACAGGAAGAGAGCAAGTTGATATTACAGGATTAATGGGGCAATATGCTCAAGGAAATGAGCCGAGTCATCACATTGCTTATCTTTATAATTTTGTTGACAAACCACAAAAAACGGAAGCAAAAATCAAATACATTCTCGATAATTTTTATAAAAATGCTCCCGACGGTCTGATCGGAAATGAAGATTGCGGACAGATGAGTGCATGGTTTATTCTGAGTTCTATGGGAATTTATGCTGTAACTCCGGGGAAACCTGAATGGGAAACGGTGACACCTTATTTTGATGAAATTAAATTACATCTCGAAGACGGATCTACGAAAATTATCACTAAAAACACTCCTAAAAGCGAACTAAAATATTTAGGTTTTGAAAATGTAAAAGCTGCTAAAGATTTAAAATATCCTGAACAAACGGCTTCTCCGGTAATTGCTGCAGACCGACTTTTTGATTTTACCACGCAGGTGAAAATCACTCCGCTGAATGAGAAGGACAAAGTGTATTACATGACGTTGGATGAAAATGACGCCAATGTGAGAAAAACTTTTAAAGTCTACAAAGAACCTTTTACCATCAGCAAAACGACGCAGGTTTCAACCTATGCAGAAAGAAACGGTGAGAAAAGCGGAATCACAACTGCCAATTTCAACAGAAGACCCAATCATTGGGATATTACCATTAATGCTAACGTTAATCCGCAATATACAGCAGGCGGAAAGTTTGCCTTGATTGATGGGATCAACGGTGACGTAAACTGGCGAAAAGGCGAATGGCAGGGTTACCAGGGACAGACTGTGGAAGCGATCATTGATTTTAAATCTCCTCAGCAAATCAGCAATATTTCATCAACGTACCTTCAGGACAGCAGAGCATGGATTTTAATGCCTAAAAAAGTAGAATATTATGCTTCAATGGACGGTAAAACTTTTATTCTTCTAAAAACTTTAGAAAATAGAATCGATCCAAGAGACACAAATGTTCAGATTACAGATTTCTCGACTGAAGTTCTACCAACCGAAGCCCGATATCTTAAGGTAAAAGCTTATCACTTCGGTAAACTTCCGGAATGGCATCAAGGCGCAGGAGGAGAAGCTTATATTTTTGTGGATGAGATTTCCGTAAAGTAAAAACGGAATTTTTTAAAATAAATCAACCTCTTTCGATTTGGAAGAGGTTTTTTGTCTTATGAATATTCAACATATAGTTTGTCATTCCGGAGGAATCTCAACAACGTTTATATTTAAATAACAACGTAGAGATTCCTCCGGAATGACAAACAAACTGTAATATTTACATTTTATTACTAATCGTGAGCAATCATATTTTGTAATCGCAAATTGAATTGAATAGAAAATTAAAGGATTAAATTTAAATAAAATCAATTCATCCTCTCCGACCAATTCAACTCTTCAGGAAGTTCTTTATCTGAAAATTCGATATGAATCACTCTTCTTTTCTTTCCATTCGTTGTTCGGTTCGAACCATGTAGAAGCAAAGGTTTCATAATCATAATTCCTCCTTTCTCTACATTACAGATATTTTCTGTTTCCACACTCCAATCGATGGTTTCCGGTCTGTAAATTCCTTTTGAATGAGATTTCGGAACGACTTTTAAAGCTCCATTATTTTCATCGGTATCGTCTAAATGAATTCTTATGGTAAAAATATTTTCAAGAATATGTAAAGGCGGCTGTACGGCAAACTGATTTTGTTTTGTCGTCCAGGGTCCGAAGTTTTCCAGTTCAACTTTTTTATCTACAGAAATGGTCAGATCCTGATGATAAGCCACGTACCAGTTTGATTTTTCAGGTTTATCAAAGTAAATACTTTTCACAACAAAATAATTTACTCCAAAAATTTCTTTAATGATTGCTTTTAAATTTTCATTAAAAATCAAATCTCTTACGTCAGGAATTTCTTTTAAAAACTGACGTATCGCAAAAAGATCTTCCGACTTTCTGAAGGTATCTTTTGAAGTATCAATATTTTGAATGACTTCAATTATTTTGTCAATTTCTTTCTCAGAAAAAACATTGCTGATAATGGAAAATCCTTTATCAGCAATTGTATTTTTATGTTGTGGTAAATTCAACATTTTTATTTAAAGCTTAGTGTTCTTAATTAAAATTGAAGAGTGTTCAAATTAGTCATTACCAATTACACATTACTTATATCTTTACATATCTCCGCCATGATTATCAAGCTGTCCTTCCCATTTTGAAACCGCTGAAGTTGCTAAAGCATTTCCTAAAACATTGGTCATACTTCTTGCCATATCGCAGAAGTGATCGATTGGAAGAATTAAAGCGATCCCTTCCGGCGGAATGCCAAACATTGAACAGGTTGCTACAATGATTACCAAAGAAGCTCTCGGAACTCCGGCAATTCCTTTTGACGTTAACATTAAAACCAAAAGCATGGTAATTTGTTGTCCGACAGACATTTCAATTCCGTAGATCTGAGCGATGAAGATTGACGCAAACGTCATGTACATCATACTTCCATCCAGATTAAATGAGTAACCCAAAGGCAAAATAAACGACACGACTCTATTGTTACAGCCAAATCTTTCCAATTCTTCAACCAATTTAGGGAAAACAGCTTCCGAACTTGTTGTAGAAAAAGCGATTAATAAAGGTGATTTTATTCTTCTTAATAATTCAAAAAGACGATTTCCTAAGATCAGATATCCAACTATTAAAAGTACTATCCAAAGAACTGCTATTGCAAAGAAAAAGTCTCTGAGGTAAATAGCGTAGACTTTAAAAATCTCAAAACCATTAGTCGCAACAACTGCTGCAATCGCTCCGAGAACTCCAAGCGGTGCAAACCACATAATGTAGCCTACCATCTTTAGGATTGCATGGGCAATCACGTCAAATAATTTGATAACAGGCTGCGCATATTCATCACCTAAATTTGCCAAAGCAACTCCAAACATAATCGAGAAAACCACAATCTGAAGAACTTCATTCGTTGCAAAAGCTTCAAATAAACTTTTAGGAATAATATGTTTCACAAAGTCTTCCATAGAAAAGCCTTTGCTCGATTTTAAAAGTTCATCAACAGAAGCAGCATCCTGGATCGGAAGCTTTGTCACATGACCAGGCTCAAGCCAGTTCACCAAAATCAAACCGATGAAAAGCGAAACCAGTGAGGCAGAAATAAACCAAAGCATCGCTTTTGTACCTACCCTTCCGATCATTTTGATGTCGCTCATTTTGGCAATTCCAACTACTAATGTGGTAAAAACCAGAGGAGCAATGATCATCTGAACCAATCTGATGAAAACGGTTCCGAGCAGTTTGATATTATCTGAAAATGGTTTTGCGCTTTCAGGATATTGAATGTGTACAAATCCTCCAATTGCCACACCTACGATAAGTGCAACAATGATTGCTATGAATAATTTATTCTGTCCTTTCATATATTGAGTTCAACTGCCACAAATATAATGGTTTTTCAATTGAAGCCTAAACTTATGTTAAAATTGCGTAAAATTCACCAAACAAAAATTAATATGCAGATAATGAAACATTTAAAGTAAAACCCTGATATATTTATTCTTTTTTTAGGCAAATGGTATAGATTTTATTATTACATTTGAGTCTAATTAAAAACATTAAATTAAATCAATTATGAAAAAAACAATCGCAATGTCTGCCTTAGCTTTGGCAGTATCGTTTGGATCTATTTCGTGTAAAAAGAAAGTTTCTGATGCTGATCTGCAAACTTCAGCAACGACAATTGTAGCCGCTAATCCTTCAGCAACTGTAGAAGTAAAAGAAGGTGTTGCTCATTTAGGAGGAACATTTGCTTCGCAAGCTGAAAAAGATGCAGCTATTAAATCTCTAAAAGAAATCAAAGGTGTAAAAGATGTACACGATATGGCAACTATTGCTCCAGCGGTAACGGCTCCTGATCCTGTAACTACTACAACTGCTGTAGATCCTATGGTTCAGCAGAAAGTAAAAGATGCTTTGAAAGATTTCCCATCTGTAAACGTAGAAGTAGTAAACGGAGAATTGACGCTTACAGGAACTGCATCTTCTGCTCAGGCTAGAAAAATCAAAGAATCTGTGGATGCTTTGAAGGTTGGAAAAGTAAATTATAATTACACTGTAAAATAATTAGAGATGAGCACATTACAAGATAAATATTCAAGTGTAGTTTCTGCAGCTCAGTCTGCGGGGGTTTCAAATTTGCAGGTTCAGGAGCAGGACGGAATTCTTTATGTTTCAGGGAACGCCTCTAATACTGCAGCAAAAGATGCAGTTTGGAATGCTTTAGGGGCTATCGACTCTACTTATTCAGCTTCAGACATCAACATTGATGTACAGGTAGCTGGTTTAGCAGCAGGAGCAACTTTAACCATTGCTACAGAAGATTCTAACCTGAACATCAGACAAGAACCTTCTACGGAAGCTGCTGTTGTCGGTAAAGCAGCAAAAGGTTCTTCAGTAACATTAGTGGAACAAACTTCTGACGACTGGTGGAAAGTAAAAACTGCTGACGGACAGGAAGGTTACGCATACTCAAGATATTTAAGAGCATAAGTTTCTCAAAAACTCACGCTTTTTAGAAATATTTAACATTTGACATCCCCGATTGGGGATGTTTTTTTTATACTTTTGCGCCATCAAAAAAAATTAGATGAAGAAAATTTTATTATTGCTGTTCTTTGTTTTCAACGCAGTTATTCTCAATGCACAAAAGTTAAACATCGACGGAAAAGTATCAGACTTTGAAAAAAAACCTGTAGAAAATGCTACCGTTTATCTTCTTAAACAAAAAGATTCATCAATCATCAATTACACTGCGACCAATCGGGAAGGAAAATTTTCTCTGAAAGCTGATGAAGTACAAGAGCCGACCGTTCTGAAAATCGATGCTGATAAACTTATTTCTTTTTCTAAAAACTATGAAACAATTACACAATCATTGTCTTTAGGAGATATTGAACTGGAGAAAAATGCAGTCTTCAGTATAGAAGAAGTCAAAATATCTGCTTCTCCTGTTAAAATCAAAAAAGATACGATTGAATTTAATGCCTCTGCAATCAAAGTTCGTCCGGACAGTAAGATTGAAGAGCTTTTAAAGCAAATTCCGGGAGTGGAAATCAGCAACGAAGGGAAAATTACCGTTAACGGAAAAGAAGTCGATCAAATCATGATCAACGGAAAGCCGTTCTTTGACAAAGACGGAAAAATTGCTTTACAGAATCTCCCTGCAGACATTATTAAAAACATTCAGTTTACAACGACCAAAACAAAAGAAGAAGAACTCAGCGGTAAAACTGCCAAATCGAATAATACAACCATCAATTTTAATATAGATGAGAAAAAAAACAAAGGCCTGATCTCAAGACTTACACTGGGTTATGGTTCAGACAAACGATATGAAGGTAGCGGGCTTTTAAGTTATTTTAAAAAGGATACCAAAATAAGTCTGCTTGCATCATCCAACAACATCAATTCTCAGGGATTTTCTAATGATGAGGTTTTTGACAGTATGGGACACGGCAGAAATTCTTGGCTGATGCAGGGTGGAAGCGTTATGACCGTTGGCGGGACAACATTTTATAATCAGGGTGGAAGCGGAAATACCAAAGGAATTCAAAGATCAACCACAGTAGGTTTCAATTACAGCGATAAACTGTCTAATGATACTGATCTTGAGACTTTCAGTCTGATGCATTCTGATAATAATCTTGAAACGAGATCTAAAGTTTCACGAACTACCCTTCTTCCCGATTACACTCTAAAAACCAACTCGGAAAGCAAGGGTGAAAATGATAACAGACAGTATAACTTTGATACATCCGCAAGAATAAAACTGGATTCTCTGACCAGTATTTATATTTCTCCCTCATTTTCAAGAAGCGAAGGTTTTAATTTTAACAATTCAACATCAAGCACTTTAAGAGATAATCTTCTTCTGAATGAAAGTGATGCATATACAAGTACAGATTCTGAAAGCAATTCATTCACTCCGAACATTTATTTTTCTAAAAAATTTAAGAAAAAAGGACGGTCTGCATATGTCAATATGAATTCTACGATCTCCGAATCAAAAAAAGATCAATTAAACAAATCTCAAACTTTATTCTACCAAACGGGAGAGCCCAACGATATTAGACATCAACTTTCAAAAAACAAAACTCAAACAGACAGCTACAGATTCAGCGCGGGATATTCTGAACCCTTATCTGACTCGACATCAATAAGTCTTAACTTAAACTATGAAAACAGTGCTGACCGAAATCTGAGAGATGTAAGTGATTTTGATCAGAACACCGGTCAATATTCCAATTACAATATCGGATTATCCAACAGGATGAATCAAAAAATCGATAAAATCAGTCCGGAAATAGTCTATGAAATCAATAAAAACAAACTGAATTTGTGGGCAAATGCAGATCTTGATATTTCAAATATGAGAGTTAATTCCGTATTTGACGGAAAACAGTATGATCTTCAGAAAAACTTTGCACTTCCTGGCTACAATTTTAATGTACAGTATCAGTTTTCGCAAAACAAAAGATTAAGCTTTTACAATTACTCAAATTTTACAATTCCTACTGCTGAGCAACTTACTCCTTATATAGATTTTGTTAATCCTTTAATCGCTTATCAGGGTAATCCTGATCTTAAAAACTCATGGAGAAATCAGGCTTATCTCTATTTCAACAATTTTAACATGGTAAAAAACATCAGCTATTATGTAAATCTTAATTTCACCTATGGTAATAATGATGTGGTAAACTATTCGTATTTCGATGATTCCGGGAAACAATTTGTAACCTATGCCAATGTGAGCGGAAATAAAAACGTCAACTTCGGGGGTGGTTTTTCCAAAACTTTTAAATGGAAAGAAAATAAGCTTACGCTCAATCCAAGATTCAGCACAAGCTACAGTTATAATCGTGGATTTATTAATTCTGTACAATACACCAGTGATTCTTATTCAATCAGTCCAAATTTTAACATTACCTATGAAATTAAAGACAAAATCAATATAAAACCATCGTACAGAATCAGTTATAACTTTTCAGATTACACCAACTATGATATCGGAAGAGTGCAGACTACAAATCAGGTTGTAAAACTTGAACTTACCAACTATATTTTTAAAACAAAACTGGTCTTTGGCAACGATTTTGAATACAACACCAACTCAAACATAGCTTCTGGTTTCAAAAGAGATTTTTACTTCTGGAATACGAGTTTGGGATATTCATTTTTCAACAAACAGCTGACTGCAAAAGTGAAAGTATATGATGTTCTGAATCAAAATCAAAGTGTAAGAAGAACGATTATGCCTGCTTATTTTGAAGACCGTGAAGATCTTATCCTGAAACGTTATGTGATGTTTTCACTGACGATGAAGCTTAATAAGTTTGCAGGCAAAAAAATGGAAACCAAATAACGACCAAACCCACTTTTATATATATTTGAAATGATCAGGAGAAATTCTGGTCATTTTCTTTTCATAGATTAACGGAGACATTTATTTTAATAAATTAGCAACAAATTTCCACTATGAAGATTCCTTTTTCAATTGTATTTACTTTTTTTCTTATTTTAGGAAAATCTCAAAACCCAACACAGGCAGACAGTTTTGTGAAAGATAATTTCACCAAAAAAGAATTTTACATTACAATGCGTGACGGTGTAAAACTTTTCACAGCTGTTTACATTCCGAAAGATATTTCAAAAAAGCAAAAATATCCGATTTTAATGCAGAGAACCTGCTACAGCATTGCTCCTTATGGTGAAAATGAATACAGAACCAGGCTCGGTCCCAATCAATATTTAATGAAAGACAAATATATTTTTGTTTTTCAGGACGTTCGCGGAAGATATATGAGCGAAGGAACTTTCATCAACATGACTCCGCAGGTTGAGCGTAAATCGAAAAAAGACATCGATGAAAGCACCGATACATATGACACCATTGATTGGCTGATCAAAAATATTAAAGACAACAACGGGAAAGTAGGTCAATACGGAACTTCATATCCCGGATTTTACACAGCAGTTGGAACTTTGGCGCAGCATCCGGCTTTGGTGGCTTCTTCACCACAAGCTCCGATTTCAGATTTCTGGAATGACGATTTTCTTCACAACGGAAAATTTATGTTAGCTTATTTCAGAACATTCCCTGTTTTTGGAGTTCAGAAAACAAAGCCTGAAAACAAAGCTTGGTATTCTGATTCTATGATTAAGTCGACTTCAGAAGACGGTTTAAAATTCTATAGAGAATTAGGCACTTTGAAAGACGGATATGATAAATATTATAAAAATAATTTCTTCATGACCGAAATTATGAATCATCCGAATTACGATGAATACTGGCAAAAAAGAAATCTTCTCCCTCATCTGAAAAATGTAAATCATGCGGTAATGACTGTCGGAGGCTGGTTTGATGCTGAAGATCTTTCGGGACCTTTAAATATTTATAAAACTATTGAAAAGGCAAGTCCGAAAGCTAAAAACACAATAGTAATGGGACCTTTCTCACACGGCGGATGGTCAAGAGAAGAAGGAAAACATTTCCATAACCAAATTTATTTTGGAGACAGCATCGCAACGTATTATCAGAAAAATATCGAGACTAAATTTTTCAATCATTATTTAAAAGGAAATACAAAACAGGATGCAGGTTTACCTGAAGCTTTGATGTATGACACCGGAGCCAAAGCATGGAAAGAATTTGCACAGTATCCTCCGAAAGACGCTCAGAAAGTCAATTTCTATTTAGCAAATGGAACTTTAAAAAACACAGCAGGACAAGGCTCTTCAGAATATTACAGTGACCCAAATAATCCTGTTTTAAGTTCTGATAATCTGAAAGACTTTAACGGTTTTACCCCGAGAAATTATATGTCGGAAGATCAGAGATTTGCAGTCGGGAGACCTGATGTTTTGACTTTCACCACAGATGTTTTGACAGAAGATATAACTTTTGCAGGAGAAATTTTAGCTAAATTAAATATCGCTTCAACTTCTACTGATGCAGATTTTGCTGTTAAATTAATCGATGTTTATCCAGAAGATTTTAAACCTGTTGAGAAAAAAGAAGGCATCATTTATGGCAATTATCATCAGATGGTAAGAAGCGAAATTATGCCTGCAAGATTCAGAAATTCGAGAGAAAAACCTGAAGCTTTAGTTGCTAATCAGAAAACTGCAGTGAATTTCAGATTGCAGGATGTGGTGCATACATTTAAAAAAGGTCACAAAATTCAGATACAAATTTCTTCAACTTGGTTTCCGCTTTTCTCGGTGAATCCCCAGAAGTTTTTAGATAATCCGAACATGGCGACAAAAGAAGATTATACAAAAGCTTTTATCAAAGTCTTTGAAGATTCTACGATTGAAGTTGAGGTTTTGAAATAACTCTAAAAGCTGTTCGTTTTGAACAGCTTTTTCATGTTAGACTTAACCACAAAGTTTGTCATTCCGTAGGAATCTAGACTATTTTCTTAAATAAAGTTGTTGAGATTCCTGCGGAATGACAAACTAAACGTTTATTGAATGTTATAAATTCTTTCGCTTAAACACTACTCTTCAATCGTTCTGAAAGTTAAATTCACTCTCGGGGTTTTCACTTTTGTAGTCGGTGGAAGTCTGTGAAGCCAATTTTCCTGAGTCGTTCCTTTCATCACCAATAAACTTCCGTTTTCTAAAAATATTTCTATTTTTTCTTTGGATGTTTTATGTTTAAATAAAAACTTTCTTTCTGCACCGAAAGTTAAAGAAGCAATTGCCCCGTGTTTTTTAAGATCTTTTTCGGCATCACTGTGATACGCCATTCCTTCGCTGCCGTCGTGGTATAAATTCAGAAGGCAGGAGTTGTAAGTTTCGCCGGAAACTTCTTCACATTTTTGTTTTAATTCTAACAATTCGGGAGTCCAGAGTTTGGCATATTTTGTTCTGTTTGAATAGGTGTATTCAAATTGTTTTTCGCCAAACCATGCAACTTTTCTTTTGGTGATAATCAGTTTTCCAAAAATCACAGCTTCATCATTTTCCCACGGAATTTCACTGAATAAATACTGATAATATTTTTCGCATTCAGCATCAGAAAAGATCTTTCCGTAATACTCAACTGTTCCGTCTTTAGGTAGAATGTTGATAGGGAAATCTTGTATTTCGTCAAACAGATTGAGCATTATTTTATGTTTTTAACCTAAAAATTAATTGATTATTTCTAGACTTCGTTTGTCATTTCGTAGAAATCTAAAATAATATTGCTAAGATTCCTACGGAACTGTTAATTTTTTAAATAAAATCATCAGAATAAACCTGCGAACTTTCCCACCCAATCATCAACTGTTTCCTGTCACTTCCCCACATATAACCACCGATTTTCCCGGATGATTGAATCACCCGATGACAAGGAATCAGAAACGCTACAGGATTACTCCCAATAGCAGTTCCAACAGCTCTTGAAGCTTTTGGATTTCCAATTTTATCCGCTAAATTTCCGTAGGTTGATAATTTTCCCATCGGAATAGTAAGTAAACTTTCCCAGACTTTGAGCTGGAAATCGGTCCCTTTGAGATGAAGTTTTATGGTGTTAAGTTTCGACCAGTCTTCACTAAAAATCGATAATGCATTTTGTTGAAACTCATCCTTTTTTTCAAAAAAAGATGCATTGGGAAATTTATTTTGTAAATCTCTCAATGCATTTTTTTTATTTTCTTCGAAAGCCATATAACAGATTCCCTTTTCAGTGGAAGCCGTAATGATTTTCCCAAACAGACTTTCGGAAAAGCTGTAATTGATATGTAATTTTTTTCCTCCGTTTTTATATTCTGCAGGAGACATTCCTTCGATTTTCACAAACAAATCATGTAATCTGCTTGTACTTGAAAGTCCGGTCTCAATTGCAGCATCGAACAACGTGGCTTTTTCATCTTTCAGTAAATTTTTGGCATGTTCAAGACTGATGAACTGCAAAAATTTCTTCGGACTTGTTCCTGCCCAATCTGTAAATATTTTCTGAAAATGTGCCGGACTTAAATTTACTCTTTCAGCAACCTCATCCAAATTTGGCTGATGTCTGAAATTGCTTTGAATAAATTCTATCGCTTTGGCAATTCTCTGATAGTCTATTTTGTTTTGTATGGACATTACTTTTATTTTATATCACAAATTTCCAAAGAAATCCTGAATAAAAAAATCCGTTTCCTGCGGAATTTTAGTCTCTGTTGATGTGATAATATGCCAACATTTTATAATACAGTTTTGCTGCTAAAAATGCGCTTGGCTTTGAATACGCAGAATCCATCAATTCAACAATATCAAAGGCGACAACATTACATTTTTCGAAAACTTTTCTTAATAATTCCAATGTTGGATACCATTGTAAACCACCTGGTTCCGGAGTTCCTGTTGAAGGTGCGATTGACGGATCAAAAGCATCCAAGTCGATTGTGATGTAAACATTTCCTGAAACTTTTTCTAAAACATCATTTACCCAGTTTTCATTATTGGCAATTTCGTGGGCGAAGAATACCCTTCCTTCAGGTAAATATTCAGCTTCTTCAATATCCATAGAGCGAATTCCGACCTGAACCAGATTATGTTTCTGATTTGCTTCAAAAACCGCACAAGCATGATTAGAAGTAGAACCGTGGAACTCAGGACGAAGATCTGTATGAGCATCCAGCTGTAAAACCGTAAGATTTTCAAATTTTTCTCCAACCGCACGAATCGAACCGATAGAAACAGAATGTTCTCCACCAAAAAGCGTAAACAATTTATCTGTTGCCAAAAGCTCTTTTGTTTTCTGATAAACGGCTTCTGTCATTGCTTCAGGTGTTGAATTTTCTGAAACTTCTCCCGCCATATAAACTCCTTCAAGATAAGGCTCAGTTCCTGTTTCGATGTCGTACAATTCCATATTTTCGGAAGCATCTAAGAACAATTCCGGACCTTTGTCGGCACCTTTTCCCCATGTTGACGTTCCGTCGTAAGGAACTGTTACCAAAACTACTTTTGAATTTTCTAATGAAGCATTTTCTTCAGGAATTCCTGCGTATGTTTTCATATTTATTATTGAAAGATTAAATGATTTAACTATTAAAATATTTGTAGCAAAGATAAGAAGAAGTTGGGAGATAGATGGAAGTTGGAGGATGGAAGCTGGGAGTTTTTGAAGTGGATAAATTTAAATTACCAAATTTAAACTTCCATCATCACGCTTCGGGCTTCCAGCTAAATTTCACTACTTTTGTAAAAAATTCAAAACATGTCCTTAAAAGCTGTGCTGTTCGATATGGATGGCGTTATTGTAGATACAGAACCTTTGCACAGAAAAGCATATTTCAAAACTTTCAATCAATTGGAAATTGAAGTTTCAGAAGAACTTTACACTTCTTTTACAGGAGCTTCTACAAAAAGAGTTTGCGAAACGTTAATCAGCCAATTTAATCTTTCTCAAACCTTTGAAGAGATCGCAGAAATCAAAAGAGCGCACTTCAAAGATTATTTTTACAACGATGAAGAATTTGATCTGATTCCGGGAGTAAGAAAATTGATTCAGCATTATTACGAAAACGGAATTACCCTGATTCTCGCATCTTCAGCAACGATGACGACCATCAATATGGTTTTTGAGAAATTTGAATTGGAAAAATACTTCAGTGGAAAGATCAGCGGTGCTGATTTAAAAGAATCAAAACCTCATCCTGAGATTTTTATTAAAGCAGCAGAAATAGCTGGTAAACCAATTGAAAACTGCATGGTCATTGAAGATTCTACCAACGGAATTTTGGCAGCGCACCGAGCCAATATTTTCTGTGCGGCATATAAAAGTCTGCACACGCATAATCAAGATTATACTCTGGCAAATATGATTGTATCAGATTATTCAGAATTGGAAGTTGATAAAATTTCGAAATTCTTTTAAATAAAAAAACAGCTCTCGAAGGGGAGCTGTTTGTCTAAGTTTTAATAACCCAATATTTTCAAAATATCTTCCGGTTCCTGTCTTTCTCTGAAAATTTCATACTGAAATTCTCCATTTTCGTCTTTCTGAATCAGAATATGTCTCGGTTGCGGCATTAAACAGTGATGAACTCCACCATAGCCACCAATTGTTTCCTGATATGCTCCGGTGTGGAAGAAACCTATGTATAACGGTTTTGTATCACTGAAAACTGGTAAATAAATTGCATTCGTATGTTGTTCAGAATTATAATAATCATCTGAATCACAAGTCAATCCACCTAAGAAAACTCTCTCGTAAGAATCTTCCCAACGGTTCAGTGGAAGCATGATAAAGTGTCTTGAAATCGCCCAGGTATCTGGAAGTGTAGTCATGAAAGATGAATCGATCATATTCCATTTTTCTCTATCGTTCTGACGTTTCTGAGAAATGATTTTATATAAATTCGCCCCGCTTTCACCCACGGTAAAGCTTCCGAATTCTGTATAAATATTTGGTTCTTCTACTCCTTCCTCTTCACAGAATTTTTTGATTTGAGAAACGATTTCTTCTACCATATATTGGTAATCATAATCGAAATTTAAAGAAGTTTTGATAGGGAAACCTCCCCCAATATTCAGTGAATTTACTTCAGGAGCTATTTTCTTCAAACGTGCATATACACGAAGACATTTGTACAATTCATTCCAGTAATACGCTGTGTCTTTGATTCCGGTATTAATGAAAAAGTGAAGCATTTTCAGCCTTGCATTCGGATGTTCCGCAATTTTCTGACTGTAATAGGGGATAATATCTTTATATCCGATTCCTAATCTTGAGGTATAAAATTCAAATTTCGGTTCTTCTTCGGAAGCAATTCTGATTCCGATATCGAAAGTGGTATCGATACTTTCTGTCAGTTTATCAAGTTCACGGTAATTATCTAAAATCGGAGTGATGTTTTCAAAACCACTGTTGATCATATCTGAAATTTTAGCAAGATAATCATCGGTTTTAAAACCGTTACAGATCACTTCAATATCTTTAGTGACTTTCCCTTCATTATAAAGTGATTTTACGATATCCATGTCGTAAGCAGAAGACGTTTCAATAGAAATATCGTTCTTCAAAGCTTCTTCAATCACAAATTTGAAATGGCTGGATTTTGTACAGTAGCAGTATCTGTAGTTTTTTTTGTAATCGATTTTCTCAAAAGCTTCTTTGAACCAGCCTTTTGCTTTCTGAATATTCTGAGAAATCTTCGGGAGGTAACTTACCTTAAGAGGCGTTCCAAACTTCTCAACAACTTCCATCAGGGGAATATCGTGAAAAGACAAATTGTTCTCAGAAACATTGAATTCTTCCGTTGGAAAATACAATGTCTGATCAATAAGTTCCGAGTATTTTATTTTCATTTTCTGACAAGTGAATTAAGAATGCAAAATTGCTAAAAAAGATTGATTTTTTAGTTTTAAATTTTCTTAAAGTTTTCACAGATTTAAAATTACCAGGATCGTTATTTTCTATGTGAAATTCAGAGATAATTCTTTCCGATAAATACCAGCAAATCTCCTTTTTCATATTGGATGGAAACCTGGTCCTCAACTGCAAAATTCCTAGTCCCGATTCTTGACGTAATACTCAGATTTTCATCGGTTAATACCCAATTCAAACCTTTAGTTGTCACATTTTCAACCGTAGGAAAAGGATACAGTGAAATGAGTTTATTCTTGACATTTTTTAAAACAACAATTTCGGGAATAAAAAAATATTCAGAAAACTCATCATAAAATTTTATGTTTAAAGTATTCTTAAATGAAAAGGCAACCGTCAGATTTCCTAAAAAATGATCCTGCTCTCCTCCACTTCCGCCAAAAACATCAATATTTTTAAAGCCTTTTTCTGAAATAAGTTCCAAAGCTTTATGAAAATCTGTTTTTTCCTGATCCGGCGTATAAATGAATTTGTCTTCATAAATATTTTCATCAGCTCCGGAATGCGAATCAAAATCACCGGAAATAAAATCCAATTTTTCTAGTGGGAAATTCAGATTTTTCAGATAGTGAAAAGCGCCGTCTGTACAGGCAATCAGATCATAATTTTCAGGATCGGGAAGTGATTTTGGAGCATCACCATTGATGAAAAGAAGCGCTTTATCTCTCATTCGGATTCCAGTATTCTTCCGGTTCGTTGTTGATTTTTGAAATATATCTTGCTAAAATAAAAAGATAATCTGAAAGTCGGTTTAAATATTTGATCAGCTCCGGACGCACTTCTTCAGATTCATTTAAGAAAACCAAAGAACGTTCGGCTCTTCTGCAAATCGTTCTCGCAGCATGCAAAAAAGTTGCAGATTTTCCGCCACCGGGAAGAATAAAGTATTGTAATGGCGTAAGTTTTTCTTCAAAAGCATCCATCCAGTTTTCCAGTTCTTCAATTTCGCTATCCGAAATAACTAATGGAAGACGTGATTTTCCGTTCGCCAACATCAGTTTATCAACCGGAGTTGCCGCCTCGGAACCGACTGTAAACAAATCAAACTGAATTTTCTTTAATTGCTTTAAAACCTCATCATCTGTAATATGGCTTTTCGAAATTCCGATGAACGAATTGAGCTCATCAATATTTCCGTAACTTTCTACTCTCGCACTCGCCTTAGAAACACGGGTTCCACCGTACAAAGCAGTTTGTCCTTTGTCACCTGTCTTGGTATAAATTTTCATTGGTAAAATATAATTGTTTTCTGAATGCCGATAATCTTGGCAATTTTCATTTCACTAAATTAGCTTTTTTCGCAAACAGGAAAAAATGAAAAACAAATGTTCCGGAAAAAAACGAATTCTTAGCCCGGATAGAAACGACATCCTTTTTTGCGGCGGGCGGAGCGAAGCGGAGACCGCTGCAAAAAAGATACAGTGGATAGCCGGATCAGTTCCTTAAAAAAGTCTGACAAATTAAAAGACCAACCCAAAAGATTGGTCCCTTTCAAAATTATCTATACTACCGTTACATATTTACACTTGAAACATTTGTGTATCGGATGTTTGTCTAACGTGAAAAATATGTAATTATTTTAGAAGTTTATAAAAAAATCAGACTCAAATACAATCTGTACATTTAAATTAATGTCTGTCTATTTGGAGAAATCCCAATAGAGTTGATTTTTAAACATTTAGGTTTATACGGAAAGGTAAACTTTCTATTTTTTGTATTCTGGAAATTTGAAAAAAAATTATTTTTATCAAAATTTCAGGATATTTTTATTCCTTAAAATCCTACTGACAAACTGTTGTCATAACCTCACCCTACCTTTGTCTCAACATTAACAAACAAAACAAAAACATTATGACAACTACAGCAACAGCAACGAAACAGTTTATCTCTTCAGCACAGGTATTGGAACATTGGCAAGGACACAGAAACCTGACCAGAAGAGTAATCGAGATGTTTCCCGAAAAAGAATTATTCGAATTTTCGATTGGCGGAATGAGACCGTTTGCAAAATTAGCAGTTGAACTGATCAGCATTGCAGGCCCGGCTTTAAAAGGAATTGTAGAGACTCAAATCGAAGGATTTTCTGAAGAAGCTTTTCAGCCAAAAACTAAAGAAGACATTCTGAAAAAATGGGACGAAGAAACCGAAGTAATCAATCATTATTTTAATCAGATTTCGGAAGAACGTTTTCAGGAAACTTTCAATTTATTTGGTCAGTATGAATTTCCTGTTTATCAGAATATTCTTTATTTCGTTGATAATGAAATTCATCACCGTGGGCAGGGATTTGTTTACCTGAGAGCTTTAGGAATTCAGCCGCCTTTCTTCTGGGAAAGATTCTAAGGTTTCCCACAGATTCCACAGATTTGCACGGATGATTGAGAATAGTTTTTCTCATTTCTCTCGCAGATTTTGCAGATGTAGCAGATTTATTTTTAAAATCTGTGAGAATCTGTAGAATCTGTGGGAGATTTTTTTTGCCACGGATGCACTGATTGGCACAAATGATTTTGGTTTCCCACAGATCACAAGGATTTCCACTGATGAATGAGAATAATTTCTTTTCGAATCAATTTTCTCCCGCAGATTTTGCAGATTAAGTTCAAAAAATCTGTGATGATCTGTGCAATCTATGGGAGATTTTTACGATAACTTTTCTGAAAGTTTTTGAACTAAATCTTTCATTTTAGTCTTTAATAGTTCCGGTTCCAGAATTGTGGCGTAATCTGCAAAAGTGATTAACCAGCGCGGGAAACCTTCATCAATCCATTCTGTTTCGAAGGTCATCTCGATGCCTTTTTCGGTTTCTTTTTCTTCAATCAATCCGTAATAACTTTTAGAATTGATTAAATATCCCATTATTTTTTTATCGACCAGCAATTTTACTTTTGTGGTCGTTTTTGAGGCAACTCTTCGATGGTCATTTATTTTTCCGTATTCCTGAGAAAAAGCGATTTCTGTTTTAGAAATATTCAAAATCCTGTCGACTCTGAACTGTCTGAAATCTTTTCTCAACGTACAAAAAGCCATGATGTACCAGTAAGTAAATTCATAAAAAATTCCAACGGCTTCGATTGCACGATCAGAAACTTTTCCGTCAACAGTTTGATATTCAATTGAAAGCTGTTTTTTCTCGGCAATACTTTCCAGAATAATAGGAATCACATTTTTTATAGAATCATCAGATTTCGGACTGTAATCAAAAATATCAATCTGATTTTCAATATTTTGAATTAATTTTTTATCAGAATGCCTCAAGACCGAACGCAGCTTTTCCATTGCCGTTTTATAATGGTTTCCCAAACTTTGATGAGAAAATTTCTGCATCAGTTTTTCTGCGGTAATGAAACTTAAAACCTCCTCTTTCGTAAACATCACGGGTGGAAGTTTGTAACCATCCATCAGCGAATACCCACTTCCTGCTTCGCCAATAATAGGAATTCCTGCATTTTCAAGCGTTTTGATGTCACGGTAAATTGTCCTTATGCTTACTTCAAATTTTTCAGCCAAATCTTGTGCTCTGACAATCGGTTTTGATTGTAATTGAGTGAGGATTGCGGTGACACGGTCTAGTTTTTTAAGATAATGATCCTGCATTATTTGTAGGTATTAATCAAACGATCTAAATTTAAACTTCTCGCAGAAGCATCAAAAATTTCTCTGTACGATCCGTCTTTTTCAAAAAGTTCGTCATGAGTTCCGCTTTCTACCACCTCCCCTTTTTTCATCACATAGATTTTATCTGAATCTAAGATCTGAGAAAGTGAATGAGAAATGATGACAACCGTTCTTCCTTCTTTGATGGCATCCAAAGAGTTTTTAATCTGCTCAGTTGCGATCGCGTCCAGACTTGCAGTCGGTTCGTCAAGAAAAATGATCGGTGGATTTTTTAAGAATAATCTTGCAATGGCTATTCTCTGTTGCTGTCCGCCGGAAAGTTGGGTTGCATCATGATTGTATTTTTCAGGAAGATCCATAATCTGATCATGGAGGTAAGCTTTTTTTGCAGCTTTCTGGATTTCTTCAAAACTTGCATTCATATTTCCATAACGGATATTGTCTTCAATACTTCCCTGAAAAATGTGGTTTTTCTGTAACACCAAACCGAGATCATTCCTTAGATAAGCGTTTTCAAAATCATTTAAATCAACTTTATCCAGCAAAATTTCTCCGGAATCGGGAAGATAAAATTTACATAAAAGATTGATAATTGTTGATTTTCCGGCTCCGCTTAAACCAACCAAAGCAGTCGTTTTACCATTTTCAATCATCATGGAAACATTATTCAGAGCTTTTGTACCATTAGGATAAGTGAAACTGACATTTTTTAATTCAAAATTTCCTGTGATTTTATTTTCAATGAAAGTTCCGTTGGGTTCCTCTTCGTTTTCGGCATTTAAAATATCAAAATATCCTTCAGCATAAATCATCGCATCATTCATATCATCATAAATCCTGTGCAACTGTCGAATCGGTGCCGAAACATTATTAAACAACATAATATGAAGCATGATTGCACCGATTGTCATTTGCTGATCCAAAACCAGATAAACTGTTAAAAGTATAATTAAAACCACTCCAAATTGCTCGATAAAAGTTTTTAAGCCATCGTAGATAAAATTGGTTTTTCTGGTAAACATCTGACTTCCCATCAACTGCATCTGAAGATCATACTGCTTTTTACCTTCAAATTTTTCACGGACAAAACTTTTAATAACCATAATTGAATTGATCAGATTTAAAAGTCCGGAAGTTTTCTGCTCTCGCTGATTTCTCAAAGTTCTTCTTACTCCTCCTAATTTTTTAGCCTGTAACGAACTGATATAAAAATAAATAGGAACGATAATCGTAGAAACAATTCCTACATAAACATTCTGCATATACATGATAATCAAAGCAATAAATGCATTTGAAAATAAGGGAAGCATATCAATGAAGAAGTTCTGAACCAGTCTCGTCAGACTTTCAATTCCGCGATCGATTCTGATCTGAAGCTTTCCTGACTCGTGGTTCTCATCATTAAAGTAAGCGACTCTGTAGGTCAGAATTTTGTCAATCGCTGATTGCGCTAAAACCGAACTGACATTGATTCTGATCTTTTCACCATAAAATTTTTGTCCGAAATTGATGAAAATATTCAGTAGTTCTTTTCCTAATAAAATGATTGAAATAATAATTAAAATATGAACTCCTTCCGCCATAGGATTGGGCAAATGAGTCAGTTTTGTAACTTCATCCACCGTATATTTTAAGACCAACGGATTGACCTGCGCTGCCAAAGCTCCGAGAAAAGTAAGAAACAAAGTTCCGTAAATCATCGGTCGATATGGTTTTATGAAAGGAATCAGCTGCTTGTAAATTCCAAATAAAGTGACTGTTCTGTTGAAGGGTTTTGCCATGAATTGGTGTTAAAATAAAAACGTACCGTTTTTAAGAGAAAAAGGTACGTTTTATTATTTTTCAGGGCAAATAATTCTTTCGTTCTATTTTTTAAAACTTCCATCATCATCAATATATTTAAATTGGTGACTTTTATCTACAATTACACCTCCTGACTCCTTAAATGTACCAAACATCCCAATCCAATCTTCTTCATCTATTTCTTTCGGTGTATCCCATCTAATAATTCCAAAATTATTATTTTTTTCTTTATCAAGAATAACTCCATATTCGTTATCCAAAAAAACTTTACTTCCAGAAATAAAATCATCATCTATCTTCCAAATATCGGAAATATTAAATATTTGAGACCCTATTTCCATTCCTTTAGATTCGGTAAATTGTCTCCATTCTTTATCTGGCTTAAACCAATTCCAGATATTTGTAAAATCCGCAACATTATCTCCTTCTACCTCATAAATTTCTTCAATTAAAACATTTTTAAACTTCAAGAATTTCAAGTCCGAATTTGTTAAAGCAAGTTCTTCGAGTAATACTTCAGCTTGATGTAATAAATTGAATAGTTTATGAAGTTGATATTTTTCAAAATATTCAATCTTAGATAGATCACTTGATTTACAATAAGCGTTGGTCCTTCTTTTATTAAACAAGTTTTTAAAAAACATATTCTTAAATACTTATTAAGGATTATCCTTCAAACATATACGTTGTAAGATAATGCAGTTCAGGTTTTCCTGCAGCTTTCGATTCCGCTTCTGCCTGTTCGAGAGAATATTGCATATTGATTTCCTTCTTTTGGAAAACAAAAGCATTGTTGGCATTTTTATCTACGATATCATTGAAAATATACTGGATTTCTGAATTCCCTAATGATGAAAAACTGATGTCTTCAAATCCGTACATCAATCTCAAATCGTCAAACTGAGCGAAATTTTCATCTACAAAACTTTGAAACTGAGATTTAGAATCAAAATTTCCTGCCCAGATATTGTACGCATGTTTTTTCTTACTTGGTTTGTCAAAAATACTCTGGTAAACAAAATTTTCCCCTAAATAGGCTTCTCTTACCTGCGGATCGTTTGCCAGTTCTTCCGGTAAGCCTTCTTTTAAGATTTTACCTTCAAACATGATATACGTTTTGTTGGTGATCGCCAAAGTCTGCTGTACGTTGTGATCGGTAATCAGAATTCCTATGTTTTTGTCGGTCAGACTTCTTACGATTTTCTGAATATCTTCTACTGCAATCGGGTCAACTCCCGCAAAAGGCTCATCCAGCAAAATAAAACTCGGACTGGTTGCTAAACAACGTGCAATCTCGGTTCTACGTCTTTCACCACCGGAAAGTAAATCTCCACGGTTTTTTCGGACGTGTTGTAAAGAAAACTCTTCGATCAGTTCATCACATTTTATTTCCTGTTCACGTTTTGAAAGTTTCGTCAGCTGTAAAACACCCATGATATTATCTTCAACAGATAATTTTCTGAAAACGGATGCTTCCTGTGCAAGATAACCGATTCCTTTTTGGGCTCTCCGGTACATCGCATCGGTTGTGATCTCCTGTTTATCGAGGAAAATTTTTCCGGAGGTCGGCTTTACCAAGCCTACGATCATATAAAACGAAGTGGTTTTCCCGGCTCCGTTCGGACCAAGCAAACCAACAATTTCTCCCTGTTGAACTTCTACAGAAACGCCTTTTACAACTTTTTTGGGACCGTATTCTTTGATTAAGTTTTCTCCTCGTAAAATCATAAAGGCAAAGATAAAGTTTTTTTGAATTTAAATTTGAGATTAAAAAGCGGTTGATTCAGTTTTATGAAAATTTAAGGTTATTTTAAAAATTGTGAATTTAAATTAACTTTCAGTTTGTCATAGCATACGGATCTGAGAAGGTTGTGAAATAGTTTTGTCGTCCAGATTCCTGACGGAATAACAAACTTTGTGCTTAATATTAAGTGGATAATAACGGCTGGCTATAAATTTTACAATAATTTTATTTTACTGAATTATATCAATTGGTATTTTTCTTAAATTTAAGCATCAATCATCATTTAAATTTTATGGAAAACAACCAACAACTGACTGATTTGCTGGCTTTGGATCTGGGAATAAATCTGATCAACCGAAGACCTTATGCAAAAGAAGTTTTCAAATGGCAGGACATTGATCTTCTGCCCCATTCTTCTATAGATACTTTGCTCTGTGAAATCTACGAATGGAACGGAAGAAACTGGAGAACGACCAACAATAATCTGATAGGTTTTCTCTTTTCTGAAGGACAATTGAAAACAGTTAAAGATCAACTTTTGAATGTTCCAAAACATGCGGCGTTGATTCCCGATTTTGAATTTACAAAGGAAAATATGGTTGAATATGGTCTTTCGCTGCCTTCTTTATTCAATATTGGAGTCAACGGAAATATCAACAGTGCCAAAAGTTTTTCTATCCGTGTTAACGGAGTAACAAAATCAAGAATTACCAATATTGACTCTCCGGGAATTGAAATTCTTAGGAAATATTCAGAATTCACAGATTCAGAATCAAAAACTTACCGCAAGAATATTAAATTCAATTATTTAAGCACTTCACTTTTTTATGCTGAAAGTGTAGAAATTTTCCTGGAGAAAGAAACCGGCGTGCGTTTAGATGTGAGTTTCCAAACACAGGATGTGGAAGTTGAAGCCAAAGTTGATACGGATACTAAAAAACATTTCGTTTTAAAATATTCAGGAAATCAAGCTCCCTTTGCGGCAAAATTCACCAAAGGAAAAGATTTTGATATTATGTGATGTTTTTTTGTTAATTTAGTTTTTCACTAATCAAAAAATATTATTATGAAAAAGTTAACAAGAAAAAATCTAATGAAAATTAATGGTGGAAATATAAGATTTCCAGACGAAAATGGTAATTGCCAGCCAGGATGGTATCTATGCCCGTCTAATATATGTGTATATGACAACGGTGGACAAAATCCTATTGTTCCGGGATCTCTTCATTACAATGCATGTTTTGGATAGCAATATTTAAAAAAACCACTTCAAAATTGAAGTGGTTTTTTTAAATATCTTTCAGTATTTATCTGTTTAAAAGAATCGCAGCTTCTTTTGCGGCATACGTAAAAATCATATCCGCTCCTGCTCTTTTGAAGCACGTTAAACTTTCAATGATTGCCTTATCGTTGTCTAACCAACCGTTTTGAGCAGCAGCTTTCAGCATTGCATATTCTCCGCTAACATTGTAAACCGCAATTGGTAAATCGATGGCTTCACGCACTTTTGAAACGATATCCAAATACGGAAGTCCCGGTTTTATCATGATAATATCTGCACCTTCTTCCACATCTTTGAAAACTTCATTTAAAGCTTCACGGGAATTGTGAAAATCCATCTGATAGGTCTTTTTATCTTTCGGGATTTCCATATTATCTTTCGGAGCACTGTCTAAAGCACTTCTGAAAGGTCCGTAAAATGAACTTGCATATTTTGCAGCATAGCTCAAAATTCCGACATCATGGAAACCATTTTGTTCCAAAGCTTCACGAATTGCCAAAACTCTCCCATCCATCATGTCGCTTGGTGCCACAATGTCTGCTCCGGCTTCCGCATGTGAAACGGACATTCTAGCCAAAGCTTCGTTGGTTGCATCATTAAGTATTTTTCCGTTTTCTATAATTCCGTCATGACCGTAAATTGAATATGGATCTAAAGCTACATCAGGCATAATAATCATTTCCGGAACAGCATCTTTGATTGCTTTAATGGTATTTTGCATCAATCCGTCTTTGTTCCATGCTTCTTTTCCTGTGTTGTCTTTCAGATGTTCTGAAACTTTCATGTACAGATTGACTGCTTTCACCCCTAAAGAAAATAATTCTTTACATTCTTTAACTGTCAGATCAATGCTGCGTCTGAAAATTCCGGGCATTGACGAAATTGCTTCTTCTTTATTTTCACCTTCCATCACGAAGATTGGCATTACAAAGTCGTCTGTAGAAAGGCTGCATTCTCTCACCAATCCTCTCATAGATTCATTTACTCTCAATCTTCTGTTTCTTGAATATATCATTTTGGAATACTTTTTGAATAATTTATTGCAAATTTAATATAAGTTCTATAAAAAACTATTGTAGATGATTATAGAATTTATTACTTTTGTTAGTAATAATTATGCAAATAATACGTTAGATGAAAAAACTTTTACTTTTAATTATATTCACGGGCGCTTTTGTTGGTTTTTCCGACAATATTAAAGCACAGATAAAAGAGCCTTCTTCCACTTCTCAGAAGTCTGATGATGGGGTTCTTACTGCATACCCGAATCCTGCAAAAGAGTTTTTGGTAGTAAAAGCCAAAGATTCTTCTTTAAAAATTAAATCAGTTATTTTTTATTCTATATTGGGAACACAAGTTGCCAATTACAATGTGAATGCAAACAAAGCTGAGATCAATATTGAAAAATTAAAACCTGGAAAGTATCTGATCCGCTATATTCTCAGCGACAATACCCAAAAGGTTACTCAAATAGTAAAACAATAATATTAAATCCTGATAATCATCAGGATTTTTTCTTTTAGATTTCTTCTGTTTTAATAATTCCGTAACTTTCGGATTATTTTTATACTCATAGTAAAAAAACAACTTAATGCTAAAAGCTGAACACATTACTAAAACTTACAACGCCGGAAAGAAAACCGCTTTGGAAGATTTTAGCATTCATGTGCCCAAAGGAAGTATCTACGGTCTTCTGGGACCCAACGGAGCAGGGAAAACCTCTTTTATCCGTATTATCAATCAGATTACACAGGCAGATTCCGGAGATGTTTTCATCAACGGTGAAAAACTGAATCCGAATCACATCAAAGACATAGGTTATATGCCTGAAGAAAGAGGGTTATATAAAAATATGAGTGTGGGAGATCAGATTCTTTATTTCGGAGAACTGAAGGGGATGAAAAAAAGTGACGCTCTTAATGAAGCCAAAAAATGGTTTGAAAAATTACACATCGATCAATGGTGGAAGAAAAAACTTTCTGAACTTTCAAAAGGGATGGCTCAGAAAATACAGTTTGTGGTAACTGTACTTCACAGACCGCATTTGCTGATTCTTGACGAGCCATTTTCAGGTTTTGATCCTGTAAATGCTAATTTGATTAAAGATCAGATCATCGAACTTAAGAATAACGGGACAACAATTATTCTTTCTACGCACAGAATGGAAAGTGTGGAAGAAATGTGTGATTATGTAGCTTTAATTGACAATTCAAAGAAAATTATTGACGGAAGAGTTTTTGATGTACGAGAAAAATTCAAGAAAAATATTTTTGGAATTACGCTTTCGGATGTGAATAATGAGCAACTTCAAAATTTCCAGAATAAATATGAAATTTTCAATTTATCAGAACAAAACAATCTGATTTCTTTTGACCTTAAAAATACAGTGAATCAAAATGATATTTTACTTGATCTTGTACAGGCAGGAAAAGTAAGATCGTTTGACGAAAAAATACCGAGTATGAATGAAGTGTTTATTAATGCCGTAGGTAATCATTCTTAAATTTTATGAAAAATATTATTTTAATTACAAAAAGAGAATTTCTTACGCAGGTAAAGAAAAGATCTTTCATTCTACTTACTTTATTGGCTCCGTTAATGATCATCGGATTTGGCGCAGTGATCGGATTAATGTTTAAAGCTAATGAATCACATAATGTTATTGAAGTAGTAGACAACAGCGGACTTTTCAAAGGTCAGCTTAAATCTAATGATAAACTGGAATACATTTTCGTTCCCGTCGCTGATGAAAAATCTAAAATTAAAAATCTTAAAGGCAATGAATCTTTAGATGGAATTTTGATTCTGCCTCAGATTAACAGTCAGAATTTCGATGACTTAGAAAAAAACACAAGACTGGTTGTCAATACAAAAATCGGTCTTGACACGAAACAGCGTATTATTTCTGATATCAGCAACGTTATTAAGAAAGAAAAAATCAAGCAGTTAGGTATTGCAGAGTCTCAGCTCAACAATCTTGATAAAAGTTTTGAACTGAAAACCATTAATGTTTCAGAAGATAATAAAGAAGATTCTGACCTTGCTTTTGGAGTGAAAACGGGGTTGAGTTTGGGTTTAATGTATGTCACTTTCATGTTTATCATCATTTACGGAGTACGTGTGATGAGAAGTGTTTTGGAAGAGAAAAACAACAGAGTAGTAGAAATCATCATCTCCTCGGTAAAACCTTTTGAACTGATGATGGGAAAAATTTTAGGCGTTACAATGGTTGCACTTACACAGTTTATTATTTGGATTACGATGTCAGTAATTGGCGCATTAGTTTTAAATACAGGCTTTTCATCCATTCAAAAAAATATTCCTGGAGGCAATGAAGAATTATCTGATAAATTGGATATTACACAGATTGCAACTCAGGTTTCCCACAGTTTATTGGATTTAAATTTTCCTCTCATCATCTTTGTGTTTATTGTGTTTTTCCTTTTGGGATATATATTTTACAGCTCAATTTATGCTGCAATTGGTTCTGCAGTTGATAATGAGACAGAAACACAACAGTTTACTTTATTTGCTATTTTACCTTTAACATTAGGAATGTATGGGAGTTTTTCTTTAATGAATAATCCTGACGGACCTTTAGGGTTCTGGTTATCAATTATACCTTTCACTTCGCCTGTTGCGATGATTGCAAGAATACCTTACGGCGTTCCGGCTTGGCAAATTGCTTTGTCTATTTTCTTATTATTAGCCACGACTATTTTTATGATTTTCCTTGCTGGAAAAATTTACAGAGTAGGAATTTTAATGTATGGAAATAAAGCTACGTTGAAGGAACTTTGGAAGTGGATCAGAAGTTAAAAGCTTTTTCAAATAATAAAAAAACTCCCAAGATGCTTATCTCGGGAGTTTTTATGTTTTGAATTAAAAATTTTATTCGAAAATATAACTTAGGCTTAAGCTAAGAACCTGCTCAGATTTCTTTTTCCCGGCATTCGGGTCCTTAGTAAAATCCTCAACAAGGTCTGGATAAGTGTTTGAAACCCCGAAGTCATATTTTAAAGCCAATTCCAGCTGTCTCTTGTAGCTATAACCAACTCCAACACCTACTGCGAAGTTGAAGCTGTTGGCTTTTCCGCTGATCTGTGGATAATTGGGAACAGTTACATCCGGATCATAATAAGGTCTGCTTGCGGGTACGTTCTTAACATTCTGACTTAATAAAAAATTAAATCTCGGACCAATAATTCCAAAAAATTCTGATTCTGCTTCAGAAAAATATCCTTTGAAATAAATAGGTACGCTCAAATAATTATTCGCATACATTGCATCATAACCATCAGCATTTTTAGCATCTTTATCTTTCCCAGATTCTCCGGCTCCGTAATACGTTACCTCCGGTTGAAGATAAAATTGATTGGCTCCTCCCATTGGGATTAATGCTAAAACACCACCCTGAAAAGCAAATCTTGCTCCTGAAGGATTGTGCGCGTTCTTAACTCTCGAATAGTTTCCACCAGCAGTAACACCGAATCTTGTACTACTAAAATCAATCTGTGCGAAAGATAAAGTAGAAAGCACTAAAGCTGATGCTAATAAAATTTTTTTCATATCATTTTGTTTTTAAATTATCCTAAAACTTTTGCAACGGTAACACCAATATCAGCAGGGGAATCTACTACATTGATACCGTTTTCTCTCATAATTTCCATTTTAGCCTGAGCGGTGTCTTCGTCACCTCCAACAATAGCACCTGCGTGCCCCATTGTTCTGCCTTTAGGAGCAGTTTGCCCGGCAATAAAACCAACAACCGGTTTTGTAGAACCGCTAGCTTTGTACCATCTCGCAGCTTCAGCCTCAAGACCACCACCGATTTCACCGATCATTACAACCGCTTCAGTTTCCGGGTCGTTGATGAATAATTCCAAAGCTTCTCTTGTTGTAGTTCCAATGATTGGATCACCACCGATTCCGATCGCCGTAGAAACACCGTAACCAGCTTTTACAACCTGATCAGCAGCTTCGTAAGTAAGAGTTCCTGATTTTGAAACGATCCCTACTTTTCCTTTTTTGAAAACGAAACCTGGCATAATACCAATTTTAGCTTCATCAGAAGTGATGATTCCCGGACAGTTTGGTCCGATCAATCTGCATTCTTTGTCAGCGATATAAGATTTTACTTTTACCATGTCTGCAACAGGAATACCTTCAGTAATACATACAATTACTTTGATACCCGCTTCAGCAGCTTCCATGATAGCATCTGCAGCAAATGCAGGTGGTACAAAAATGATACTTACATTGGCTCCGGCTTTTGCAACAGCATCAGCAACCGTATTAAATACCGGCTTCCCTAAGTGCTCGCTTCCTCCTTTTCCTGGAGTAACACCACCTACTACGTTCGTTCCGTATTCAATCATCTGACCTGCATGGAAAGTACCTTCGTTCCCTGTAAAACCTTGTACAATTACTTTAGAATCTTTGTTTACTAAAATTGACATTTTATTGTTGTTTTAATTTATTTTAATTAATGCTCACAAATTTACTTATTTTTCTTTGATTTCAGATAAAACCAATGTAAATTGTTACTCAAGATTTCTCAGTTTCACCTCTTTTTTAAGGTAAGTTTTATAATCTTCTGCGAACATCCCGATGTACGTTCCTTTTTTGAGATCTCTGTTGACTCCGGTCTTACCTAAAAGTACAGAGCCTGATTCAATATTGTTCCCCGAAGCAATACCCACCTGTCCCCATAAAGTGACCTCATCACCAATGATGCAACAGCCTGCAATACCAACCTGAGAAGCAATTAGACATTTTTTACCAATCACAGTATCGTGACCGATCTGAATCTGATTATCTAAAACAGACCCTTCACCAATGATGGTAGAATCTGTTACTCCGCGATCAATTGTACAGCCGTTTCCGATTTCTACATTGTTTTCGATAATCACGTTTCCTACAGAGATTAAACGGTCAAAATTTCCGTTGACTTTTCTGTAATAAAATGCGTCGCCTCCCAAAACAGTATTGGACTGGATAATCACATTATCACCAATTACGGTGCGGTCTCCGATGACAACATTTGGGAAAATAATGGTGTTGTTTCCTATGGTAATGTTGTTTCCCAGAACTGCGGATGGATGGATTTTTGTGCCCTCTCCTATTTCCACATCATGAAGTGTTTCTGTGAAATTATAGATTTTGGTGAAATGGGTATTTATTTTATTGAAATTTCCGAACGGATCGTCGGAAATCAACAACGCTTTTCCTTCCGGACATTCTACTTCTTTATCAATTAAAATAATGGTAGCAGCAGAATTTAAAGCTTTATCGTAATATTTTGGATGATTAACGAATACAATTTCACCCGATTTTACTCTGTGAATTTCGTTGGTCCCAAAAACCTGAAAATCTTCGGAACCTACGAATTTCGCTCCGATAAGATCTGCAATTGTTTTTAGTTTTTGTGGCTGATGAAACGTCATATTTTAATGATGTTTTTTAATTTATCGATCTTGTCACGGTTTAAACTTAGACAAGTTTTGTTTTCGGTTTTGAGTTCGCAGCCCGACTTGAACGGAGCTCTTTTTTGCGAAACAACGTGTAGCAAAAAAGCGGGAGTGGAAGGCGGAAAAGCTGCCATAAATAAAAATGAAAGCCTAAAGATCAACTTCAGACTTCCATTTATATACTCTTTTTATTTTACTCTTTCTAAGTAAGAACCATCTTCTGTGCTTACTTTAATTTTATCACCCGGCTCGATGAATAAAGGAACCATTACTCTTGCTCCTGTTTCTACAATTGCATTTTTCAGAGCATTGGTTGCTGTATTTCCTTTTACACCCGGATCTGCTTCTACAACTTCCAGATAAACAGACTGAGGCAATTCTGCAGAAAGCGGAGTTTCGTCAGCTTCTTTCAAAATAATTGTCACTTCCTCTCCTGCCTTCATCAGGTTTGAGTTTTCAATCATTTCCTTATTTAGGTACAATTGTGAGAAATCTTCGTTATTCATAAAGTGGAAACCGTTCTCATCATCATAAAGATACTGGAATTTTCTTGTAATTACTTTTACCTCGTCAATTTTATGACCTGCAGAGAAAGTATTATCAATTACTTTACCGTTGGTTACCGATTTTAGTTTTGTTCTCACGAAAGCGGGACCTTTACCCGGTTTTACGTGAAGAAACTCGATTACTTTAAAAATATCATTGCTGTATTCTATGCAAAGACCTTTTCTGATATCGTTACTTGTTGCCATTAATTTTTATATATTATTTTTATTTTGATTTGTAAATCTGAATATTCAGTAGCTGCCTTCCGACTAGATCAACCGCATCAATTCTTGGTCTGTAAAAAGTACCTGCATCTACTGAACTTACAGAACGATTATTAATAATAGAATTAAAATTGATATTATTGATTAAAAGCTGATCAAGATTTTTATTGACTTCTGAAGAATTATGCAGATCTGAATTCAGATTTGAAAATGACTTTTTTGAATAATTCAGAATAGAATTCACATTTTTAACTGCCAGAGAATCTTTCACATTCAAAGACATATTTTTTTTCTGTTGTGCAAAGACAAAAGTAGATAATACTGTAAAGATTAAAACTGAATTTTTCATCATATTAAATTTAAATTATTCTTTCCCAGTTCCGTATCCTTTTACAATACCTCTAGGAGAATTCTGGATAAACTGTAAAATTTCATCTCTTTCAGCAGTCGGAAGCATCTCTTTTTCTATGTGAGAAACTGCCTGAGAAACATTCATTTTCATCTGAAAGATTGCTCTGTAGATTTTCTGAATTTCAAATATTTTATCGTTGGTAAAACCTCTTCTTCTTAAACCTACAGAATTGATCCCTGCGTAAGACATCGGTTCCCGCGCAACTTTTACATAAGGTGGAATATCTTTTCTTACCAGGGTACCTCCTGAAATCATCACGTGCTTCCCAATTTTCCCAAACTGGTGAACAGCACTTAAGCCTCCCATTACGGTAAAATCTCCGATTTCAACATGACCGGCAATACCACATCCGTTAACAATGATTACGTGATCACCAATAATGCAATCGTGAGCAATGTGAGAAGTTGCCATAATCAAACAGTTGTTGCCAATTTTAGTATAGCCCAAAGCTTTTGTTCCCCTGTTTACAGTCACACATTCTCTGATTGTTGTCTCATCACCAATGATTGTCTGCGTATCTTCACCATCAAATTTCAGATCCTGTGGGATGGCAGAAATTACAGTTCCGGGAAAAATCCTGCAGTTTTTTCCGATTCTCGCACCATCCATTATGGTAACATTTGAACCGATCCAGGTACCTTCACCTATTTCTACATCACCTGCAATGGTAGTAAATGGTTCTACAATTACATTTTTACTGATTTTTGCACGTTTATCAACGGCGGCTAATTGATGAATCATTTACTCAACTTTATTTTTTGCAACCTGAGCCATAAGCTCAGCTTCTACTGCTATTGTATCACCAACATATCCGTAACCCTGCATATGCACAATACCTCTTCTGATAGGTTCAATCAATTCAATTTTGAAAATCATCGTATCACCAGGAACGACTTTTCTCTTGAATTTTACTTTATCCATCTTGATGAAATAGGTAGAATAATTTTCAGGATCCGGCACACTCGCTAAAACCAAAATACCGCCTGTCTGTGCCAAAGCTTCTACCTGTAAAACTCCCGGCATTACCGGCTCTTTTGGAAAGTGACCAACAAAGAAAGGCTCATTCATTGTCACATTCTTTAAACCTACCACGTGAGAATCTGACAATTCTAAAATCTTGTCGATTAATAAAAACGGTGGTCTGTGAGGCATTAGTCTCATAATTCCGTTGATATCAAAAACAGGTTCTTTATTTAAATCAAAATCTGGAACGTTTTTCTTTTTCTGTAATTTCCACTGTCGGTTCAGCTTTTTAGCAAACTGAGTATTTACAAAATGTCCAGGCTTGTTGGCAATAATTTTACCTTTAATTTTAACTCCGCATAATGCCAAATCACCGATTACATCTAATAATTTGTGTCTTGCAGCTTCGTTTGGATAGTTTAAAGTCAAATTATCAAGAATACCGTTTGGTCTGATCGCAACGTGATCTTTTCCAAAAGCTTTCTTTAATTTTTCTGTGGTTTCAGCAGTTAGATCTTTGTCTACGTAAACAATTGCATTGGAGATATCTCCCCCTTTGATCAGACCGTGATCAAGAAGCATTTCCAATTCATGCAAAAAGCTGAATGTTCTTGCAGAAGAAATCTCTTCTTTAAACTCTGAAATATTTTTAAGTGTCGCATTCTGAGTACCTAAAACTTTAGTCCCAAAATCTACCATTGTAGTAATTTCGTAATTATCTGAAGGGATAATTGTAATTTCCGAACCGGTTGCAGGATCGCTGTAGCTTAAAACTTCTTTTACCACCAAATATTCTCTGGCTGTTTTTTGCTCTACAATTCCTACACTTTCGATAGCTTCTACGAAAAATTTAGAAGAACCATCTAAAATCGGAGGTTCTGAAGCATTCATCTCAAGATAGGCATTATCGATATCACAACCAACCAAAGCTGCTAAAAGGTGTTCACAGGTATTGATTTTTACGCCGAGCTTTTCAAGAGTTGTACCTCTTTCTGTCGCAACCACATAATTAACGTCTGCTTCAACTTGGGGATGCCCCTCCAAATCTGTTCTTACAAAGATGAAACCCGTATTTTCTTTTGCAGGTTTGATGGTCAATTTTACTTCTTTACCAGTATGAAGGCCAATTCCGGATAGAGTAACCTCTTCCTGAAGTGTTTTTTGCATATCACTCATTAGTCTGATCTTTTGAGTTATTCTCAAGATTATTTATTCGTTTTACGAGCTCAGGAAGATTCCTGAAATGAACGTAACTTCTTAGATAGTCGTTATAGCTGATTGCTGGTGAACCATACACTGTTTCTTTATCATTCACGTGAGAATTTACACCACTTTGTGCCTGAATTTTCACCTGACTTCCTATTTTGATGTGTCCCACGATTCCTACCTGTCCGCCGATCTGGTTCCAGTCGCCAACAATTGTGGAGCCCGCAATACCGGTTTGTGAAGCAATCACATTGTTCTGACCTATTTTTACGTTGTGTGCGATCTGAATCAAATTATCGATTTTTGTTCCTTTACCGATTACTGTAGAACCAATTGTAGCTCTGTCGATGCTACAGTTTGAACCGATTTCAACATCATCTTCAATGATCACATTACCCAATTGAGGAATTTTTTTGAAACCTTCAGCAGTCGGCTGAAACCCAAAACCATCTCCGCCAATTACTGTATTGGAATGAATTACACAATTGTCACCTATAATGCAATAATCGTATATTCTTGCGCCGCTGTCAATCTTGCAGTTTTTACCAATCTTCACCCCTTTTCCTATATAAACCTGAGGATAAATCTGCGATCCCTCCCCGATTTTAGCTTTTTCGGAAACATAAGTGAATGCTCCGATATAGGTTTTATCACCTATCACAGCGGTTTCGTGAATAGAAGCTCCGTCTTCCACCCCTTCCTTTCTTCCCTGCATTTCCTGATACAGATTCATGAGCACCTGAAAAGAAAGATAGGCATCTTTCACAGCGATAATGGTCTGATTATAGCTTTGCTTTGTTAAAATATCTTCCGAAACTATAAGAACGGAACAGTCTGATGTATCTAAATAATGAGAAAAACGTTCCTGGGCAATAAAAGAAAGATGCCCTGTTTCCCCACTTTCAATAGGTGAAACTCCTGTTATACGCGCATTGTCATCGCCTATAATTTTTCCGTCAATAAAACTCGCAATTTGCGAAGCTGTGAATTCCATATTCTGCAAAGATAACAAATTCTATTATTCACCAACATTTTTTAGATTGAGTAATATAGATTTTAATATTCTTTAAGAAATCCGAAGCTTTTACTTTCTTGGAAAAGTGAGGATATAACGTGTTGTTATGTTGGTAATCAGTCCAGATAAAAGCTGATCTTCTGACTCGTCAAGTCTTAAAATTTTACCGCTTTTCTGTAATAAATAAATAGGCTGCTTATCTGTATTGTAAGGTAAAAGTGTTCTTTCAATCTCGTGTACAAGTTCGTGAGCATTATTTATTCCAAAAAATGCATTGGTCTCTTTTACTTTTTCTTCTACAAATTCCGGGTCGAAAGGCTGTGAAGAAATGATCGTTCTGGGAAGGTTTCGCTGAATGACACATTCACACCAATAAGAAAGAATAAAATCATCAGATTTTTGCCACAACTTCATCGCATGAATAATATCATTATCATCCATTTGGGTAAATCTTTCTACATCTTCATCGGTTGCAGCACTTTTTTCACGATGCAGAAAGTATTTTAAATTTTCTGTTGCGGGTAAATCTACTCCCTGCGAAGCCAGATATTTTGCTCTTTCTAAAATTTTAACCAAAATAAATTCTGCTAAAGCCGATGTTTTGTGATAATATACCTGCCAATACATAAACATTCTCGCTGTAAGGAAGTTTTCAATCGAATAAACACCTTTTGCATCAATCACCAACTCATCTTCGCAGACATTCATCATCGAAATAATTCTTTGAGTATTTACATTTCCTTCAGAAACTCCAGTGAAAAAACTGTCTCTTTTTAAATAATCTAATCGATCAACATCCAATTGTGAGCTGATCAGCTGGTTAAAAAACTTTCTGTGGTATTTCCCCTGAAACATTTCGATTGCAATTGACAACTGACCGTTGAATTCATCATTTAATCTGTTCATTAATAATAAAGAAAGATTCTCATGATGCCAATCATCCATCAACATATTTTCCAATGCATGAGAAAAAGGACCGTGACCGATGTCGTGCATCAAAATTGCCAACATCGCCCCTTTTTCCTCCTCCTCAGAAATCTGAATTCCTTTCTGCTTTAAAGTTTCTAAAGCCGTAAACATTAAATGCATTGCTCCTAAAGCATGATGGAATCTTGTATGCGTCGCACCGGGAAAAATTAAATTCAAAAGTCCGGTCTGGGAAATCCTTCTCAATCTTTGGAAATAAGGGTGTTCTATGACGTCGAATAAAATCTCATGAGGAATTTTAATAAAACCGTGAACAGGATCGTTGATAATTTTAAGCTTGTTTTGCATTGAAATATACTGTGATAATTGCAAAATTAAGGTATTAATGTCAAATCTGAGATAATCATAAAATTTAATCGAATGAATTTTTATTAATAATGCTTTAAAACCTGAAGATTTTAGCCTATCTTCATACCACATATTACAAATGATTGCGACAGAATTTCTTTAACTAAGATTTAACTTTTAAACCCGCCAATTTGGCTTTTGTTAAAGGCTTTTGGTCGCAGTTTTGATACAATAACCGTAGAAAAAATTATACTTTTATGTCAGAAAAAATATTATGGATCGATGATGAAATAGATTTACTAAAACCTCATATCGTATTTTTAGAAAAAAAGGGCTACCATGTAACTCCTGTAAACAATGTGAATGAGGCTTTGGAACTGATGGATTCAGAAAAATTTGCATTGACACTTATTGACGAAAATATGCCCGGAATTTCGGGACTTGAGGCTATTCCTATGATCAAAGAGAAAGACAGCTCTCTGAAAATCGTAATGGTGACAAAAAGTGAAGAAGAACACATCATGGAAGAAGCGATCGGATCTCAGATTGCAGATTATATTCTGAAACCTGTAAATCCTAATCAAATTTTATTATCGTTAAAGAAAAACCTTCAGGAAGATAATCTTGTAGAGCAGAAAACAATACTTCAATATCAACAGGAATTCCGAAACCTATCAATGGAGCTTTCTTACCTGAAAACTTATCAGGAATGGGCAGAATATTATAAAAAAATCGTCAACTGGGAATTGAAATTTGACAAAGTTGCAGATAATGAGTTTGCAGATTTGCTGCAGTCTCAAAAAGAAGAAGCTAATATCCAATTCGCAAAATTTATCGAAAACAATTACGAAGATTGGTTGAATGGCAGTGATAAACCGCTTATGAGCCATACTTTATTCCGAGACAAAGTAAAACCTGAAGTTGAAAAAGATAAAGTTCTTTTGCTGATGGTTGATAATTTGAGATATGATCAGTGGAAAGTAATTGAGCCATTATTTACTAAATATTACAACAAAGTTTCTGAAGATTATTATTACAGTATTCTTCCGACTGCGACTCAATATGCAAGAAATTCATTCTTCGCAGGAATGCTTCCTTCAGAAATTGAAAAACGTTTCCCTGATAAATGGTTTAATGATAATGAAGACGGAAATAAGAATGAATATGAGCGTGATTTCTTAGAAGATCAAATGAAAAGAATTGGTTTAAATTCTAAATCAATGAAATATCTGAAGGTTTTGAATGCCGATTTTGAGAAAAAGATCTATGAAGATTTTAATCAGCATAAAAATAATGACCTTTTGGTTATCGTTTACAACTTTATTGATATCCTATCTCATGCAAAAACCGACAATCATATTGTTGACCAGTTGATCAGAGATGATAAAACTTTCCGTTCGTTGACATCGAACTGGTTTGAGAACTCATCTTTAATTAAAATCATCAAATTGGCGGCTGAAAGTGGCTATAAATTAGTCATCACTACCGATCACGGAACCGTTTACGTAAAAAAACCGAGTCGTGTTGTGGGAGACAGAGAAACATCCACCAACATCCGTTATAAGACCGGAAAAAGTCTGACGTATGACGAAAAAGATGTTTGGGCAGTTACGAATCCTGAAAAAATATTTTTACCTAAAGGAAATTTAAGCTCAAAATATATTTTTGCCAAGAACAATACATTTTTAGCGTATCCGAAAAATTATAACCACTTTGTCAATTATTATAAAGAGACTTACCAACACGGTGGAATTTCTCTTGAAGAGTGTATTATCCCGATAAGTATTTTAGAACCAAAATAGTTTTTTTCATAGTTTATTATTTGGGCTCGGGCGGAAAAAATCTTCGATTTTTTCCGCCCGATTTTTTATATTTTTGAATCATGAAATTAATCACCTACAACGTCAACGGAATCAGAGCCGCTTTTACGAAAGATTTTCTCGGTTGGCTGAAAACCGCCGATCCGGATATTATCTGCATTCAGGAAAGCAAAGCAGGAAACGATCAAATAGACATTGAAAGTCTTGAAAAAATCGGTTATCACAGTTATTGGCATTCAGCAATAAGAAAAGGCTACAGCGGAGTCGGAATTGCTTCTAAAACAAAACCTCATCATGTAGAATACGGTTGCGGAATTGAAAGCTATGACAATGAAGGAAGAATCATCCGTGCAGATTTTGACGGCTATTCTGTGATTTCGGTATACGTTCCGTCTGCTTCCAATATTGAAAGGCTGGAATTTAAAATGCAGTTCTGCCATGATTTTTTAGAATACATTAAAAATTTAAAGAAAGACATTCCGAATCTTATTATTTCCGGAGATTTCAATATTTGCCATGAAGCGATTGATATTCATAATCCGGTTGGTTTAAAAAATACTTCGGGATTTTTACCGATGGAAAGAGAATGGATGACCAATTTCATTAACGAGTGTGAATTGATAGACAGCTTCAGATATTTCAACAACGAACCCAATAATTATACCTGGTGGAGTTACAGACAAAATTCGAGAGCTAATAATAAAGGATGGAGACTGGATTATAATTTTGCTTCATATTCTTTGAAAGATAAACTGTCACGAGCTGTGATATTGAAGGAAGCGGTACATTCTGATCATTGCCCCGCATTGATTGAAGTAGACCTCTAAAAACATTAAAGCCAGCTGATCTAGCTGGCTTTATTAATTTTAAGAATCGTATTAAATTTAATCGACAATTTCGTACTCTACCGGGATAATACCTTTTTTGATTCCCCCAATTTCATCGAACGCAGCTTTAGACATATCTAATGCTCTTGATGAATGAAAAGGCCCTCTATCATTAATCGTTACAATTACCTCTTCTCCATTGTTCAGATTGGTTACCTTAATTTCAGTTCCAAACGGAAGCGTTCTGTGTGCTGCGGTTAGTTTAGAATTACTAAAAACTTCTCCGCTTGCTGTTTTTTTACCATTAAACTTGTCGTGGTAATACGACGCATAACTTGTTTTCTTCGCATCTTCGGCATTGTTCTTGAAAGAATAAATACCTAGTGTTGAAATCATCATTATGATTACGAGAATGAATCTTTTCATCATTTTGAATTATTTTATTGTTTGACAGGGCAAAAGTATAGTGAAACTTTTTACTCACCTATTTTAAACGTTAACAAGTATTAAATAAAAGTTAAAATTATCTTAAATTTAATTCTAACTGCCTATTATCAGGGGTTTTAAGTAGCTATGTTAAAAAACGTTAAAATTATAAGCAAAAAGTTAACGGATTTAACTGCTTTAAGCCCACTTGGAGGCGGATTTAGTTTTCAAATATTTGAAAATCAATCAATTAAAAAATTGTGATTTTACTAAAATCTGCTTGTAATTAATCAAAAAATTCAACTACTTATTGATAAAAAGCATCATGAAAAATTGAAAAACAACAAACATTATTCGTTTTAATTTTGGCTGTACTCCTAATCTAAATATTTTCTGAAGGAAAGAATTTGGTAAATATCTACATTAACGCTTTACCTAATGATTTTTTACTCTTTATAACATCGAATTGCAGCAGCCCGACCTGAGTGGAGCTCTTTTTGCAAATTCCGGCAAGGATAAGGCTTTGGCAATTTGCAAAAAAGCGGGAACGGAGGGCGGAAAAGCTGCCATTAAAAAAATCTTAACCTGCTTTTGGACTTTATCAAATTGATGCCAAAATAAAAAACAGGATATTTTGAATATATTTAAAAACCAATGACAGAATCATTGGTTTTCATTTTATCTTAAACTAGTTCGCCATACAAATCAAACTCCTCTGCGGAAGTTATTTTCACGTTGGCAAACTCGCCTATCGAAATGTAAGTATTATCTGCGGCTACCAGAACCGTATTGTCTACGTCGGGCGAATCATATTCTGTTCTGCCCACAAAGTAATTTCCTTCTTTTCTGTCGAAAACACATTTATAAACTTCACCAATCTTCGTCTGATTTTTCTCCCAAGAAATCTGTGACTGCAACTCCATGATCTCTTCTACTCTTGCTTCTTTGACTTCCTGCGGAATATCATCTTCTAAAACGTAAGCTCCGGTATTTTCTTCATGTGAATAAGTGAAACATCCCAATCTGTCGAATTTCTGCTCTCTCACCCAATCTTTAAGTTCCTGGAATTTTTCTTCAGTTTCTCCTGGATAACCTACAATTAAAGTAGTTCTTATAGCCATATCCGGAACTTTCTCTCTGAATTTGTCTAATAAAGCATTCGTCTTTTCGTGAGTTGTACCACGTTTCATCGATTTCAACAAGTCTGAATTGATATGCTGAAGCGGAATATCTATATAATTACAAACTTTTGGCTCTTCTCTGATGATATCTAAAACATCTTCCGGGAAACCGCTTGGAAAAGCATAATGTAGACGAATCCACTCGATTCCTTCTACTTTTACCAATTCTTTTAAAAGTTCGCCTAAAGCTCTCTTCTTATATATATCTAAACCGTAATAGGTCAGATCCTGAGCAATCAAGATCAATTCTTTCACACCAACTTTTGCCAGTTTTTGAGCCTCTTTCACTAATTTCTCAATCGGTGTCGAAACGTGACCACCCCTCATCAAAGGAATCGCACAAAACGAACAAGGTCTGTCGCAACCTTCCGAAATTTTCAGATAAGCATAATGCTTTGGAGTAGTAGTCAATCTTTCCCCTACCAATTCATGTTTATAATCCGCCCCTAAATGTTTTAGCAAGATCGGCAGATCCCTCGTTCCGAAATACTGATCAACATCCGGAATTTCTTTGATCAAATCTGGCTTGTATCTCTCAGAAAGACAACCCGTAACAAAAACTTTCTCAACTTCACCTCTGTTTTTTGCGTCAACATACTCAAGAATGGTATTGATCGATTCTTCTTTTGCGTTATCAATAAATCCGCAGGTATTGATTACCACAATATCTCCTCTGTCTTCATGCACCACCTCTTTACCATTGGCTTTAAGCTGACTCATCAAAACTTCTGAATCGTAAACGTTCTTGGAACAACCAAGCGTTACAATATTTATTTTTTTCTTTCCTACAGATTTTGTACGCATCTTTCTATTTTGAGTGTGCAAAGATACAAAATATAACTCTGTATCATAGACCTATAAAAACCACTTATAAATAAGTGGTTATGATTTAATTTTTTAAAAATGTTTTAAAAATATTGAGTATGTATACTTAAATGAAATTTAATAAGCCTGCTCGTCTCCTTTTACGATATTATAGAGTGTAAGAAATATAATTTTAAGATCTAAGAAAAAAGACCAGTTCTGGATATACCAAATATCTTTTTCCACTCTTTTTTCCATATCATTATGGGTAAAGATTTCGCCTCTGGATCCCATCACTTGTGCCCATCCTGTAATTCCGGGTTTCACGATATGTCTTGTCATATATTTTTTCGTGATTTTAGAATACATTTCTGTTTGTGAAATCATATGTGGTCTCGGACCAACTATTGACATATCTCCCAGAAAAACATTAATAAATTGAGGCAATTCGTCGATACTTGTTTTTCTCATAAATGCACCAAACTTTGTTACTCTCGGATCGTTTTTCGTAGTAATTTTTAGATCAGCGCTTTTATTAACAGCCATACTTCTGAATTTTATACACTGAAATGTTTCATTGTTAAGACCCGATCGTTTCTGCATAAAAAATACTGATGTCCCACTTTCTAATTTAATTATAAGTGCTACTATCGGAATCAGCCATGATAAAATAAATATCATTACAAAAAGTGAAAAACAAATATCGAATGCACGTTTCAAAATTTGTTTTTTAGGATTAGATAATGGCTCTCTTAATAATTTAAGAAAAGGAATTTCATGAATTACGTCTAAATAATTGGGTCCAAGATTTATATATTTAAAATTAGGAACCATATAAATCCTAATCATTTTGTGTTCAGCAACATCAACAATTTGTTTATATAATTCAACATCAATATTATCATCGCAAAAAATGATGCTGCTAATTTTGGTTTTTTCTAAATCTTCAAATAACTGATCAATACCACCTAAATATTTGTTTTTTATTTCTGTATTATTGGGTGTATAAGTTCCTCTGATTCCAATAGACCTTCTCAGATTATTATTTGACAATAATGAAGTTGAAATATGATTTTCACCTACAAGTACCGTATTAAAAGAAATAGATTTTCGTCCTAATTTGACCCTGTTTTTTTTACGATATAAGAAAAGAAGGAATCTTGTAAATGTCATAAAAAAACCAACTAAAAGAAAATAAAGTATCATATTTCTGTAGTCGATTTTCACAGAAAACACCAAATTTAAATAAATTAGTGAGATTAGAATTAATAGTATAAAAGATTTCGTCAATGCATTAAAGTGTAGTGACGATTCTTTCATTTTCAAACTTCTATAGGGCTTTGTTATGACTGTAATAACTAACCAAGAAATATTAAGAAGAAAAAAATGTGCTCTATAATTCTGTAGAAAATCTGTGTCGTTAAATTCGAAAAAATATAACTTTCCCACGACAAAAAAAAGATTGATAATGATATAATCACCTATCAGAAAAATTTTGGGTAAATGTTTTAAAAAATAAGCTAGCATAAAATCCGGCAATTATAGTTTTTAATCCTAAAAATACTATGTCTCAGTAGTTATTGAATTAAAGACTTTTTAAAATCCCTAAAATATTAAAAATTTTTCAAAGAAAATTCCGGTTGAATTTTGTCTTTATCAGAAAGTAAAACATCTTCCAAAGGAAGTCGCCAATCTATATTTAGTTCTGCATCATTCCACAGAACACCGCCTTCCGATTTTTTATTATAGAAATTATCACATTTATATGAAAATACAGCTGTTTTGCTTAGTACAGAAAATCCATGTCCAAAACCTCTTGGAATGTACAATTGCAATTTATTTTCTTCTGTAAGTTCAATAGAAAACCACTTTCCAAAACTTGGCGAATCTTCCCTTAGATCTACTGCAACATCAAGAACTTTTCCTTCCAAACAAGAAACAAGTTTAGCCTGTGCATGTTCTCCCTTTTGCAAATGCAATCCTCTAAGAACACCATAGCTTGATTTAGAAATATTGTCCTGAACAAAATGTCCATTCATTTCTGTCAATTCTTGAAATTTCTGCTCATTAAATTTTTCGTAAAAATAGCCTCTATCGTCTTCAAAGATAGTGGGTTCTATGATGTAACAATCTTTAAGTGGTGTTTGCTTTATTTTCATAAATATAAGTTTCAATAATTTTTTTTTAATAATCCGCTAGTGGTCATAACATCTGTTTATATCTTATAAGTTCTGATTTTCTAAACTAATGAGCGTTTTAAAGCTTTGTAAAGGTGTTTGCTTTAAAATGTTCAATATCACTTAATATCGGAAAGCTAAAATTACAAATTATGACAGACTGTGGATGTTCGCTTTTTTTAGTTAATTTAAAAGAACGCAATATTTTCTTTTTCTAAAAAAGATCTAAAATTAATTTTAAAAACATCCTGACTAAATTTCTTAGAATTTTCCCGAATTGTTACCGGATTGAAATGCAAGATTCTTTTTTCAAAAGCAACCACAGCATCTTCTATATCTTTAACATTTTGGTTATGGAAAAAAATGCCTGTTTCTCCATCTACAACAGTTTCCAGAACGCCACCTTTTCCATATGCTATTACAGGCGTACCACAAGCTTGTGCCTCTACTGGCGCTATTCCAAAATCTTCTAGAGATGAAAAAACAAAAGCTTTTGCTTCTTTTATATATTTATTAATTTCATAAGAGTTTAAAAAACCTTTAAAAATAATATTACTGTGATTTTTTGCCAGTTTTTCCAATTTTATTTTTTCAGAACCATCTCCAATAATAATTAATTTTTTATTTAAATTAATAAAAGCTTTTATTAGTAAATCAAACCTTTTATATTGAACTAATCTACCAACAGTAACATAATAATCTGAATCTTGTATTCTTATTGTACGTAAACTAAACTTATCAATAGAAACAGGTGGATAGATGACAATTGATTTTCTATTATAATTTTTTTCTATCCAATTTTGAACATACTCTGAATTTGCTATTATATGTTCTGGATTTTGTGCCATACTTTTATCAAAAGATTGAAGATATTTTCTAAGAGGCAAACACAATATCCCAAGAACTCCTTTAAAATAATTATCATATTCGTCCCAAACATATTTGAAATTTCTTGCCTGCATATAGCAAATATGCTTTTCATTATTAATTCTAAAACCCTTTGCTAAGCACCAAGAAGAACTGATAACCAAATCAATTGAATTAAACTTACTTTGCTGCTTATTAAATAGTTTACTAATTATTGGAAAAAAAGGTAATGCATAACGAAAATTCTTTCCTAAAATTTTCAATAAACGACTCGAAAAAACATTCGGAATTTTACCATTAAACATTTTAATCTTATCTCCATCTGTCATAATATCTGCATATGCAAAATAATAATCGAACTTTATATAGCTATCCAAGGAGTTTACAACTCTTTCTGCTCCTCCATATTTATCGAGCCAATCGTGTATTACAGCAATTTTCATTTATCAGTTATTATTTTTCAACTTGAGATATTATACCATTCGTTATAGAGATGTAATATACTGTTTTCGGATTCAAATTTTTCAGTTCGATCATAGAATTTTTTTTATTAACAATTATATTACCATTTTTTTCAAAAACTAAATTTTCTAATGGCTTTTCCCCAGTATCAGGTAAAACAAAAACATCAAATCTCAATCTTTTTTTATTTTTATAAATCTTGATCAAATTTTTTAAGACAATTTTGACATTTTGTATTTTTTGTCCGCTATTATTATTAATAATAAGGTATTCTCCATTTTTATCATAAGAAGCAAAGGATGATATACTAAATGAATTACTTATACTCCCAACTCTGTTATTTGTACTTTTATTATATAAGTAATAAGCCCACCAGACAGATCTCTTTTCTTGCTTATTTGTTAGCAGACCATTTATAGAATTGTTACAATTGAAGACACCGTCACTTTCTGCCCAACAAGCTTTACACGCCCCGTCAATATTATTATATTCTAGCATATTTAGGACACTCAGTACTTTCGAAGGAGAAAACTGTGCATATTGATTGATAATTTCATTCAATATTATACTTTTTATTTTGACATTCGGATATTTAGGAATAATATTATGCTTAAGTTTCTGTACATCGTCTGTAAAGCTTTGCGAATATTCGCCATCTCTTAGCTCGTGCCAACTAAGAATATCAACTCTTATTTTATTACCATTGCAGAATCTCAAGAAATCTTCCATCTCTTTTTCATCATATTTATCAAATGATGGACCTGTAATCAAGGCTTTATCTCCTCCAGGAAGTGCTCTTATAATATCATGAGCCTTCTTAAATATCTGGTAATACTCATCTGGATCAAAATCTCCGAATCCTGCCTGATGAAAAGGTTCATTCCAAATATCATAGATAACAGTATTTTTAAATTTATTATATACTTCTGTAATTATATTTTTCAAATTATCTGTTCGTAGCGGATGCGGCCAATTTTTATTATTTTTTATTCCGGGATAGCCGTACAAATCCGAGATTACCAAGATTGGAGTTATACCAAAACTCTGGAGGTATGCTATGTCATCCGGAGATTTTTCAGACCAGCGAATACCTGTACGCCAATATTTTGGTCTGAGTTCTTTTATATTTTTTTCAAGAAGTCTGATATTATCGTAATGTAAAAACCCAGACATAGACTTTACATTTCCAAGTTTTTTGTTAAAATCAACTTCGACTTTTAATGAGTCTTTGATTATCTGACTTTTGACAGAAAAAAACATCAAAAAAAAGATAATAAAAACAAAAAGCTTTTTGTTTGAAAGTCTTAAAATCATTGTTTTAAAAAAATTTGATTGATTTATATATTATTCAAAATTTTTATATTTATGAGGCTTTGCTGATTAACAATGACAGAACCTGGCTTCACATCTTTAAAAACTACACATCCAGCTCCGATAACAGAATTATCTCCGATTTTGACACCTTTTAAAATCATAACATTGGATCCTACCCAACAGTTTTCTCCAATTATAATTGGTTTTGAGTTATAACCTTGGTTTTTAATGAGAACAGCAGGACTTTTATAATTATGATTGTGATCATAAATTTTCACATTTTCTCCAAAAATTGTATTCTTTCCTATTTCTATTTTATTGATAGAGCAAACAGAACAATAGTTATTAAAAAATACACCATCTGAAATAATAACTTTCCCTTCTCTACCTCCTATCATGAGTGTAAATCCTTTTCTAAAAGTAACTTTTTTTCCAAATTGAAATGATTTGCCATATATTATTTTGTATAAAAATAAATAAAAATAAGCATTCAAATGAAAATATAATTTAAGTAAAATCATAATTAATAATTTATTTTTTTTAATACCCTAGTTATATTATTAATTCCGAAATACGAAAGTAGGCAAGTAATTCTTGATCTCATTTGCGCTTCTTTGTCCTTTATTACAGTTGACCTATAAGAATTTATTTTATTAATTAAAAATAACCGATTTTCATTATCGAATGGCATTGAAAGTAAAATGTGAAAACTAAAATTTAAAATTCTTGAACTTAGAGCTTTCTTAAATTGAGGAGCGTTATTAAAATCAGATTCTAGTTGATTTATTATTTTAATAGTACTATCGATTTTTTTTTGACTAAATGGAGACCCTTCTATACTAGTGGATCTTCTTAAATAAAAATAAGTTTCTTTAGTGGAAAAAGCAACTTTATCACTTTTTTGAAAAAGCTTATATGTGGTTGGTAAATCTTCAAATAATAGTCCTACCGGATAACGTAATCCATCTGAAAATAAAGATCTATGATACAATTTTGCCCAGGCACTGGTATCAAATTTTTGTTGATAAAACATTTCTTTAATAGCGTTGTCTGGAGAAAAAACATATTCTTTTATGACCTTATTACTATCTTTTAATTCATCATCTTCTCCAAATCTTATATAACCAGATACAGATATTTTACAGTCATTTTTTTTTATTAGTCCATACAAAGTAGAAACATAATCGTCTCTAACATAATCATCACTGTCAACAAATGTAATATATTCTCCTAATGCCATATCTATTGCTACGTTTCTAGCATCAGAAAGACCTCCATTTTTTTTATGAATCACTTTGATTCTAGAATCTTTTTTTGCATAAGATTCACATATATCACCGCATTTATCTGGAGAACCATCATCTACTAAAAAAATTTCCAAATTTGGATACTCTTGATTGATTACACTATCTACACATTTTTCCAAATATTGCTCTACTTTATAAATAGGTATAATTATAGTTATTAAAGGATTTTTCATAAATCTAAAATGCTTTTAGGAAATTATGTTTTCAAGTGCTTCTACAAATCGATCAGCAGAGCTTGCCCAATTTTTTTCTCCCGAAAAATACAATTTTTCAATATTCTGAGACATTTTTTCTAATAAATTACTGTTATTATACAGTTCCAGTATGGCATCCTTGATTGCTTCTGGGTTTTTGGGATCAATGATAATCCCAGTCAATTTATCTTTAACCATTTCTGGCAAACCACCGACATTGGTTGCAATGACAGGTTTTTTGAAGGCGTAGGCTGACATCACCACCCCACTTTGTGTTGCATCGATATATGGGCAAACAACTACAGAAGAATTGAAAATAAGATTGGCAAGATTTTCCGGATAAATATACTCATTCAGAATTTTAATTTCTGGATATTGTCTGTAATGTTCAAAATCAAAATTTCCACTACCTGCAATTGTCAAAGTAATATTTGGATATTTTTTGGTTGACAGAATTTCTACAAAAGCATCTAGCAAGAATTTGATTCCTTTATAAGGAGATATACGACCAAAAAACAAGATGTTAAAATTATCAGAAACAACAAATTCTTTCGTTTTGAAATAATTCAGAAAATCGTATACACTCAGAAAAGAAGTATGAATATCTTTTGAATTATAATTATAATGTGCTATAAATTCTTTTTTTTGATTTTCATTTAAAAGCATTTTTTGTCGAATCAAGCTAAAATGTATTTTTCTCAAAACTCTGTCTATGAACAAATTTTCTCCAGAGTGCAAAAAAGGATCGTGTACTACTAACAACATTTTTTTTCTTAGGGCTATTGTAGAAACAAAATAAGTGAGCATATTGTTATCGATGATGATAACATCTGGGTTGATTTTTTTTAGGTATTGATGGATTTGGTAAGATATATATAGCTTTTTGATAACATTGGAATTCCGAGTTCCTTTGATTACAAAAGTTTTGTCAAGATCAATCAAATCTCGAAAACGTTCTAGTTGATCGACCTCTGTTCCTTTGGATATGGTCTTCGTTAATTTTTTTTTATCAAGAAAATTAAATATTTCGTATAATGCTTCCGTAAAAAAATAAACATCACTGTTATGTTTCAGTGCATTTATTAGAGATATATTGGCATCCAAAGCAAATGTAGATAAAAAGGCAATTTTCATGTTTATTATTTCTTTTTAGGGTCAAGTACTTTGTCCACATGCTTATTAAAAATGAAATACGCTTTGGTAATAGTTGGTTTATCCCACAAAATATTTTCGTAATTCCTTAATATATTATTATTGGAATACACCATTTTGTAAATCCCAAAAAACAATAACACTACCGTAAACACAACCTTCAACTCTTGTTTTAGAGTTTCATATAAATAAGCATACAATATCCAATAGGAAAAAACAAACAAGGTTGTGATCCTGTCTATAAAAACAGAATATTCTGACAAAAAGAAATAACTGACGGCATAAAGAAAAAATGAATTATAAAAAATATTAAGTGTATTTTCGTCCTTTATCTTTTCACCAATTTTTTTATAGAATTGATATAAAATGATAAAAGTGAATACCTTTTCTAGATAACCAACAGAAATACTATAACTACTGTTGTATAGCTTATTGTTAGAATAGCCTTCTGCCAGTAATGCATATGCTCCACCAAAAAAATCTCCTACAGCAATTACAATTGGGGTTATGTATTTGATCTGTCCCAAAAATAGAATATTACCTAATAGAAATGTACCCCATACAAAAGGCATTGGAATTTTTTTATGCAAAAAGAAATACACTGGAAAAAAGAAAATTGCTGATGAATGAAATAAAATCCCAATTCCATTACATATAAAAAATTTTGCAGCATTTCTTTCTTTGATAAATTGAAGAGAATAGATAAAAAGAAATATGGATTTGGAGTTTCGTAACAAATTGATTTCTATAATTAATCCAGAAAAAATTAAGTACATAATAAAACCTAAAACATACTGAGGAGAATATTTCTTGAAAAAAAAATTGAGAAAAAGAACGTTTACAAATGAAGAGAAAATCTGGAGTGTTAAATAGTCCTCATTGATACTTTTTAACAAGACTAAAATTACTTTGAAACCTGGTTCAATTTTCAATAAAACATCCTCATTGATCTTTGAGAAAAACTTCGCAATTCCATTAGCATCATCTATGGTTGGAGCCATTTCATAAAGTGGATGATATACTGTAAAATCTGTATCCAAATAACCTCTAAATCCAAAGAAAACAAAAAAGACTAGCATACATAAGTATCTGACCATCTTAATATCCTCATCTTTCTTTCTCATTTTATTTTCCCAGAGAAAAAGAACAAAAAATATCAAGAAAAGAATAATATATGGATAAGAATACGTTGTACTAAAAGTCGGCTGCATAAATTATTGTATATTATTGATTTATTTTTTAATGAAATCAACTAAAAAATCTTTCTTTCAAATTGATTTTGAGTGTCCTCCAATAGATTCGTTTATAAATTATCCGTACGCGGGCTTACTGTTCATATACAAATCCAATCCCTCTTTATAAGATTTCAAAGCAAGGCGCCACTGATTACTTGGATATTTAAAATATAATATGATTAAAATATACAAAAAATTATATAACACAACATATCGAGCATAGAAAAAACTATAATTCTTCAATGAAAAATAGACCAAATTCCGCCACAAAAACTTAACATAAAAATCACTCATTTTTTCCGTAGAATTAGATTCGTTATGATGGATAAGCGACTCATTGATATACCATAGTTTCTTATTTTTATGGATAGCTCTGTGAACAAAGTCTGTATCATCATAATAGACAAAATAGTTCTCATCCATCAATCCTACACTGTCAAAAATTTCTTTTTTGATCAGCATAAAACAAGTGGGAGAATAGGTCACATCCTGATCTTTATCAAACTGCCCATTGTCTTCTTCTTCCTGTCCATAATGTATCGTGAGACCATTGCGTTTTTTATAACCGCCACCTGCGCACCATATTTTGTTGGTCCCATAAAAATAGATTTTGGGAACCGCCATATCTGCGTTATGTTGATCCAAACCTTTCAAAAGCTTTTCGATAGAGTCATCTTCTAAAGCGATATCATTATTAGACAACAAAACCAAATCACATTGATCCATCATTGCTCTTCTAATCCCGATATTATTACCTTTTGCAACACCATAATTTGCATCATTTGCAATAATTACGGTTTCAAACTGATATTGCGAAGCTAATTTTTGGCTTAATTCCAAAGAACTATCAGGCGACAAATTATCCACAACATATAATGTAAAATTCTTGTATGTCTGATTATTCAAAGTTCTGAAAAATTCTTCGAGAACAGTTTCACTATTGTATAAAACGGTGACTATACCAATTTTTCTACTCATTTGTACAGTCCTTTATTTTTCATTTCCTGGATAGATGCTTCATACTTATCCTCAGGAATGTCTTGCTCATTGACCCAGTTTGTAAAAGTTTCAATTCCTTTTTCGAAACTCCATTGAGACTCAAAACCTAGCTGTAATTTTATTTTAGAAATATCTGCAAAGTTGTGTCTGATATCGCCTAATCTATAATTTCCCGAGATTTGGATGGGTGTTTTGCGGTTATAGAATTTTGACAAAGTATGGGCAACTGTGATTACATCTGTCGCAACGCCCGTTCCCACATTATAAACCTGACCATTAGCATCATCTTTTTCCAATCCTAAAATCGTGGCATCTGCAACATCTTCTATGTAAACAAAATCTCTGGTTTCTTTTCCATCTTCAAAAACATTAATATCATTCCCATTTTTAATACGAGTGGAAAATATTGATAATATTCCTGTATAAGGATTGGATAATGATTGTCCGGGACCATATACATTTTGGTATCTGTAAGCTACTGCTCCAATGTTTAATGATTTACAAACAGTTAAAACCATTTGCTCTTGATTTTGCTTAGTAATACCATATACCGAAGTCGGATGAATTTTGCTATCCTCGGAAGTTGGAAGTAATTCTACATTCTTATTACAAGTAGGACACTTACACGAAAAATCTCCAACTTCCATATCTTTATCTTCCCTTTCTGTAGGATAAACAATGCCATGTTCCTCACATTTATACTTTCCTTCACCGTAAATAGCTCTGGATGATGCAATAATGACTTTTTTTATCTGATGAGTGTTATTTGTTAAAAAATCCAGCATTATTGCCGTTCCTCCAATATTTACATCAATATATTTTTGGATTTCGTACATTGATTGTCCTGTTCCTGTTTCAGCGGCTAGATGTATAATTGCGTCTTGTTCATCAATAGCTTCAGCCCATTTTTCTTTGGATGTTACAGAGCCATTAATAAAATTAACTTTATTGATGATACTTCTGTAAAGTGGTGAGGTGATTTCTGGATTGTCTCCATGAATTTGTGGTGACAGATTATCCAAAACGGTTACATTCAGTCCTTTATCAATAAGTTTCAAGGCGATATTTGAGCCTATAAAACCTGCGCCACCAGTAATCAATATATTTTTCATCTAGACACTGTCTTTGTTTTGACAAAAGTAATTTCCATACAGTCACCTCGTTTGAATAAATTGCTTAATCGAGCTATTTGATGGAAGATGATTCTATTATATTTGCTATGAAACCATCCATCACTACTTTTTTTCTTGTTTTTTAAATTAAGCAAAATCTGAATACCGCTAACAAAACTGGAATAATTAGCATTGTAGTCGATCTTTTCCATTTTGAATCCATATTGTTCGCATAATTGGATAAGATTGTCTGGGTTATAGGAAAATGGATGGAAAGGAACACCCAAATAATACCAATTTTTTCCAAACAAACGAAATGTCCAACTTTTTGTGTTTGGCACGCCAATAAAAAGCTTCCCTTTTTCTTTTAAAATTCTATTGATTTCTTTTAACAATTCGTGAGGTTCGGTAATGTGTTCAAAAGAATGATTACTTCTTATATAATCAAAAAAATCTGATTGGTAATTTGCTTCAAACAAGGTGCCTTTCGATACTTTTAGACCAAGCTTTTCGCCGATTATGCAGGCTGATTCTCGAATTTCCGTTCCATACGCTTCGGCACCTTGCTTGTGTAGGACATAAAGTTGTTCGCAATCTCCTACACCCAAATCTAGCACTTTCTTCCCAGCAAAAGATAATTTCAAATCTTTTGCTTTTGCTCCTATTAAAAAATCCTTAAGAAAATTTGGTTTACTTTTTTTTATAATATCATTTGCTGTTTGCATGCTTGTATCATAATAATCTTCTGGATATAGTGCAAATAATTCGCTGTCATCAATCATCGGATTCAGAAAAAGCAATTTACATTTTGTGCAAGAATAAACATCATAATTTTTTTCTGTGTGCCCATAATGTTTATCGTATGTATTTGTGTAAAAAGCAATATGATCGTCGCCACATACGGGGCAGTTTTTTCTGATTTCTTTCATTTTTGTTAATTTTCTTTATATAGAACTTGTTTAAGGTAAAATACAATTCATTTTTTTTAACCACAAAAGGCGCAAAAGTTATTTGAGTTTTATAGGTTTCTCTTTAAAGTTTAAAAAGAAACTGCCTTTTTAAACTTTAAAACCTCATTTATTTTCTTAAATCTTTGTGGCTTTTGTGCTTAGAAATTTACTTTAAACAAGTTCATTATTTATATTTTCTCCCAAATTTTAGTTTCTGAATTGTACTTTTTAACAATTTTCGCTGGCACACCAACGATGACACAATAATCGTCAAAATATCCGGAAACTACACTATTAGCCCCTATTGTACAATGTTTTCCAATTTTTGCTCCTTGCATAATAACAACATTATTATAAATTTTACACCCTTCTCCTATATATACAGGTTTTGTTGTTATGTTTTGTTGTTCTATTGGCAAATGAATATCATCATAAGGATGATGAATATCTGTTATGGTTACATTGGCCGCAATTGCAGTATTTTTACCAATTTCTATAGATTCTGCACAAGTCAAATGTATATTTTGTTGAATAGTTACACCATCATTAATAATAATTTTCGGATCAAATTTTTCAGCTTCATATTGTTGTACGCCTTCTATTCTTGCATTATTTCCTATAAAAACTCTGTCACCCAAAATAATTGATTGTGGAGTAATCTTTAATGGGTTTATTACAACACAATATTTTCCAATTTTTTTAAATAAGAACCGATACCAAAAAACAGCCTTAAGTCTATGCCACTTTTTGTTAAAAATCAACATCAAATTATATATTAATGTCATAGTTTTACTTTTTATGAAAATGACAATAATCTTCTATATTCAAAAATAATTGAGCATTTTCATCAATCCAATTAATACTTTTATCCCACCATTTGGATTCATTCAAAACATCTATCTGCTCATCTTTAAATCTTTTTCTGATAAATTTTGCAGGAATACCACCCATTATTGAATAAGGCTCAACATCTGCTGTTACAACTGCATTTGCAGCGATAATAGCTCCATCTCCAATTTTTACTCCATCCGCAATCACTGCATTGGCACAAAGCCAAACATCGTTACCTATCACAACAGTTCTTGTTGGATTATGCTGATCTTTGGTTTGAAAATTTTTGAGACAACAGTCTGGATTAGAATATATTGCAGGATGAGTACTAACAAAAGTATGCGTTGGATGTTTTCCTGGTGCTGTTCTGACATTGGGACCTATTGAACAAAACTTGCCCATAATTGTTTCATTAATAACTGAACCATCAGATATATATGAAAAATCGCCTATAGAAGAATTTATCATTAGTACATTATTCCCAGTCCAATTATATTTCCCGAAAGTAGTATTGAATAATTTTGACATATACCCAACCCGAAGATATTTATACTTAGACTGGTATTTTATTTTAGTCACTATCCAATTAAAATATTCTCGAAATGGATTTTGTAAATATGATCTATCAAACATATTTTTTACTTTTTACGGATGAAATTGTTTCTTTAACGTTTTCATTCTTTAAAATGAAAGGTAAATATAGAAAAAGTGTAGATAAGCTAATGGCTATTTTAATAAGTTTATTGTCAATAGGTACGAATAGATAAAATAAATTATTAAAAATAATAATTCCCAAACCAACTACTATTAACTTAAATTCTTCTTTTTTAAAAACGTCGAGTATACTAATTTTCAGTGTTTTATTATAATTGAAAATCAGAACCAAAGAACCGCCTGCAAGAGAAATAGCCCATCCAATAATAATTCCATATCCACCTGCATAAAGTCCTAAAATTATCCCAATGACTATATTTGCAAAAGCCATTCCTATATGTACTAATACTAATATATTTAATCTACCTTGCCCCATCGAACTGAAGTAAGCCGGACCACACATCACATTAAAAAAAGTTGCCACGGAAAGAATTAATACAGAAAAAATAAAATCAAAATTAAAACTACCAAGCCATAATAAAGAAATTAAAGGTGCGGCTATAATTAATGATGTTGATAATGGTAAATTAAATAAAAGCAAAACACGATTCATTTTTATATAAAAAGCTTGCATGAAAGAAGCTTCTTCTAATTTTGCTTTTTCTGCAACAACAGGAACTACAACCTGATTTGCATTGGTTAACAAAGCTCTGAACTGGCTCACAACTTTGTTTGCCATCTCATAATGCCCAAGAAATGCAAGCCCTCCATATTTACCCAGTAGCAACTTTGTTGCAGGTTCATAAAGCATTTGACATACAGAAACCAATTGGAATTTATAGCCATAATTGAATAGTTCTTTGAAAGATTGTGTACTCCATTTCCAATGACGGATTTTATTATTTGGATTAATTTTTATAGTAAATATCATGGCTGCTATAAAAATAAAACCCGATTGTAAAACTTGTGCAATGGCAACACCTTTTAGCTGGTATAATGGCGTTAATAAAATAGTCCCTACATACATTACAATACCAGATAGAATATATATAAAGTTTCTGATGTAATTTTTCTGATGGCCTTCTAATACAGACGTAAACACGCCTCCTATTGCATTAATACACAAAGAGCCTAATGAATATGGGAGTATTACTAATGCAATATCTAAAAATTTTTTATCAATTACATATCCTAAAAGAAATTGTGCTCCGGAAAGGATAACTAAACTAAGAAATATAAATAAAACGGACATCGATAAAATTGAAGTAAAAATAAGTTTACCTAGTTTACTTTTATCATCTTCTAGTATATACTCTGCAACAAATTTTACCAATCCTGAAGTTAGCCCCATATTAGCCAAGTTAGCAATCGAAGAAAATGATAATATTAGCGACCAAACTCCTAATTGTTCTACACCAATGGATTTTAATAAATATTTATACAGAAAAAAATATAATAAAGCAGTAAAGACAACCTGAACGACTGCCGAAACTGCATTAATTGTTAATTTTTTTGAAGAAAAATTCATTACATCATTTGGTATAAATTAGAGCAACTTTCATTGAACTTTAATTAAACATTAATCGTAAAATTAAAAATATTTTTGCCACCATTTTTTTTCTTCAGCATTATAGCCATACCCGTACTTATTGCCGTAGCCGAAATTAGATTCTTTGACTTCGTTTAAAACAATTCCTACATTTTTAAGTTTATTATCCTTAACAGAATTATTTAAAAACTCCAAATAACTTTTTTCTGTAACTTCAGATCTTGTAACGTATACTATTACATCTGCCATATCAGAAATAAGGAATGAATCTGTTACCAATAAAAGAGGAGCAGTATCCAAAACAATATATTTGTATTTGTTTAGCTCCTTAACAGTCGATAAAAGTTCTTCTAATCTACCGTTCTGCAGCAAATCTGTCGGATTGGGAGGAATAGAACCTGAATAAATAAAATCACAGTTTTCATTATATCCGCTTGGATGAATAATTTCATCAATCGAAATTTCTTCTCCGCTTAAAAATTCCGTCAAACCTTTTACAGATTTCATGGAAGGATTATAACGTTGTAATTGAGGGTTTCTTACGTCTGCACCAATTACCAATACTTTATTACGCGAAGAAGCCAAAATGATTGATAAATTTGTTGAGATAAAAGTTTTCCCCTCACCTTTTACAGATGAAGTAACCATGATGACTTGAGGGTTTTCTTTTGCAGGTAAGAGAAATCTTAAATTAGTAACAAATATTCTGAATGATTCTGCCATAGGAGAAACATCGTTAAATGCCACAAGAGCATTCTCTTTATTTTTAAGCTTAGGAATCTCAGCAATTACAGGAGTCTCAGTCAGCTGTGTGAGATCTGATCTCGTAATAATTTTACTCTGAAGGAGTTGTCTTAAATATATGATTGCAAATGGTATAGCCAAACCTAAAAACAGAAAAACAGCTAGTGTAAACATTTTTCTCGGAGCCACAGGTTTTTTAAATATAAATGCTTTGTCTAATACTCTTGCTTTTTCAGCAGTAATTTCCATACTGATTGCTGCTTCTTCTCTTTTTTGTAAAAGTAAAAGATATAGATTTTCTTTAATCTGCTGTTGCCTTTCAATATTTCTGAATAGTTTTTCCTGACTGGGAATTTTATCTATTGTTTGCTCAGAGCCTCCAAGTTGAGTTTCTACTTTTCTTTTAGCTAATTCTAAATTGGTTGCATTTCTCTGTAAAGACTGCGTTAAGGAAGATTTCATTTCTTCTATCTGTTTAGTCGCAGTTTTCACAAGGGGGTTATCTGGAGTGGCTTCCTCTAAATATTTATTTCTCTGCAAAACAAGTTCATTATACTCCTGAATTGCCTTACCAGCAGTTTCACTATCCAGACCAATATTCAATGGAAGAATATCACCTGTTCCTTTTCTGTTTAGTGAACTTTGCAATATTCTGGTCAGTTCCAATTGTGTATCCAATTCCAAAAGTTGAGCTTTACTTTGCTCTCTCAATTGGAGACCAAGCCTTGCTTCCGTAGGAAGATCAACCATATTATTGCCAGATTTGAAACCAGCTTTCTGAGTTTCTACATCTCCTAATTCTCTCGAAATAAGCATAATCCTTCTATCAATAAAATCTTTAGTACGCTTAGATTCAATATTTTTATCGTTGATCGCATAAACATTATATTGTCTTACCAAACCATTAAGAAAATCTTTGGCCTTATCTTTATTTTCAAAATCTACTGAAAGACTTATAATTGTTCCGTCTTTATCTAGCAAATCGACTTTTAAAGCTTCTTGAAAATCATTAACTGTACTATCAAAATCTCCATAATTGAAATAAATATCAGATAAATCTATTTTACGCTGTATTTTATAATCAGGATTCTTACGAATCATAATTATTGCAAAGGGCAAACTGATACTTGTATTGAATGAAGCTTTTATTTCTTTACTCCATTCATCAGAAGACAAGATGACAGTATTGCCTTTTGTTTTTACAGATATAGGTTTTTTAGGTAATTCTCTATCTTTTTTTTCCTGAATAACGTTGATGATGTATGGATTTGTTTCTCCGTATAATTCAAGATTATTAAATGTCTGCTTTGCATAAACAGGAGTTTGAAAATTATGATCTTTCACAACATCTGAAACAATTGTCTTAGATTCAAAAACGCCTACTTCATTTTCGATACTATTTGTTCCCATTCCGCTTAAACCGCCAATACTTTGCAAAACACCAATATCTCCAGATGCTGCAGACATTTTTTTCGCATCTTTAATGAGTACAGATGTTTGAGCTTTATAAACCGGTGAAGTTGATTTTATATAATAAACAGCTAGTACAAGCATCAAGAAAACTGTTGCAACAAAGTATTTCCAGTTTTTGAGATAAGGATTTAAAAGTTCTTTAAAATTAGTTTCTTTATTATTTTTTTGATCCATTTGTAGGATTATATTTTGAAAATTAAAATTTTTTATAGGTTTAATAAAACTCTGCAAATATATCTATATTTTATAAAAGGCAGACGTTATTCTTTATTTTAATTATTATTCTATAATCATGATGCTGTTAACCTTATCAGATAACCTATAATTATGCTAAAATACATCAATCTATTCTGTAAGTCAACATCAATCCACCTCTGGTCGGGATAATCTCACCACTTTTGTTCCACTTTTCCGCACCGTCGTAGCGTTCATTATTATCTTTAAGATATCCTCTGTATAGAGACTGGCTGATCCCAATTCCTGCAAAAACATCCAAACCCAACTTTTCATTGATCGTAAAGTGATAGCCACCGCTCATTCCTACTATAAAAGCCAGACCTTTTTGATATCTCTCTGTTACACGCACAGTGCCGTCTGCTAAAAGCTGAGGACTCCCGTCATCATTTAAGACCGGTTTTGCGTCAAAATAATTCCATTTCTGAAGATTATAGGCTGCAATACTTCCATATGCACCTAAGTACCAACCTTTCATCACTTCTTTAAAATAATATCTTCCTTCCAATGTTCCCATATAGATCTGAAGGTTCTTTCCAGCAAAGGATTTCCAAGGCGATATAAACCCTTCCGCCTGCAGAGAAAAATTTTTATTTAAAGCTTTCTCCACTCCGAGATTGATCATTCCTAAGGGCAGAAAAGGGGCGTTTACTTTTATCTCTGTCTGAGCATTTACTTTCAGGAAGAAAGAGGTGGCTATAAAAAGCGTCATTTTAGAAAACAACTTCATGGTATACTTCATATATTTCGGACGGTCTTATTTTCTTAAAACCGAAAAGGTCTTAAGCAAAATTCGTGCATCTTTTTTGAAAGAAAGCTTATGATAATAATCCAGATTCATTTTAACCTTTTCTGGAAAGAGAATTTCATCATTATATTGTAGAGCATTTTCCTGATTATTTAAAAGTTCTTCCTCATTTCGAAATTTAATTCCTGCTTCGCTTGTTAATCCCGGTTTTAAAAGTAAAACTAAACGATCTTCCCCTTTCAGTTGATCATAGTATCCCGGAATATCTGGTCTCGGTCCGACTAATGACATGTCGCCTTTCAAAACGTTAAAAAGCTGTGGAAGCTCATCTAACTTCGTTTTCCTGAGCCATTTTCCAATGTGAGACTTTGAGGCATTGACAGGGTGGTAAGTCCTCAATTTATAAATGGTAAAGGCTTTACCTTGTCTTCCGATTCGCTTTTGCCTGAAAATGCCCGGAAAACCTGTATCGAAGGATGTAATTATGATCGAAATAATAAAGAAGGGCAGTAAAACAATTATTGCTACGAAACTTATTCCGTAGTCCATCAAAGCTTTCCACCATGGGTATTTTTTCACTTGTCCTTTATTGATTTGCAAAGATAAGGAAAGAATACTGACTGTAAATTTGAAGTTTTAGTTTAAAACATTTCAGTTTAAAATTACAATTGCTTACTTAATGAAAAGCAAGCAGTTGTAATATATATTAAATTTTATTTAACCAAGTTTTCATTTTGAAAATACCTGATTGATTTTTATTTTAATTCTTGTCCTGTCATCATCTGAAAGATTAGATCCTGAAGGTAAACATAAGCCATCATCAAACAATTTTTCAGCGACATTTGTTCCGTAGTATGGAGCCTGTGAAAATACGGGCTGTAAATGCATCGGTTTCCATAAAGGACGTGATTCTATATTATCTTCAAGCAAAGCCAACCTTAATTCTTCACGGTTTCTACCTGCTTTATTTTCATCAATAACAATGGCAGACAACCAATGGTTAGAATAATAATCTTCATTTGGTTCAGAAAACACTTCAACTCCATCAATATCTTTAAATATTTCAACATAAAAATCGTGCATTTTTCTGCGTGCTTTTACCCGGTCATTTAAAACTTCCATCTGTCCACGACCAATTCCTGCAACGATGTTGCTCATCCTGTAGTTATAACCAATATGAGAATGCTGATAATGAGGAGCATTATCTCTTGCTTGTGTTGAAAGAAAAACTGCTTTATTTTTATCTTCCTGATTGTGACACACCAAAGCGCCGCCACCGGAAGTTGTTATAATTTTATTACCGTTGAATGACAGAATACCGAAACGCCCAAAAGTTCCGCAAGCTTTACCTTTGTAAGTAGAACCTAATGCTTCTGCTGCATCTTCAATTAAAGGAATTTCATGTTTTTCAGCAATTACTGTGATCTCATCCATTTTGGCGGGCATTCCATACAAATGAACAACAATAATTGCTTTTGGCTTTTTACCTTTCGAGATTCTATCTTCGATAGCTTCTTCCAAAGCAATCGGACACATATTCCAGGTTTCTTTTTCTGAGTCTATAAAAATGGGAGTTGCACCGCAGTAAGTAATTGGGTTTGCTGAAGCACAAAAACTGAATGAAGAGGTTATAACTTCATCAGTTGAAGATATACCCAACATTATCAAGGACAAATGAATTGCAGACGTAGCAGAGTTTAGAACACAAACCTGTAAATCATTCGATAAAAACCCTGAAAGTGATTTTTCAAATTCATCAACATTCTCTCCCTGAGATGTTACCCAATTCTTTTTTAAAGCGTCTTCAATGTAGTATAACTCATTCCCTGACATATGGGGAGGTGACAGCCAAATTTTTTTTTTCATCAGTAGTGCAAATTGAAAATCAAAAGTAGGAATAAATAGTTTTCACAACTGAAAAAATGACTATTTTTTTATTCTGTCACCCTGACCTTTACCTCCTACCGTTGAAAATATATAGCTGAAATAGTCTGATATTGTTAAACTTTTAAGCATTTCGGCATCTTTTTCTGCAAGTTTAACAGGAGTCGACATATCAATTTCGTTGATTTGAGCCAGACCAGTAATTCCGGGAACAGCATTGTATACTCCCCTCTTATCTCTTTCTTCTATTAATTCAGTCTGATTAAATAGATTAGGTCTTGGTCCCACCAAACTCATATCTCCCATTAAAACATTAATCAGCTGCGGTAGCTCATCCAGCTTAGATTTTCTCAGAAAACTTCCAAACTTTGTTATTGAAACATTTTGAGAAAGATGCGTTGCCACAGATTTTGTATTCACCGGCATTGTACGAAATTTTATCAGCTTAAATGGTTTTTTAAAACGTCCTACTCTTTCCTGAATAAATATTGGTGAGCCTGTATCAAATAATCCGATAACGTAAACTACCAAACCAATAGGCCACAAAAAAAGAAGCCCGAAAAATGAAAATAGGAAATCGAATATCCGGATCATAGCTTTAAATTTTAAATGAAGTATTGTTTGTTATTGTAATAGATTTAAATTATTTAGTTGCTTTAAAACTTTTAACTGTTTTAATAAGCCCCTCTTCAGCTGATAAAGGAAGATTTTCTATTCCTAATGCAGATTTTATTTTTTGATTGGAAACAACATAAGATTCAGTAAGTTTTCTTAATCTTTCAGAATTAAGAGGCAGCTTTAACTTATCTCCTAACCGGGCTGTTTTTTTTATCAAATCCCTCGAAATATTCCAAAGCTTAGCTTTTTTATCTAAAGCTCTATTGACTGTTTGAATTAATTCATTCGTTGAAAGAGCTCTATCATCTGCGAAATTATAAATTCCAGATTGCATATCTTCTTTTAAGAGCATTTGATGGATAAGATAATTTAAATTGTCAATTCCCAAAAAAGATCTTTGATTATGAAATGCTGCAAGCGGCCAAGGTAGACCTTTTTCTACTATTTTGTACAAAAGATTCAAATTTCCTTTATTACCAGGACCATGAATCATACAAGGGCGAATGATGTAAACTTTTTTTCCTTCAGGTAAATTTTGGCTCAAAATATATTCTTCAGCTTCAATTTTTGATTTCCCATAATGGGTTATCGGATTAGCTTCTTCATTTTCAGTTAGAATATCATTAACAGAATCTGCAGCGGCTTTAACTGAACTGAAATAAAAGAACGTTTTTATATCTGAATTTAAAAATTCATCAAAAAGTTCTTTAGTCAAATTCCGATTTATTTTATAATATTCATCCGGATTTGAGACATTTTTTGTATCGTGTGCTTTACCGGCAAGATGAATAATTGCATATGCAGATTTTTGAAAATCAGTTTTCCAATTTTTGTCTCTTAAAGAAACAGAATTGATTACATAATCTTTTTTCTGTAAGAAAACTGAAAGATTTTTTCCTACGAAACCTGATGCTCCTGTAATAATTATTTTCATGATTTATTATCCAAAATAGTAATTAATTTATCTAATAGCATATTTCTTTCAAACTCTTCATTAAAGTAAGATAATCCGTTTCCTCCCATTATCTTTCTATCTTCTTCTGAACTATTAAAAAGCTTTATTGCATTTTCAGCAAGGCGAATTTCATCCTCCGCAGGAGAAGCATATCCTGCTTTTGCGTTATCTATTATATCTGCGCCTTCGCCATCCAGAGAAGCTAATATAGGTTTTCCGCAAGCTAAGTAAGACTGTATTTTTGAAGGGATCGTCAGAGAAAATATTTTATCTTTTTTTAAAGTTGATATGAGTGCACTACTGCAAGCAAAAAATTTTGGCATATCGGTTCCGGGGTAAGAACCTAAGAAATGTATTTCGTTATTTAAATTATTTAGCTCAACATATTTTTCCAATTGTTCTCTTTGTCTCCCATCTCCCAAAAAAACCCATTTTATTTCATTATATCCTTTCTGTTTGACTATTATAGCGGCTTTGAGAATTGTAAAGAGACTTTGAGCTTCGCCTAAATTTCCTGCAAATGTAATACAGAATCCATCGGGCATTTTATCTAGAAATGATTTTTCCGGTGATAAAGGCTGATAAAAATTCTCTGTACTATTAGGATAGAAAATGATTTTTTCGGCATCTATATCCTGATTGATTATGTAGTTTTTAAAACCCTGAGACTGTACTAAAACTTTTTCCGCTTTTTTATAGATTAACTTGGTTATTTTATCAAAAAAATTTAAAATAAACTTATTTTGAATTCCTCCTGCAGCAGTAAGGCTTTCCGGCCATAAATCCTGAACCCAAAAATAATAAGGTATACAGAATTTTTTACCTGCAAATATTGCCGGTATCCCAACCGTAATAGGTGAAGGCTCATAAACCAAAATACAATCAAATAAATTTGACAGTGATCTGGATTTTAAACTCGCAAAAAAAGCAAATGAAAAATAATTCATCATCAATTTTAAACCTCCTTTTCCGCGGGGAAACAATTTACTTCTGTGTATATTTATTCCATTCCATACCTCATCATTATTCTTTGAAAATGAGTAGCCTTCAAAAAACTCACCTTTAGGATAATTTGGGATTCCAGTCAGCACTTCAATGTGATGTCCCTTTTCCTTAAGCCCTAAACACAAGTCATTAATTTTAAAATTTTCCGGCCAGAAATATTGAGAGATAATTAGTATTCTCATTTAATAATTATATAAACTTGAAAATTCTTTCATCCATTCAAACTGTTCTGTAAGCATGTCTCTATAGCCGGATACCTCATATGTTAGTTTATTTGATTTTTGAAGTGATTTATCAACAACTTTTCCGTCATAGGGATTGATTGTAATATTGTCTTTTTTCCAGATATCTTTAAATAAATTTGTTAAATCAAATTTGTTAATTGGTATGCCATTGGTTAAATGTACCAATCCTTCAACAGGATTGGTTATGACAAAATCTATGGCTTTCGCAAGCTCTAATGTAGTTACACCACTCCAAATTGCGGATGAATACCCATTGATCTGACCGTTTTGTGCCATAAACCAATTAAAGAGGCCAATACCATTCCGATTTAAGTCTGGCCCTATAATAGATGTTCGGATGGTTAAATCTTTAGAATTATTTAATTCACCTAATGCTTTCGATTGGGCATAAAAACCTTCGCCATCTTTAACATCATTCTCTGAATAATTTCCCTTCTTGCCATTGAAAACACAATCTGTACTAATGTGTATCACTTTAGAGTTTGAATTTTTTGTAATCTCTTCTAAAAAGTGAGGAAAATAGCTATTGAACCAAACTGCTTTAGAAGGATGATCTTCAGCATCCTTATTAAGAATACCAATACAATTTATTACATAATCAAATTGGCCGTCATGCAGGATTTTCTTTAATTTTTCTGTCTCAGAAACATCCAGATTAAATGTACGATCAGATTCTTCGATATTTCTGGCAATGCCAAACACTACATAGCTTTCTTGATTTTTTAAATATCTGAAAATGACATGTCCTGCCATTCCCTTTATGCCAATGACCAATATTTTCTTCATTATTTATCCCAAATTACTCTATTAACAATCGATGTATAGCTTTGAATTACTTTTATCACCCTGTCAGAAGTATTATGCACTTCATATTCGAATGGAAGCTTAACATTAGAATCAAACAGACCTTTTGCTATTTCAATAGAGTTCAGCATCTGATCTTTTGAGATGCCTCCTAAAACTATTGTACCCGCGTCAATTGCTTCTGGTCTTTCGGTACTTGTTCTGATGCTTACAGCAGGAAATGCTATCATTGCAGATTCTTCACTTATGGTACCGCTGTCTGACAAAACTATAAACGATTTGTTCTGAAGTTTTACATAATCAAAAAATCCTAATGGTGCTACATTTTGTACAAGATGATGAAATGTAATATTATTATTTTTAATTCTATTTTTGGTTCTTGGATGAGTAGAAAAAATAACAGGCATTTGATATTTCTCGGCTACTGCATTCAGAGATTCTACCAATATTTCAAAATTATTATTAAGATCAATATTTTCCTCTCTGTGTGCACTCACCACGATATATTTGTTTTCTTGAAGAGAGAGCCTTTCTACAACATCACTTTTTTCAATCTTAGAGCTGTATTTTTCTAAAACTTCTTTTAAGGGGGAACCGGTAACAAATACATGATCCTTTCGGAATCCTTCGCTTAATAAATATCTTCTGCTGTTTTCTGTATATGTAAGATTAATATCACTTATATGGTCAGAAATCTTTCTGTTAATTTCTTCCGGTACATTTTGATCAAAACATCTATTCCCAGCTTCCATGTGAAAAATAGGAATTTTCAGCCTTTTAGCAGCAATAGTACTTAATACGCTGTTTGTATCTCCCAATACTAACAATGCGTCAGGTTTTTCTTTAGATAAAATTTCATAAGACTTTGAAATCACATTGCCTATGGTTTCTCCAAGATGTTCCCCAGCTACATTTAAGAAATAATTTGGTTTACGAAGTTCCAGATCTTCGAAAAATATTTCATTTAACTCATAATCATAATTTTGACCTGTATGAATCAAAATATGATCAAAATACTGATCACACTTTTTTATACATTCTGCTAACCTGATTATTTCAGGTCTTGTTCCTAGTATAGTTGCAACTTTTATTTTTTTCATATTATTTCCACTTATTGGGATCGAATTTATAATTATCATTTATTTCGTCTTTCTGAAAATCAGAAAAAACAAGTAATTTTGAATTATCTTCAAGTGCCTGGATTGAAGATGCAAAACCCGGCTCAATGATAAGTGAGTCTAAAGATTCTGAATTTAAAAAATAAATCTCAGCAATCAAATTTTCTGAAGGAAATTCAAAATCATCTATTTTAATTAACTTAATCTGAAAAGATCCACTTATCGCAGTAAACCATCTTGATTCTACTTTGTGCCCTTGCCAAGCTCTCTCAATTTCAGTACTTTTATTTTCAATAACGTACATTCTTTTTACCGCAGACAGATCAAGATGATTACTGAAGAGCAGTTTACCTCTATCATCGCTGTGAGAATTACCTGTTATTTTTCTTATCATTATAAAATTAGTCTTTAAACAAATCTAATTTTTTTAGTAAAACTTTTATTCCTTCAACATCCTCTCGTTGTGTGTTATGAGAATTGTAGTCTTCGATTTCATGCAACACTTCATTACCTTCAGAAAAATATTTCGCATAGTTTAAATCACGATTATCTGCAGGAATACGATAAAAATCACCCATATCTTCAGCCTTAATCATTTCTTCTCTTGTACAAAGTGTCTCATACAATTTTTCGCCGTGGCGGGTGCCGATAATCTTGATAGAATTACTTTTGTTTTTCATCTCCAAAATCGCTTTTGCTAAATCACCAATAGTAGCAGCGGGAGCTTTATTAACAAATAAATCTCCGGGATTACCATGCTCAAATGCGAATAGTACTAGTTCTACTGCTTCTTCTAGCGACATCAAAAACCTTGTCATTGTAGGATCTGTAATCGTAAGTTCTTCCCCATTATTAATTTGATTTAAAAATAAAGGAATTACTGAACCTCTTGAAGCCATTACATTACCATAACGCGTAAGACATACTACAGTTTCGGTAAGATTTCTAGCCTCTGCCACAGCAACTTTTTCCATCATTGCTTTAGAAATTCCCATTGCATTGATAGGATAAGCTGCTTTATCGGTAGATAAACAAATTACTTTTTTTACTTTGTTTGCAGCAGCGGCACGTATCACATTTTGAGTTCCTTCTACATTCGTTTTTACCGCCTGCATAGGAAAAAACTCGCATGAAGGAACTTGTTTAAGAGCTGCTGCATGAAAAATATAATCAACGTTACGCATTGCATATTCAACACTGTTGTAATCCCTCACATCACCTATAAAGTATTTTATTTTATCATTCTTATAAAAGTTTCGCATATCGTCCTGTTTTTTTTCATCACGAGAAAAAATCCGGATTTCTTTGAAATGGTCTGTGTGTAAAAATCTGTTTAGTACTGCCGTTCCGAAAGAACCTGTACCGCCTGTAATCAGAAGTGTTTTATTTTGAATTTTCATATTATTTAAAAAAATGATATTATTTCTTGTATATTATTTGATACCTTGGTCGATGAGGTATCAGTATTTTCGCCCAAAGATAATGATAAAGAATCGCATATTGATTTTTCATCGAGAGGATTAAATGTTAAACTAGGTTTACAAACTGCATAAGTATATGGTAAGTCGGTGCCTATTACCTTACAACCATTTTCAATAGCTTCTACTATACCCAACCCAAAACTTTCTGCTAAAGAAGGATATATAAGGTACTCAGATTCTTTATAAATCTTAGCTAAACCCTCTCTTTCTACAAATCCAATATTATAAATTGGATAGTTTAATTGTACTTTTTCTTCTATTATGCTCAAAAGATCAGTAAATTCGTTGCTTACCGTCAATGTGAGTTTACCTATCTTATACCTGTCATAAAATGAGCAAAACGCATTGATTAATCTTAGATGATTTTTGTGAGGAGGGGCATTGCTTACATAGACATACGAATGTCTGCTCCTTTCTACATTTGAAGTTTCAAGAAACTGAGGATAAAAAGGAGAAATAATTATTTTATTAGGATCAGTGTTGAATTTTTTTGCAAAATTTGCTTTTATAAGATCTGTTTGCAACAACCAGTAATCAGTATTGGCAAGAAGATATTTAAAGATTTGTCTTTTTAAAAAAAATGATAATTTGAGCATCAAAGAAGCATCCTTAGGAAGATATATATATAATTGCTGATGAAAATATGTATACACTTTTGCCTTTAAACGGATATTTGGTGGTAGATTTCCGAAGCAGAGTACCTTATCAAATTTATCTTTATTTTTAAGATAAAACCTATGCCTATTTAAAAGTGAAGCGTGCATTAATAAAACTTCATTTTTAGAAGCCTGTAAATAGGGGATTTTTCCTGTAACTCTTTGATCCAATAAATAAAATACCTTTTTACCAGATTTTTCTAATTCCTGTATTAGATAGTCTAGCAGTATTTTACCCCCGCTGTTGTTTATATATAGAGCGTCTACAAGGAGTAATTTATCCATTTAAAATTTCTTTGTACAAGTTTAAATATTCTTGAGTTATTCTCTCAGGTAAAAATCTTTCAACATTTTCGTAACCTTTTTTGACCAGGTCAGATCTTTCTTCAAAATTATTCCTAATAAACAATATCTTTTTTATGATATCTTGTGTATCATATGGGTCTACGAAAAGCGCAGAATTACCAGCAACTGATTTCATCGGCTCCAAACTAGATGTTATTACAGCACAACCTGCCGCCTGCGCTTCTATTATAGGCATTCCAAATCCTTCATAGAGAGATGGAAAACATAGAACATCACTTGTTCTGTAAAGAATTTCCAATTCATTATCAGAAACAAAACTATGCAGAATAACTTTAGCTTTTATTCTTGTAATTTTCTCTTTTTGCAAATCACTTATTTCGCCTACTATATTAACGGAACAAATAATATTTTCTAATGCGTCTAGAATTCTATCAACATTCTTATTTTCTCTAGTTCCCACGACTAGTATTTTAAAATCTAAAGAAGAAGTCTGCAATACTGCTTCTCTTTTGAAAATAGAGAAAGTCAGAGGATTATGTATAACCCTTATTTTTCCTTTTGCAACCGGATAGAACTCAAGCAATTCATCTTTTGTTTTTTGAGAAATAACGGTAATATATTTAAGTTTTTTTAAAGGCAGATAGAGCCACAGTAAAAGATAAAGTTTTCTCTTTATCCCAGAACTGTAATTCACAAAACCAACATTGTCATGTATGGTTAAGACCGTTTTATCCGCATTTAAAAGTAAACATGCCCAATGAATATCTCCGGTAATATGATTGATATCTCCCTGATGCTTTTTAAAGTACCACATTGCTTTCAGCATTTGTGATAATGAAGCATACGGGTTTTCGAAAGTCTTTACATGAACTGATTTCTCAGATAATTTGACTTTTATTACAGAAAAAACTTTTTCTATACTTATGCGAGTGGGAACTAAATTTCGTTCAAAAAAATGGATATTCATTTAAAACATATTTCTCTGATAATCAGCATTAATAAAAATACCTTTATAAGGATCAAATAATTCTGGATAGGTAACTATTGCTTGATTAACGCTCAAAAAGCAATAAATAAGCAGAGCAACAGATATCCAGAATGATATTTTTCTGTCGTATGATAAATAAAATATGTAAGAAACCAATATAGGCTCTAGCATATTAAAATAAAGACTCCCTCTACTTATCATTACTGGTAGTGTTTGTGCAAATAGAAAATAAAAGCATAAACTGAATATATATCCATTAAATATAAAATTAAATTTCGGCGCTTCTTTTGAAATTTTGTCTTTGTAAATGAAAAACAATATAAAAATACCCAGACGTTTTATTAATCCTATGATTGAAATAGCTACATCATTTCCTTTAGCTTGCTCAATATAAGCGGTTGTCTTAGATGCTGTCAACTCATTAACACCACCAAAAAGTGAAAATATTGTATAAGGTAGAGTTGAAAATCCTATTGCAACACAAAAAAGAAGTGCGATGATAATTGAATTCTTAGTAAATGTTCGCTTAAAAAAAACAAAGATTATTATTAATAATGATGTGCTATGGAATGAAAATGCTAAAAGTACGCATATTGTGTAAGCCCACCATTTTTTTTCGTACAAATACGTTAAGCTTAAAACCCCTAAACCAGCAGCAATAAGCTGCCTGCTGGAACCCCATATTCCTAAAAATGAAACATAAAATAAAAGCAACGTGACTATAGAATAAGGAGAAAAATATTCATAGCCTTTTTTTAATAACAGGAAAAATATTACAGCATGCAAAAACAATAAAAAAGAATATTCTGGACTAATTAGTTTCGAAAAAGAAACTAAGAAATTGTAACCAGATTCAAATGTATAATCATCATTTTTAAAAGGTGTACTTATATTTTGAGAATAGAAATGCTCAAGATAGGGTATCCAATCTGTTCCTGTTTCCCAGCGCAATCCCATTTGAAGTATACAAACAAAAGTTACACCCCATATAAAAAATTTCTTTTTTGGAATTTTCCCTCTTAATCTTGGATACGAAGTTTCAAAAATCGAAGGTAAAAATAGTAACAGTATAGTGAAGTAATAAAAATACATTATAGTGTGTTTAGTACCTGCTGAATTCTATGTTCATACGTATGATTTTGATGAAAATGCTCATGCTGTTTGTCCGCAATGCTGTATCTTTCTTCTGGATGATGCAAATAATATTTAATTTTTTCCACTGCTTCTCCAATGGTTTTATAAGTAAACATCTCAACATCGACTGCAGAATATTCCTCTAATGTCGGTTTATAATCACAAATCTGAAAACCTCCGATCCCATAAATTTCAAAAAACTTTACGTTTGCTGATGTAATTTCGGCATAATGAAAATTATTAAAAATCACTTTCGATCCATACAAAACTTCAGCCTTTCTTTTACCTGTAATAAATTCGTTTCTGAAATTATCTTCAATTTCTTTTCGTGGAAAGCGTTTGTCTGGAACACCAAATAAGTTTACATCTAATCCGCTTTTGATTAATTCAGCGACCATCTTAGCACGATACGGATACATTGTGCCGAAGCCTACAACATCAATATTAATTTTGTTTTCCAAAGATTTCCGATCCATATCAGAAGGGGATATGTGCAGTCTTGCATTTAAGGCTTCTGGCAAATAAAAAGTATTAAGATCCATTTTATTTTTCATAAAATCTACCATAAAAGGATCTTTTGTAAAATAAGCATCATAAGGCGATGCAAAAATCTGCTGATGTTCAAAGGTTGTAATCGCATCAGGATTTATATGTATGATAGGAACATTTGGAAGTGCGCTTTTAATCTTTTTAATGCATTCTGGATGTATAAACCTATAAGTACCAATAACCAAATCTGGATTTTGCTCTATTATTTTATCGGCTATCCTTAGAAAAATTGATAAGTCATATTTCGGAAAAAATTTTTGTCCCCAATAGTTGAAACGATAAGGAATATTTACAACATCTTTAATATCAATATGGAAGATATTGTGCCCCAAAAAAGTTAACGAATCATTTAAATGATATTCTAAGCTGTCGAAATCTTTACTTCCTAATAATGCTACCTTCATATTATTTTATTGGTCTTAACTGACTTAATTTTTCGAAAATAAAAGGACTAAAATTGGCGATTTTTGCTAATATTTTCCTTTCTAATGGCTGTCTAATTTTAAAAGGATATAGATTGTAAATTCCCATTTGCCTTTTAAAATCCTTTAGAAGTTGAATATTATTCATGGAAATTAATAATCTGTAATTGTAGAGTAAAATTGCCCCAGTAAAAGTATCAATATAATTGTTCAGTTTAGCATCGCTATGTTTGAGTGTGAAATCGTTTAAAGATTTTACTACAATTAAACTATCCATGATCCTTTTTCTTGTATTTTTATCATCTCGCATAATTGAATTATCACGTATCAGATAATTATATACTTTCACTGCGGAGAATTTTATTCTTTGAGAATTATAAATCATCTGCGGAGAAAATACAATATCTTCAAAGTAGATACCTTCAACAAAATATAAGTTATTTTTCAATAATAAATCTTTTTTGATCAGAAATGCCCAAACCATACAAGAATTTTTAAAGTTCTCTGTAAGGAAAACTCTCCCACTCATAATTTCTTCACTTAGTTCTTTCTTTTCATCTTCTTTAGGAAGTGGAAGCACATTACCTTTCATATCAACAAGTTGATGGTCAAACCATAATGCGTCTAAATTATTATCAAGTGCTTGATCTAATAATTTTTTAATCACATTAGGAAACAGATAATCGTCGCTATCTACAAACATAATATACTTACCCTGCGCTTTTGATATACCAACATTACGAGAAGCGCTGAGACCACTATTTTGCTGTATAACGTATTGAATATTATATGAGGGATTATTTACCATCCATTTCTCAACCACAGCAGAGGAATTATCAGTGCTCCCGTCGTTTATCAAGATAATTTCGTACTCATTGACAGGAATATTTTGCGAAACAACACTAAAAAGACATTTCTCCACAAAATTCTCAACATTATATATAGGAATGATAAAACTTAATAGCATTTAAAAGCATTTTTTATATAATTAACATTTTCTTTGAAAGTGTAATTTTTACTCAGAAACAGAAAAGGTAAAATTAACACATCGACGATCATATACAGCAAATATTTTTGTTTAAAATTTTTTTTAACATAATATATTTCGCTTTTATGAATAATATTTCTCAATTTATCCGATGTTACCGTTTTAGGTTTAGTCTCACCTACAGTTAAAATATCAGAATGAATGATTTTAGTACCGTTATATATATAATTTTTATAACCATTTTCGAAAAGCTTCATTGACAAATCAGTTTCTTCAAAATACATAAAATAATAAGGATCAAAACCACCCGTTTTCAGAAACAAATCTTTTTCAATAAAAAAATCTGCACCCATTACATAATCTACTTCAAAGTACTCCTGATCAAATTTCCAATAATTTTCTTCTTTTTCTCTTGGAAAAACAACATTGAAAAACGGTAAAAATCTCAGTTTATTTTTAATTATATACTTAACCGTGGGAAATTTACATCCAGCACCATTTACTTTATGTTTTATATCTAATAATATACAGCCTATGCTCCCAATTTTTAGTTTCTGGAAATTGTCCTGATAAAAATTCAGAATCTTTTTGGTTGCATTTTCTATAAAAGTTATATCTGAATTTACAAAAAACAAAAACTTACCTTTTGCCTCTTTCACAGCTAGATTATTAGCGTTCCCAAAGCCTATATTTTCTGCCAACTTAATTACTTTGACATCCGGATAGTTGCTTTCAACATGCTCTACTGAATCATCTTTTGAAGCATTGTCTACCACAATAATTTCATAAGAAATACCCTTAGTAAAATGAATAATTGTTTGCAGACAATTGGCTAACAATGCTCTAGTATTATAATTGATTATGATGATTGAAACATCCATCTTAAAAAATATTTTTTATTTTATTTGAAATTTCATGGTCAAAAGATTTGTAGAAGAGTTCTAATGTTTCTGAAGACAACTGTTCCACATTTATTTTTGATAATAACAACTGCATTCTTTCTGAAATCAATTCCTCGTTTATTCTAAATTTTATGAACTTGGCAGGATTACCACCAACTATAGAAAAAGGTTTTACACTCTTAGTAACTACACTTCCTGCTGCTATTACACACCCTTTTCCTAACGTCACTCCAGACATAATAGTTGCATTACTTCCTATCCAAACCTCATCCTCTACAACCACAGGACCTTTCGTCTGAGCATCTTCAACTGCGTATTTCGTATAAAATTGTGCTTTTATTGGGTAAGTTGTAAATGTATTTATTTGATGATTTCCTCCAAGTATAAAAACTACATTACTTGCTATAGATACAAAATCACCAATTATTAATTTCTCTTCAGGATTTTCAAAAGATTCTACATTCAGTAATCCGTATGAATAATTCCCAACGCTTATTAGCGACGGATTTTTCACCTTTGGTGAAAGAGTAGTCATATTGTGGCTATTGTCTAATCGCCACTGTACTTCTTTCGAAGTATTATTGTAATGGGTAATTATTTTATACCTGTAAGAATTTATAATTTTTAAAAACTTTAACATATCAAAATTATTTAAGTAATGATTTCATATCGATGTTAGGTGTTTTTACAAGTGTTCCGATAACACGTTTTATAAGTTTTAATTTTCTCAAAAAACCTGGGATTTTAAAAAATAATCTTTTATATGTTTTTAACACAGCGATTAAAAGTTCAGGGTTTTCACCCGATGTATTATTTTCATGAATCCTATATCTTGAAACAACTTTATCATAAAATAACAATTGCCTTTTTGCAGCTGTACTTAAATAGAAGTATAGGTCTTCAGCTTTTAAATCCTCGGGATATTTTCCTACTAATTTAAAAATATTAGCATCCATCATTACTACAGCTCCGGAAATAGAAAATTTAAATATGATTTCATTCAAAAGATCTTCTTCATTGATATATTTTGTTTTATCGGCTTTATGAAGATCTGACAACATACTTGTATAAATTATCTCGCCATCATTATCAATAACTTCAGCATCACAAAGAAGTACCATTTTTTCGCTATTCCTTAAAATATTCACTCTTTCCGAAATCGTATTGTTTACTAACAAATCATCACTTGCTAAAACAATAATATAATCTCCTTTAGCATTTTCTACTAGCTCATTTAAGGTTTTACATAAACCTTTATTATTTCTATTTATAAAATTAACCTTTTGCTCAGGATTATTTTTAACCCAATAATTGATAATTTCCACAGATTCATCTCTAGAACCATCATCTATAATTACAATTTCTTTATTTGGGTAAGTATCGTTTATAACTGAATCTAATGTTTCTTTTATAAATTCTGAATGATTATAAGATGGTATTATAATACTAACTAATGGTTTCATTTTTAATGATTTAGTATTAAATTTATTATTTAACTATAAATTTAAAATATTCTTACTTATTTTTTAATTTTAAAATTAATTCTTTTATATTAATAATTTTATTTATAAAATAAAATGAAAAAATACTTGCGATAATAATCATCATGCTACCCAAAGTATAAGATAAAATAATATTATTAATTAATTTAACGATACACAAAGCTAAAATGGCAATACTAATTTGTATAATAAATATTTTATAAAAAGAAGTATCAAAAGAAAAACTATAAAATTTTTTTGACACATAAAACATTTGTAAAGAATGTATGATGTAACCTATTAAAAAACTAATACCTAGCCCTTCTATTCCCCAATAATAAAAACCTACACAGTTTAAACATGTTAAGTAAAAATTCGCTATCAGCTCGCACCAAAAGAATAATTTAGTAGAACCTTTGGCCAAAACAATGAATCCCATTAGCCAAGAAGCTGTCTTGAAGAAAATTCCGATTACAGCATACTGCATCATTGTATTGATCGTTAAAAATTCTTTACTATACAAAATTATAAGCGCAACATTTATAAAGACTATAAACACAGTAAGTATAGGTCCTAATATCAACAATGCTACATTTCCCTGCTGATTAACAACTGAAATGTATTTAGAGTTGTCATTTATTGCTCCTGATAATCTTGGATAATAATCTGTAGCCATTGCAGTAAAAATGATTCCTACATACGAATTTATAATGCCAAAACCTGCATTATAAAAACCTACATCTTCCAAGCCTCCCACTTGACTTATAAATATTCTCACCAAATATGCACAACCAGTTGTAATTAATCCGCCTAAACTTAAAAAGAAACCTAATTTTAGCATTGACTTACCTTTGTCAAAAGCTTCTCTATTGGTAATAGCAACCAGCTTGATATCAATTTTACGATAAAAAAACTGTGTTATTATCAAGGTAGCACATGACATTATGATAATTGCCGGAACAATCCCTTTTGCTCCATACAAAAAATACAATGGTAATGTAATAATTAATGAAACAACAGAGCTAATCATATTAGCATAGGCAAGCCATTTTAATTGTCGTGTTCCTTGTAAAACTGCGTCTTTACCTAATGTCAACTGACTTATAAACAATGTAACTGATAGAAAAATAAATGACCAAGTGTATTGATAATTACCAAAAGTTAATTTAGATAGTAGAGGAGACAAAATTAAAGTTAATATCATCCCCAATATCCCGGTGAACCACACAAGTCTATTAACAATACTGGCTATTTCAACTAATTTATTATCATCCTTATTTTCATTAGCTGAAGCAATATCTTTAATACTGCTTGTCCCCAATCCAAAATTAGTCATAGATGACAAAAGGCTTATCGTAGAGGTGAAAAGACCAAAAACACCCATTCCTAAAGGACCTAGAAGTACAGCTATAAATTTAGCTCGTATTATAGAAATTAGAATATTAAATACCTGAACTCCTCCGAAAATAGATGTCGCTTTAAATATTTGACGATAAGAAGAGTTTTCTTTGCTCATATTTGCTTAATAATTTTTGCGGGGATACCGCCAATAATAACATTTTCCGGAAACTCTCCTATTACTAATGCTCCTGCAGCAATTATAGTATTTTTGCCAATAATAGTATCTTTTAAAATAGTAACATTATTTCCTATCCACACATTTTCACCTATTATAACCTTACCTATTTTGCCAATAACTCTTCTGGAATCCGGACTAATACCGTGAGCTTCATAATCCATAATAGAAACATTCTGCCCTATCAAGGTATGAGATCCTATCACGATTCTATTTAATGAACTTATAAAAACATTATTATTTGTATTTACATTATCTCCTATGATAATTTGGGAATTTACCAATCTTGGCTGCAATTCTACACTACCTCCATAGTGAAAGCCTCCCAATTTAAACCCGAATGAACATTTTTCCCCAACTTTAATACTTCCTAATCCTCTTATAAATGTTATTTGGTCAAAATGAGGAGTCATTTTAAAATCAATTTTAACCTTCGATCTTAGATTATGCAGTTTATAATATCTATAAAATCTGTAATGATTAATAATACCTAAATATGTTTTTATAAGAAATTTTTTAAACATATTTATTTAATGTATTATATATTAATTCCACCTCATTATCACTCATAACAGGACTTATTGGCAAACTCAAAACTTCGTTGTGGATTTGTTCTGTAATTTTAAAACTAAGATTATAATATTTCTTATATGCCTCTTGCTTGTGTGGCGGTATTGGATAATGAATTAGTGTTTGAATACTATTTTCTGTAAGATAATTTTGCAATTTTTCTCTAGACTGAGTTCTGATCACAAATAGATGCCAAACATGCTCATTTTCATTTTCTGGAATTAATGGGAGTGTAATATTTTCATTGTTTATTTCAGAGATATACTTTCCCGCTATTTCTCGTCTTCTGGCATTCTCCTTATCAATATATTTTAGTTTTACGTCCAAAACAGAAGCTTGTATTTCATCTAATCGAGAGTTTAAACCTTGATAAACATTAACATATTTTTGATTTGAACCATAATTTGCTAATATTCTTATTGTTTTTGCAAGCTCTTCATCATTTGTAGTAACTGCACCAGCATCACCTAAAGCTCCTAAATTTTTACCCGGATAAAAACTAAATCCTGCTGCATCGCCTAAATTCCCTGTTTTCAACCCATTCCATTCAGCTCCTATTGACTGAGCATTATCTTCAATAATTTTTAAATCATGTGTTTCTGCAATCGTCTTTAATTTCTCGGAAAAAACAGTTCTTCCATATAAATGGACGATCATAATTCCTTTAGTTTTTTCTGTAATCTTTTCTTCTATTTTTGAGATATCAATATTAAAGTCATTAATATTAGGTTCTACAAAAACTGGAACTAATCCGTTATCGGAAATAGCCAAAATAGAAGCTATATATGTATTGGCAGGAACAATAATTTCGTCACCTTTCTTCATAATATCTAACTCAATGTATGCTCTAAGAATTAATCTTAATGCATCTAAACCATTAGCTACGCCGATCGCATATTTTGCACCGATATATTTTGATAGATTTTCTTCAAAAATTTTCACTTCATTCCCTAAAAGATACCACCCTGAACGAAAAGTATTCAGAATTCTCTCTTCTATTTCCTGCTGATATGCAAGATTAATTTTTTGTAAATCAAGAAATTTTATCATATTATTTCTTTGTAAGTAATTTTTCCATTCTCATCAATAAATCCTTTTTGTTTTGCCGGATTTCCGAACCAAACAGTATTGGGAGGAACATCTTTTGTAATAACGCTTCCTGCACCGATTAATGCATTTTCTCCAATTATATTTCCTGCAACTATTGTTGCATTGGCTCCAATTGAAGCGCCTTTTTTTACCAGTGTTTTTGCAAATGCCGCCGGATATACTTTGGACCTTGGAATTAAATCATTTGTAAAAGTAACGTTCGGACCTATGAAAACGTTATCTTCTAGAGTGATACCATCCCAAATTTGAACCCCTGGTTTTATGGTTACATTATCTCCAATAACTACGTCATTTTCTATAAACACATGACAATTAATATTACAGTTATCACCAATAACCGCATCTTTCAATATTATACAAAATTGCCATATCATAGTGCTGTTGCCAATCTGTTCAGATTGAACATCAGCTAAAGGGTGAATTTTAGCCATTTTTTATTATATTTAAATACTCATCGTAATTTCTTATATAATCGGTTTCGTTATAAGTATGTGATGCCAGAACCAAACAAATTGCTCCAGAAGAAAAATTAATTTCTGAAGCCCATACTCCAGGAGGAATATGCAATCCTATATTAGGTCTGTTGAGAAATACCTGTCTTTTATAGTTTCCATCATCTAAACTTACTTCAAAACTACCACTTGCAGCGATGAGAAATTGATGGCATTCTTTATGCGCATGAGCTCCACGGCTTTCTCCTCCTGCTATATCATATAGATAAAATACTCTTTTAACATTAAATGGAAAATTTGAATTGTTTTCAACAACGGTTAAATTTCCTTCATCAAAATTAATTTTTCCTAAATCAATTACTGAACATTCAAAGACTGAAACTTTATCCATTTTTTAGAATTTTAAATTGTTCATAATCTCTGATATAGTCTGAATCATCATATGATCTGTCAGATACAATTAAAGCAAGTGAATTAGTAGAGAAATTCTCTAAACTTCTCCAATACATCTTTGGAATATACAATCCATCATATGAACGATTTAAAGAAAATCTTTGTTCTTTTACACCATCATTCAAAATTACATCAAAACTTCCGGAGAGTGCGATAATAAACTCCTGTTGTTCTTTAAAAGCATGACTTCCTCTTACTTCACCTCCCGGAACATCATAAATCCAGTAAGTTCTTGCAATTTCGAAGGGCAACTGATTTGGATATTCAAAAAAAGACAAGTTTCCACGTTTGTCTAAAATCTTTGGCAGATTGATTATTTGTGGTTCGGTCATATTTTTAACTCAATAATTAATTATCTTAATGTCGACTGATATTTTTCCAGTTGATTATATATTTTTTTTACATCCTGAGATTTTTCTTTTTGAAGAATAAGAATGGCATCGGAAGTATATATTAAAATACAATCTTTCATTCCTACAAAAGCTGTAAAAATATCCGTTCCGATGATCATGTTACCGTTTTCATCAACAAAATGTCCGTTTGATCTGAGATAATCATACAATGATTCAAAAGATCCCAAGTCATTCCATCTGAAATGGGCAGGTATCACTTTTATTTTTTTTGACCGTTCCATTACCGCATAATCTATGCTAATTGAAGGAACTCTCAATGATGAATCAGCATCTATTACATTATTGCTAGAAAGTTTCCAAGTTTCCAGACATCTGTCATAAACTTCAGGTTGATGATTTTTTAGCTCATCAAGTAAAACTCCTGCTTTAAAACAAAACATTCCAGAATTCCACAAAAAAGTTCCACGATCTAAAAATTCCTGTGCTGTTTCTGTATTCGGCTTTTCTCTAAACGACAAAACATCTTTTCCTTCATATTCAATATATCCATAGCCTGTTTCAGGTTTTGTAGGTACCACTCCAAAGGTGACCAAAAAATCTTTTTTAGCTAACTCAACAGCTTCTTTTATAGCTTTATCATAATTTCCCTGATTCTGTATGAGGTGATCTGAAGGGGTAATAATTAAAATATCTTCTGAATCAACCGCTAAAGCAGCAAATGCGATTGCTGCTGCAGTGTTTCGTGCCTGCGTTTCAGTAATAAATTTTTGTGGTAAATCTAGATCTCGTAAGAGCTTTTTACTAAGCTCAATATGCTCAGTATTTCCTACAACCATTATTTCGTTTACTTCTGAAGCATTACGCTCCGCTGTTAGCTCAAATAATGATTTACCTGAAAACAATTTGAGAAACTGTTTCGGATGTTGTTTCCGAGACAAAGGCCACAATCTGCTACCTATACCCCCTGATAAAATAACGTTATAAATTTTCATACGCGATTATAATCATCTTCAATTCTCACAATATCGTCTTCACCAAAATAAGTGCCGTATTGAACTTCAATGAATACAACAGGATCATTGGTCTTGTTTTCCATTCTGTGGTGTGCTCCCAAAGGAATCTGCGCTACCTCACCGGCTTTATATTCTTTAATAATGTTTCCTATTGTTATTGTTCCTACACCTGAAACTAATGTCCAAACTTCTGCTCGATGCTGATGGTATTGTAATGACAATCTCTGTCCCGGATAAACTAGAATCCTTTTTACTTTATGAGATTCAGCATCCTCTAACACCCAATATTCACCCCATGGTCTAACATCATGCTCTAACATAATTTTTATATTTTTTGGTTCGCAAAGATACTTACATTTTTGACAGGATTGATATTAAAAAAAATTCCTTAAAGTCTCTTATCAACCAAATTTCTTGATAAAACGCCTTTCACATCATAGATTACACCGTTCTTTTTTAAATAAGTAGTAAGGTCTAAATTTAAAAATTCCTTGTGTGATACCGTAAGAATAATCGCATCATATTTTTGATGCGCTTCGCTACCATCTGCAATGACATCAGCAAATTCAGAATAACTCTTAATATCAAATTCTTTCCTGACTTCAAGAGGATTAGCCAATGGGTCATACGTTGTCACATCACATCCATAATCTTCTAAATTTTGAACTACCTCTATTGCCTTTGAATTTCTAATATCAGGACAATTTTCTTTGAAAGTAATACCCAAATTCAAAATCTTTGCCCCCTTTACTTTAATGTCATTATTAATCATTAATTTAACAACCTGAGAAGCTACAAACGCTCCCATAGAGTCATTCAATCGTCTTGCAGCTAAAATAAGTTCTGAATAGTATCCGATCTCTTGAGCTTTCTGAGCCAAATAAAATGGATCTACACCAATACAGTGACCACCCACCAAACCTGGCTTAAAATTTAAAAAGTTCCACTTTGTGCCGGCAGCTTCTAATACATCATGGGTATCAATACCCATTAATGAAAATATCTTTGCCAACTCGTTCATAAATGCAATATTAAGATCTCGCTGAGAGTTCTCAATAACTTTTGAAGCTTCTGCAACTTTAATGGTTGGAGCCAGATGCGTTCCGGCAGCTATAACAGATTTATACAAATCATTTACAGCTTTTCCTATTTCAGGAGTAGATCCTGAAGTTACTTTTAATATCTTTTCTACAGTATGTTCTTTATCACCAGGATTGATACGTTCAGGAGAGTATCCTACAAAAAAATCTACATTAAATTTTAATCCTGATATTTTTTCCAAAACAGGAACACATTCTTCCTCAGTTACACCAGGATAAACTGTAGATTCATAAATAACAATATCATTCTTCTTCAGAACTCTGCCTACGGTTTCACTAGATAGGTATAAAGGGGTTAGATCAGGGCGTTTATGCTTGTCTATGGGTGTAGGAACAGTTACTATATAAACATTGGCATTTCGAATATTTTCAATATCAGTAGTGCAGAATAACTTCGTGGCACTTTCAGCTTCAGTTGCTGTATTATTAAAAACGTTATCAAATGGATTATAGTTAACTATCACTGATCGTAATAATTCTTCAGAAATTTCACAGGTGAAATCTTTGTAACTATTGAGTTCGTCAATACGTTTTTGACTAATATCAAAACCAACCACGGGATACTTAGTTGCAAAAAGTCTGGCAAGAGGTAAACCTACATAGCCCAAACCAATTACAGCAATTTTATATTGTATGTTCATTTTATTTCACAACCTATTCATTTCCGAAATTTTGACTATTTATTTTCTAAATATTCTTTGTAAAAGTGATTGATTTTGATCTGCGGTATATCCGTATCCGTATTTGTATCCATAGCCATAGCCACTGTTCATCTTGCTTACATCATTAAGAACCATACCTACATTTTTAATTTTTTTATCTTTTATCTGTTTGTTGATAAATTGCAAAAGTTCTTTTTCTGTATATCCAGATCTAGTAACATATACAGTTGCATCAGCTACATCTGCAATTAAGAATGAATCTGTTACCAACATCAAGGGTGCTGTATCCAAAATAATATAGTCGTAAACTGCTTTTAAGTCTTTTATTAACTCTTGATACCTTCCATTTGAAAGCAACTCAGTTGGGTTAGGTGTAATAGTACCAGAATAAATAACGTCACAATAAGGATTAAATGTAGTCTGATGAATAATTTCAGAGGCTTTCATCTCATCATCATACATAAATTCTGATAAACCTACCAATCCTCTTCTGCTTTCATTGTATCTTTGAAGTTGCGGATTACGAATATCCGAACCAATAATAACCACTTTTTTACGCGGTGTTGCCAGTGTCAATGCTAAATTTACAGATGTAAAAGTTTTACCTTCACCTTTTACTGTGGATGTTACAAAAATTACATGACCCTTTTTATTTTTAGGAAGCATGAAATTAATATTGGTGATTAAAATTCTAAATGCTTCAGCTAATGGTGAAAGATCATTTAATTGCACAATTTCAGGATCTCCCTTTTCTAAAGATGGTAGCTCACCTATCACAGTTGCGCCTTCAACTAATTTCTCTAAATCTTGTTTGGATTTTATTTTATTATTAAACAATTCAATTAAATAGATTATAGCAAAAGGAATTAATAATCCTACTACCAAGGCTCCCAAGTATATAATTTGAGTTTTTGGGGAAACAATACTTATAGTGAGAGCGTCATCAACAACTCTCGCCTTTGGAGCAGCAATAGCCAATGAAATGGCGGCCTCTTCCCTTTTCTGCAATAGCAGAAGATATAATTGCTCTTTAATATTCTGCTGTCTTTCTATGCTTCTAAAGAGTTTCTCTTGTATAGGAATCTTCGCAATTCGACCTGACAATCTATTTTGTTCCGACTGAATATTATTGATCGAAATCTGAAGGGCTGATCTGCTTTTTTGCAAACTCTGCAGCACCGAACTTTTTATACTGCTGATCTGTTTTGTTAAATCCTGCACCAAAGGATTTGAGTTTGTTGCATTTTGTAACAACCGCGCTCTCTCTAAAACAAGCTGATTGTACATCGCAATATTTGTATTAGAGTCTGAATCTGTAAGACCAACATTTAATGGCAAAACATCATAATTCCCTTGTCTACTATTAATATTACCTATTAAACCATTAATCAATTCAAGCTGTGATTCTGTTGCAATTTGTTGTTGACGTATTGTTGCAGAAGTTTCTAAAGATAATCCAGCCTCAGTCTCAATATCTGCAATATTATTCTGTACTTTAAAATCTTGTTTTTGAGATTCAACCTGTCCTAATTCTTTACCTATCAGATTAATTCTCTCGTCAATAAACGATGCTGTTTTTTGCGCCTCGGAATTTTTATCTATTATAGCTTCTCTATTGTAATTTACAGCTAACCTATCTAAGATGTGTTCTGCTTTTTCCGGCGATTTATGATTCAAACTTAATTTGATAACCGTAGAATTTTTCTCCACCAAACTTACTTTAAGATTAGCAAGTAATGATCTTGCCCTGTCCATAGAAGACATAAATTGAAGTCGGTAAGTTGATGATTTACCAGAATTTTTAAAACTTGGATTTCTCTGAAACATTACTATGCCAAATGGCATTGAGAATGATTTGTTGAATACCGTTTTGATGGGTCTATCAAAACTTTCAGATTCTAAAGTAATTTGATTTCCTTCTACTGTTGCAGAAACCTGTTTTACAGGATAGTTACCTTTAGGTCTTTCACTTATTACTCGTACAATAAATGGAGCTGTTTCTTTATAAAGTTCAGTGTCTTTAAGCTTACCTTTGGACAAAATATCTGTCTCTAAGCCAAGCTCTTTTACAACAGAAATCATTAATTTTTTCGACTTAAAGATTTCAATTTCATTATCTACTGAGTTGGTTCCCATTCCTGCTACACCACCAATTTCGGAAATCACTGACATATCGGGTTGACCCGAAGTTGATTTCTTCACTTCTTTAATCAATAATGTAGATTCTGTATTAAAGACAGGAACAGTATATCTCAGAAAAAACCAAGACGCTACTAAAGCTAAAAATGCTCCTAAAACAAAAAAATACCACCTGTGGAGATAAGGTTTTATAATTTCTCTTATATTGAGAGATTCTTCTTGAGTCTCATCTCGTTTCTGATTATAATCCACTATAAAATTGATTATGTAAAATTAATTTCTTGTTAATGCCAGAACACCTAATGCTATGGAAGCAATTATTGACGCTACAGAAATATAAAGGCCTGTATTTGGATCTACCCTTACAGACTTCTCTTTCACTGTATTTGGTTGCACATAAATCATATCATTCTGCTTTAAATAATAATATGGAGAATTAATAAATTGGGCACTTGTAATATCTATTCTTTGTTGAGTAAATTTTCCATCTACATTTCTAACAATTAAAATATTATTTCGCACACCAAAAGCCGTTAGATCTCCAGCTAAACCCAATGTCTGTAACAACGTCGTATTTCCATCAGGGATCACATAGGTTCCCGGTCTAGCCACCTCACCCAATACTGACACCTTAAAGTTGATTAATTTTACATCTATAACAGGGCTTTTTACATAAGTAGAAATTAAGTCAGCTAACTTCGCTTTAAAGGTTTCTACAGTTTCATCTTTGGTATTCACTATACCAATCTGGGGGAAGTCAATATTTCCATCAGTATCTATTGTATATATTGGTCCTGAAGCTGGAATTGGCTGAAATTGAGCATTCCCACTTGGTACAGAATATTGTACTGCTGTTGCTGAAGAAGAATAATTTTGATTAAAAGGTTTTACCACATCAAGATCTTTAGCAGATACTGTGATCACCAATTGATCGCCTGTTTGCAAAGTGCTTCTGCTATTTTTAATTGAGTTATCAAGAGCAATGTTCTCGATATCTTTCATGTAATTAATTTCCTGTCTTGGAGTACAAGAAAAGACTGCTAAACTTAAAGCACCGTATATGTAGTATTTTTTTAAAATCATTTTTAATATATTTTTCACAAAAATAGGATTATTATTTTAAACAAAATTTGTTTTTATTTCGTTATGTATTTTCTGTTATTCTTTATTTACAATGGCATAGATTTGTTTGCCACTGTCAGTTTTCACATCCAAACTTTCGTATTCAGAGTTATTACTTATAAATTCAGGGACGATTTTCTTAAGTAATGTTACCACCTGTATCTTATCCCTTTTTACCGCAGACTTGATAATCTGTTTGAATAATACCTCTATCTCTTCAAAATTAACAGTAGGATCTTTGGAAATCATAATTTTCTCATGATGTGTAGGAATTGTAGTAGCATCATTACTTAAAAGTTCCTCATACAATTTCTCGCCCGGTCGTAATCCTATAAACTTTATTTTAATTTCTTCATCAGGAGTAAAACCAGACAATTTAATCATTCGTTTTGCCAAATCTAAGATTTTAACTGGTTCCCCCATATCAAAAACATAAATTTCTCCCCCCGCTCCCATTGTTCCAGCCTGTAGTACCAATTCACAAGCTTCCGGAATTGTCATAAAATATCTGATGATGTCAGGATGCGTTATCGTAACCGGACCACCTTTTTCAATCTGCTTTTTAAAGTGCGGAATTACAGAACCATTTGAACCTAATACATTACCAAAACGGGTAGTGATAAATTTTGTAGTATTCCCTTCAGAATATTGTAATGACTGAACAAAAAGCTCGGCAGTTCTCTTTGAAGCTCCCATTACATTGGTAGGATTCACCGCTTTATCGGTAGAAACCATCACAAATCGGTTGACTCTGTATTTTTTGGAAAGCAATGCTACATTTCGGGTTCCCAATACATTTACAAAAATTGCTTCATGCGGATTTTCTTCTATCAAAGGAACGTGTTTGTAAGCAGCTGCATGATAAACCATAGAGAATTGATATGTTTCAAATAATTTCTCTAATCTGTAATTATTGGAGATATCAGCCAATACAAACTTAAAAATCTGCTCGGGAAATTTCTCACATAATTCTAATTCTAATTCATACAAGGGTGATTCTGCCTGATCAAGCACTACAATCAGTGAAGGCTTAAACTGAGAAACCTGTCTTACGATTTCGCTTCCGATCGAACCAGCTCCACCTGTCACTAAAACATTTTTTTCGGCATGCCTTACAATAACATCCTTATTTTCAATTTTAATAGGTCTCCTGTTTAATAAATCTTCTATCTGAAGCTGACGTATTCCTCCTACTAAATCCGAATCTCTCATTTTGCTCACCGTAGGAGCTTTTAAAACCTTCAAGCCATGGTCTAATGCTAAAGTCATCCATTCTTCAAGTTCATGCTTTGACATGATCTCTTTAATAATCAGAACCGCATCAAATTCTTTTATTAATTCCTTATTTTTGAAAAAACGCTCGCTGTTGTAAATTTTATGTCCCAACAGTAAAGCTTTGTGAGAATCTGAACGCTTGGTAAGAAAACCTTCCAGACGATAAGGATAGTTTGGATTATGTAAAATAGCTCTGGCTAAAGAAACAGAAGCATCTCCCACTCCTACAACAGCAATTCTTATTTTCGAAGGTGAGCCTTTGATATCAATCAGGACATTAAAAAACTGCTTTGTGACCATTCTGAAAAAAAACATAAGGGAAATTGACACAAAAAAGTAAAGGAATAAATTGGGATACAGATACAGAGGTTTTCCCAACCAAAACTCCGTTCCATAATTCAGTAATAAAAGTGTCAAAAGTGTACATCCTGAGGACAACAATATTTTGAAAAAATCAAAAAAAGTAGAATGCCTGATAATCCCCGCATAGGTTTTAAAGACAAACATAAAAAGGAGGTTCACAGATATTAATAAAATTCTTTCTTCCGTCAAGTATTCCGGAAAATTAACTTTTACCCTTAGTTTTTCGAGAAGAAGATAAGATAGTAAAATAGAAAAAAGGATGATAAAAAAATCAATAAGAATAACGATCCATCGGGGTATATATCGCAGCTCCGTAAGTTTCAAAATATTATCCCCATTGTATAAGGTAGTAAAAGCATCATGTAGCTTTTTCATTCAGCTTTTTTGGTATTTTATTATATTCTGCAAAGATAATCATATTTTTTGATTAAAAAACACTTATTGTCTACATTTCATTATTCATAGTAAACGAAATTCATAAATAACTGTATTATAATGCCATAGAAATATTTAATAAATATGCGTTACTTTATTAATAACATTCTTGTTTTCTTTGTACAAATAAATAACAATATTTTATGAAAAATTAGAAAGAGAGATTAAATAATTAAGAATTTTCTCCTCTATTCCACAAAAAAACCTCCGAGCAATTCGGAGGTTTTAAGATGTATGGTCAAATTAAAGATTATTCTGTTATCCTTTTTTTTCCATAGGTAAATGCTATTGCTAACCCTACTAATAAAAGAACCGGAACGTACTGATCAATTGGCGCAGGATTCGGATCTCCCGGACCTGCAGGAGCGTCTCCTTCTGCCATTGTTTCTGCTGACGGTTCATCATAGACAAACGGATTGTCTGACTGCTCTGCAAATGCAAGACCTGAAAGAACCAGCGAACACATTATTATTATTTTTTTCATGATTTCAAATCTATTAATTAACTACTTTTTTAGAATATTCTTTTCCTGCTGACTTCGCCTTGATGATATACCATCCTTTCAAACCTAGCTTGATACGCACCAATTTGGATTTACTGTCAAAATTCTGCACTTTTCTGCCCGCAGCATCGAATACTTCAATATTTTCAATATTTTTATTATTTCTTACAAAGAAATCCTCGCCGTCTCTGTAAATTTCAAAAGCATCTTTTTCTAACTCAGCTGTTGCCAACACATTTAGCTTATAAACAATTTCGAATCTATCCGTGAATTCTCCTGCATTAGCTGTAAATGAATACGCATGTGTTTGAAGATTTGTATATGTTCCTGTAGATTTGTCATGCAGATAAATTGCCTGTCCGTTTGTAAACACCCCTTCTTTATGAGATAAAGAAACTGTGAAATTTCCATTTTCAAAATGTTTAGCACCCAATGGAACTACATCATTGATACTAAATGGAGCTCTTCCCTGGATAATTACTTTCTCAGCACCCGCCAATGAGTAGAATGCATCTGAACCTACACCCATAGCTTTTGAATCATAAATATCGTAAGCATTTGATGCATTTTGACCATACGTAACAGCTTGTGTAACTGTATTTCCGTAAGAAGTTGTCAGTTTAATCCAGAATTTACCTGCATTTGCATCTACATTCTTGTTTAATGTAACACCAGCAGCAGAAGCACGCATTGCATTTGTAAATGAAATCTGACCTGCATCAAGCGCTCTTACAATAAAGCCCTGACCAATTTTTGCTATACTTCCTAATCCATTAAGAGTGGCTGAGTTATAAGATTGTGTGCCTGGAGCTTCAGTCCACGTTCCTGATGCAGCATTGATGGTTGCGTATCCAACATTGGTTGCTGTACTTCCGGTTTGTGTTGTCACGTTTCCTGTTGTATTATCCCAGAACCATAGTGTAGATTCTATTCCTACAGTATTTGCATTATAGAAAGCTGTAAGATCTAAATTTGACGGATAGGGATTTCCTATTAAATTAAAGTTATTTAAACCTCCTGGAGTTCCTGCTAATGAAACATTTACGATTCCATTGTTTGGTGCTTTATTTGTACCTCCAAAAAGCACACCTGCGTTTGCCTGAGGAACTTTTACCGAATATCCTTTTCCTGAATTAGCGACAAAGTTGCTATCTGTATTTGTTACAAGATCATAAAAATTTGATGTTGTGTTATATGTCATGACATACGTTGGAGCCAATGTTGAAGAACCTGAAGAATAAGCCGTAAAGATGTTTTGATCTACAACCGGTGATGACCAGAATACATATTTATTTATAGCACTTGCACTGTTTCTATTTGTAACGAAAGAAGATCCAGTTCCCGCTGTGTAAGTACTACCAACTATCTGAATGAAGTTCCCTCCGTCATTTACGATAATATTACCGTTGTTGGTTGTGTTTCCTGTAGTGAAAGTTTCTCCGGAGTTTACCGTAAGTGTATTGTTTGCATTTACTGTGATTGACTGTGCAGTAAATCCTGTTCCTGCATAAGGACCGTTTATTACAACCGGCTGCGTAGCAACGGGAGTGCCATCTGACCATACTGAACCGTTCCATGTATTTGCAGAATAAGAAGTAATATAAATATCATCAATATTCAATCTACCTCCGGATGTATTTTTCTCAATTCTCAGTCTTACATTTCCACCTAAATTAACAGTAATTTCTTCTGTTGTCAAAGCAGTAGAGGTGGTGTTTATTGTAGAACTTGTAAAAGCCGTCCATGTAGTTCCACCATCTGTTGACGCTTTTAAAACCCAAGAACTATTGGTGTCTGTGCCATATTTTGCATGACTTACCGTTACTTTACCCACTCCAGAGGTAATATCAAAATTGGTTTGTAAGAAACCTGTATTCTGAATTCTTACGGATTGAGAACCATTTTTTCTATCACTTGCAGAAGTACCCAATAATGCATTATCTAAGTTCCACGAACCCGCCGTAGACGTTACATTTCCTGCTGCATAGCCAGTTTTTGTCCCTAATTCGAAGTCTTCCCACGGTGTAACCGGCACAGCCGTTACCGTTACTGTAAAAATTGCACTGTATGCATTGTAATTTGAATCTCCTATATTTTCTGCCGTAATTGTCGCAGAACCTATCCCTGGGAAACTTAGCGTATTTCCAGAAACAGAAGCAACCGAAGCATCACTGCTTGAATAATTAATTAAGATACCTTGCGCCGTAGTGGCAGGAAGCGTTGTATTCGGATCATTCACAACAGCCGTAACATTATTTAAAACAACAGTCTGATTACCTTTTGCAATCGTCAGCGTAATCGTTGCCGCCGCTGAAGTACCGGCAGTGTTTGTAGCCGTCACATCAGCAGTAAAGGTTCCTGCAACTGTTGGTGTACCGGTAATCGCCCCTGTTGTTGTATTTAAATTCAGACCTGCAGGCAAAGTTGTTCCATTTGCCAAAGCATAAGAAACAGGTGCCTGAGTAGCTTGTATGTTTTCTGAAAAAGCTACTCCTACATTTCCTGTAAAGGAAGACGCCGTTACTACTGGAATTGCCACAACATTTCCATCTACCGCAACAGTTGCAGCAGCGGCAACACCACCACCTGAAATTGTAATATTTCCGGAATAAGCCCCTAAAGCCAATCCTGATTTTAATCTTGCGTATACATTTTGTGATGTAAATGTACCGGCTGAATAAGAAATAGTCTTTGTGTCTGCAAAATCATTTCCGCCAGTAAGCGAAACTTCATAATTCGCAGGTGCAGTAACAGTAACCGCTGTATTATCTAAATTACTCCCTGAAACTGAAACCGATTGACTTGCGGAAGGACCATTACCTTCTACATACGAGAAATTAGCAAATGCTCCTGTTGAAGAAAAACTCGGGGTCGCTGCTGATTCATAAGTAATTACAATAGAAGTAATATAGCCCGCATTCGCACCTTTTTTTAAAGCAAAAAAAGTATAGTTATTTGCTGATAAATCTGCAGATGTCCAAGTTGTACCTGTAACCGATCCTGCAGATGTGCCATCCGTTACCGTGTAATTACCTGTAGTAGCGTTTACAAGTCTTGATGTACCTCCAGATAAAGTAAAAGCTGTCGAGGAATTTTGAACTACTTGAATCGTTTTAATTCTACCAGGAATTGCTGTTGTATTATATATTACTCCATTATTTGCCTGAGCTTGTATCGCTCCTGCATTTGGACTTACAGCACTTGTTATAGCTTTACCACCAAAACTTACGCCGGTTTGCGTCCAAGTTCTCTCAGCTCCGCTGGCATAAGCGTTAGTACCAAGATTTGTTGATCCTCCTGCTGAAGTCAAATTTATTGTAATAGTCTGCCCCCATCCCCAGACTGATAATAGCACCATCAAAAATGCCATAGACATCTTCAATAATTTTTGTAGTTTTAAATTCATATAATTTTATTTTCTGAGGACAAAACTATAAATTTTCCGCAAAAAACACCTGAACTTAAAATTACATAAATGTTAATTATCAATCACTTGCAAAATATTCTCATATTCAAAGCCTCTGCTTAAAAGATATTTAATAGTTTTTGATTTTTTTTGATACACCTGCAAACCTTTCTGTTTTGAAAAATGATTTTCGTACAGTTTTTTGATTATCTTTAAATAATCATCATCATCAATTTCATCAAAACTCTTAGTAATCAATTTCTCAGTAATCCCTTTTTGCTTGAGGTGCATTTTAATTTTGTTTTTTCCCCATTGTTTTATGTTAAATTTTCCGCGAATATAGCTTCTTGTGAACCTTTCTTCGTTCAAATAATTTTCTTTCATTAAATACAAAAGAATTTCTTCCTTCGCTTCAGGAATTAAAACAAATTCTCTCATTTTCTGTTCTACTTCTGCATGACATCGATCCTGATACACACAATAGTTAACGAGTTTTTGTTTGATTTCGTCAAAAGTAAAAAGTTTTTTTTCTGGCTGCATTTTTAATGAGTAATGAGTAATGAGTAATGAGTAATTAAAATTACAATTTATCAAAAAGAGGCACAAAATATTTTGCACCTCTTTTTTTATGTTGATGAAATGAAAAATTTCATCTCATTATTATTTATACAAAGCAAATTAGTAATTGAATAAAGCTTTTCCCTCCATCAATCCGTTTACTTTCTTTCTAACTTCAGCTATTGTTTCTTCGTTTTTGATATTGTCAACCACTTCAGAAATTAAGCCTGCAATTGTTTCCATATCGTTTTCTTTAAGACCTCTCGTGGTAATTGCTGCAGTTCCCAATCTGATTCCGGAAGTTGTGAACGGAGATTTATCATCAAAAGGAACCATATTTTTATTACAGGTAATATCAGCTTTTACCAAAGCTTTTTCGGTTTCTTTTCCGTTTACACCTTTATTTCTAAGGTCAACCAACATCAGGTGATTGTCTGTTCCTCCACTTACGATATCAAATCCGTTGCTGATCATTGCTTTTGATAACGCCTGTGCATTTGATTTCACCTGTTTTGCATAGGTTAAAAACTGATCATCAATTGCCTCTGCGAATGCTACTGCTTTTGCGCCGATCACATGCTCTAATGGACCTCCCTGAATTCCAGGGAAAACAGCTCCGTCAAGAACCTGACTCATCTGCTTGATTTCTCCTTTCGGAGTTTTGTGACCGTATGTATTTTCAAAATCTTTACCCATCATGATCATTCCTCCTCGCGGACCTCTCAAAGTCTTGTGAGTTGTTGTCGTTACAACATGACAATGCTCAAATGGATTATTTAAAAGTCCTTTAGCCACCAAACCTGCAGGATGTGCAATATCTGCCCAAAGTGTAGCTCCTATTTCGTCTGCAACCTCTCTGAATTTTGCATAATCTAAATCTCTTGAGTAAGCTGAGAAACCGGCAATTAACATTTTCGGTTTTTCTCTCAATGCCACTTCTCTCATCTGATCATAATCGATCAAACCTGTTTCCTGCTGCACTCCGTAAGAAACTACATCATACTGAATCCCTGAGAAATTCACCGCAGAGCCATGCGTAAGGTGACCTCCCATCGAAAGATCCATTCCCATGATTTTATCGCCCGGTTTTAAAACCGCTAAATAAATCGCAGCATTTGCCTGAGAACCTGAATGAGGCTGAACATTTACATAATCAACACCGAAAAGCTGCTTTGCTCTTTCAATCGCCAAAGTTTCGACCTCATCCACCACTTCACAACCTCCGTAATATCTTTTCCCGGGATATCCTTCTGCATATTTGTTTGTAAGCACACTTCCCATTGCCTTCATTACATTTTCAGAAACAAAGTTTTCTGATGCAATGAGCTCTAATCCGTGGGATTGTCTTTCTCTTTCTTTTTCGATAAGGTCAAAAATAATGTCCATTTACTTGTAGATTTTTAGATTTTGAATGCCAAAATTACGGAATTTCAGAGAATTATTTGTTATCAATCAGTCCATTAATTTACAATTGATTAATCATTCAGCATTTTTATAGAAATTTGTTTAAACTTTCTTTTATCAAAGCTTGATAAAGGAAATTTCATAAAATTCGTTAAGATTAATTTTTATAGAATTTAGGGAATAAATTTTGATTAATTTTAATAAAGTTTGTTAATAAAAAATATATATTTGAACAAATCTTAAAAAGGAAAAAATAGTCTGAATTATGGGAAAGAAAAAATACAAAAAACAATTGCTTACTTCTTTAAAATCTCTTGGTAAATCTGAATATTTAATCCTTAAAAGCATGACTAATCTTATGATAGAGAGGGAATTGAAGAAAAACAATATCACGTTCAAAGATGGTGACACATTCAGTTTCAAGGATAATATTTTTGATTACAGCGAAGATAAAAACGTAAGAAAATTAGCCAAACTTCGCCGACAAATGTTGAAAACAATGAATAAACTGGTGGTAAAAAATAAATTTAGAGATAAAGAAATTAAATTTCTGAGCTAATTCAAAGCTTAAAATCTTGAAATCTGCCAAACAGAAAATTTCTTTAAAATCAAGTGTAAGAAAACAACAAAGTCCCGAATGTTCCGGGACTTTAGTATTTATATAAAGACAAACTATTTCTTAGCTTTTTCTTTTAGTTCTTCCTTATCTTTATCAGACGGATTCCAGACTTTAACTTCTGCATTTTTGTCAATTCCTGAAAGAATCTGTACGTTGATACCATCACTTGCACCCAATTTTACATACACTTTCTTAAATTTTCCGTCCGGCTGTTTTACCTCAACAAAAGCTTTGTCTTTTCCGTTTCTTTTTTCATACTGAACCAAAGATTCATCCAGCAACAAAGCGTTTTTCTGAGAACTCATGACAATTTCTCCGTTGGCTGAAAATCCTGCTCTGATGTATTCGTTATTCGGATTATGAACGTCACCTTCAACGGGGAATTTGATTGTTCCGTTGTTGTCTTTTCCTTTTGGAGCGATCATTGTCAGTTTCCCGGGAAACGATTTATTCTGTAAAGCACCGATGACGATGTTCATATCCATTCCCTGCTTCAGTTTTCCGGCTTGTGCTTCGTCAATTTCACCCTGAAAAATCAGTGAATTCAAATCTGCAATCGAACAAATAGTCGTCCCTGCGTTGAATGAGTTGGCTTCAATGACCTGACTTCCTACTTTTACCGGAACTTCAAGAACAGTTCCGGCTGCCTTTGAACGAATCTGAGTGGTTGCCAAACCTTGTAATTCCGGTGTTGCTCCCGTTTTTACGATCTGTAATCTTTTTTGTGCAGTCTGAAGCTGTTGGTTTGCATTTTTCAGACCTTGTTGCTGAGAATATAATTGCTGCTGAGAGTTTAAATATTCCTGCTTTGAAATCACGCCCTGACTGAATAGTTTCTGTTGCATCGCAAACTGCTTCTGCATATTGTCAACATTCATTTTGGCATTGCTGATCTGAAGCTGAGAATTCAAAACTTCCTGCTGAGCGTTGTTTACTTCAGCAATATTAGGGATGATTTTAACCGTTGCAATCAATTGTCCTGCTTCTACACGGTCTCCTTCATCAACCAGGATTTTATCAATAATTCCTGCAATATTCGGTTTGATTTCAATTTCTTCTTTCGGAATGATTTTTCCTGTTGCCATCACTTTATCATCCATATTCTGCACGGTAGGTTTTCTGGTAAGAAACGCTTCACTTTCTTTAGAATTTGATTTCACAAGATAACTGATTCCTGCAAATAATGCCCATGCCAATAAAAGTCCCAAGACGATATAGATAGCTTTTTTCCAGGTGAACTTCTTTTTCATATGTATAGTTTATTTTTTATTTAAATTTATTATTTAAGAATTAAAAAATTGAGAGATTGTATGATTCAAAAGACTCTCGCAATTCATTATTTTATATCATTTATTCGCTTCTTAATGCTTCAATAGGTCTTATTTTTACTGCTCTCTGAGCCGGAATCATCCCGATAATTAAACCTAAAATCACCATCACCGACATTGCGGCAAATACATTGGTATAATTGACCGTCGGATTATAAAACGGAAACTCATCCTGATTTTGAGTCAGTGAATTAAATATCATTAAGACAAAAATCCCAAGAATAAAGCCCAATATGCCCGAGCTGAGTGTGATGACCACACTTTCGAGTAAAATCTGATTTCTCACTTCTGCGGGTTTTGCGCCTAAAGCTCTCCGAATACCGATTTCTTTGGTTCTTTCTTTTACGGTAATCAATAAAATATTTGATATAGCAATTACCCCTGCCAAAATCGTCAGAGTTCCTACGATGATGGTTAAAAGCTGCATCCCGGTTAAAAATCCGGTAAGTTTTTTAAATTCTTTCCCTAAATTAAAACTTCCAAAAGCGTTTGTATCTTCAGGCGAAACCTGATTTTTGGCTTTCAGTTCTGTTTTTACTCTTTCCTCGACACTATTTACATCAACATTGGGTTTGCTTACGATTGCAAACATATCAATCTGTTCCCCTGCATTATACATTTTCGTATAAGTAGAAAGCGGAATAAAAACAGTACGGTCATTTTCAAAACCACCGCCTTTTCTCACTCTGAAAACTCCGATTACATTAAAGAAAAGCCCCTTTACATTAATTGATTTTCCCAGCGGATTTTCTTTCTTTTTTGAGTCGAAAAAGTTGTTGTAAACTTCTTCACCAATTACTGCTACACTTTTGTTTCCGGAAACATCCGCATCATTAATATATCTTCCGAAAATCAACTTCTTTTCTGAAATTTTATTTCCGATCGGATAATCTCCCGTTAAAGAATAGGTGGCGTTTTTGCCATTTCTTGACATCGATTCGCCTGGCGTTCCTGTGAAACTTCCTCTTGAGTTCTGTGGCGAAATATAATCGATGTCTGATATTTTTCTTTTTAAAACCTCAACATCAGATAATTTCAGATTCACATCTCTTCCTTTTGGAAAACCTTCATACGGAATCGAAGTATTCTGTGCCCAAAGAAAAATAGAATTGGTCGCAAAACCTGAAAATAATTTATCAAAACCATTCTCCATTCCTTTTGCTGAGCCCAGCAAAACCACGTACAGAAACATTCCCCAACCCACACCGATCATGGTAAGAAATGTGCGGAGTTTATTATTTTTTAACGAATAATAAATCTCCTGCCAAGTATCTTTTTTAAATAAAATATTCATTTTTATCAGTTATGAGTTATAAGTTGAATTTCATTTTCAATTATCTCATTAATATTTCAATTAAACTATTCTGTTCTTAAAGCTTCGATAGGTTTAATCTTTGAGGCTCTGTATGCTGGAACGAATCCGGCGATCAAACCTGAAAAAACCAATGCAACAAATGCTGCGAAAATAGTTCCCCATCCGACACTCGGGTCTTTAATAAAATATTCTTCCAGACTGTTCCCTATTAAATGCAATGCCAAAACTCCCAATCCTACCCCAACAAATCCCGAAACTACGGTAATCACCACACTCTCCTGAACAATCAAGGCAACAATACTTCGTGGTTTTGCTCCAATAGCTTTTCTTACACCGATTTCTTTGGTTCTTTCCTTCACGATATACACCATAATGTTGCTGATCCCGATAATTCCTGCGAGCAATGTTCCCAATCCGATGAAGGTTACAATTCCTGTAAGAACTGCCATAAACATGAAGGTTTCGTTCATATTCTGGGCATTATTCCACACCCGGACCGCATTTTCATCATCAGGAGAGACACTTTTCCGGGCTTTCAGCCTTTCTTTAAGCTGATCACCATATTTTATAGCCTGTTCGGGCGTCATATTTTCGTCATAAGCGATATAAACTCCACTTACCGTATCCGATCCTTTTTTCATCTGTTGCAGCGTCGTAATCGGAACTGTAATATGTCTTTCGTCCCAGTCGCCGCCGTCGTCTGAGAAAACACCGACCACTTTAAACATCGTTCCGTTAATATCGAGATCTTTCCCGACGGGACTTCCGTTTTTTATCAGATCACGCTGCACCATTCTTCCGACTACGGCAACATTCTGCTTTCTCTGCAAATCTCCGGGTGTAAGGTAACGCCCTTCGAGCATTTTTCTGTTTTCGATAAATTTTTCTTCAGGATCTGCACCGTTGATCTGGTAATTTCCGCTTTCTTTACCGTATTTCACCATGAGATTGGCGGTATATCTTGGTGTAGAATACCCTACTTTTTCTTTATCACTGTCGATCAAGAAATCATAATCGTCATTATTCATCGTCACCGTTCTATTCGACTGCAAACCTTTATAAGCAACAGTTGTATTTCCGGTAAAAATGGAGATCAGATTTTGAGCATCTCTCGCAAAACCTTGTGTAAAAGCATTTTTCAGCCCTGTTCCAATTCCGAAAAGAACGATAAATATAAACAGACCCAATGCCACCGTAAAGCCCGAAAGCACCGTCCGCAATACGTTACTGCGAATAGAGCTGAATATTTCTTCCCAACGATCTAGGTCAAACATAATTTTTTGGTTTGATGCGGGAAGATGGATGATGGAAGTTTCCAATCTTACCGCAGATTTTTTAATTTATTTAAATTTTCAAAGTAAAGAATGAACTATTTTCACTTTGAAAAGTCAGCTTTAACTATAATTTAATTGGAACCACTTAATAAAACTTCAAGCATCCAATACCTAACATCCGGTCTATTACAAAACAATCTGATTGATAAACTCGTCACTCTCAATAATTCCGTCTTTCAGGATTACATTTCTTTTGGTCTGTGCCGCAACATCAGGTTCGTGAGTAACGACAATGATTGTCTTCCCTTCATTATTGATATCCTGAAGTAATTTCATAATATCGTGGGTTGTTTTAGAATCTAATGCTCCGGTCGGCTCATCTGCCAAAACTACTTTTGGATTGGTAATCAATGCTCTGGCAATCGCGACCCTCTGTTTTTGTCCACCCGACATTTCATTCGGAAGATGGGTTGCCCATTGCGCCAAACCTACTTTTTCCAGATACTCCATTGCTTTGAGATTGCGCTCTTTTCTGGGTACATTCTGATAATACAAAGGAAGCGCAACATTGTCTAAAGCTGTTTTATAACCAATCAAATTAAAAGACTGGAAGACAAAACCAAGAAATTTTGAACGGTATTCGGCTGCTTTTACTTCATTCAGATGCTCAATGGGAATTCCGTCGAGCTCATAAACACCGGTATCTTTTTCGTCCAGAATCCCGATAATATTCAGTAAAGTCGATTTCCCGGAACCTGAACTTCCCATAATAGAGACAAACTCTCCTTCATTGATATTAAGATTAATACCTTTGAGTACGTGCAGTTTACTCTTTCCCGTATCGTATGATTTATGTAAATTCTGAATTACTAACATTGAGTGATTACTGTTTTTGTTTCCAATAAGTAGAATATATTTTCGTTTTGTTACAAGAATAAAAATTTCTTTAAATAATTTACTGTTTAATATATAAATCATTAATATTCAAAAAATTACAGAACATTGTTTAATATCAAACAGTGTAAAACATTTATTTTTAATACTTAACCAGCTCTAAATCAATATCAGAGGGAGTTTCATGTAAATGTGGAAAACTTTTAAGGTTAAAACTCAACCATTTAGTCTTTACCCCTTTTAAAATAGGTCTGCGTTGTCTAACTTTGTGCTTCGCACGGTACGAGAGATGAGGTGCTTTTATGTTGATCAGTTAAAAAATACAACTTTCAACAAATCAGAAACTTACCAGTCTCCTGCATTTTATATACAGTGATCTATTTTATAATTTTTTAAAGACATTAGAATTTAATATGGGAATTTTTGATAAAAGAGTAAGCTACAAACCGTTTGAGTATCCTGAAGTTCTTCAGTTTACAGAAGCCATCAACAAATCATTTTGGGTACACTCAGAAGTTGATTTCACAGCAGATGTTCAGGACTTTCAGTCGCAACTTGAACCTCATGAAAAAAATGCCGTAAAAAATGCGCTTTTAGCGATTGCGCAGATCGAAGTATCAGTAAAAACTTTTTGGGGGAATTTGTACAGTCATATGCCAAAGCCTGAACTGAACGGTCTCGGAGCTACCTTTGCAGAATGCGAATTCCGTCATTCGGAAGCCTATTCCCGTTTGCTGGAAGTTTTGGGTTATAATGAGGCTTTTACACACGTTGTAGAAGTTCCTGCCCTTAAAAAGAGAATTGATTTTTTATCAAATGTTCTGAAACACGCCAATTCTACCACTCCGAAAGAGTATGTGTCTTCTCTTTTATTATTCAGTATTCTGATTGAGAACGTATCGCTTTTCTCACAATTTGCGATCATTCTTTCTTTCACGAGATTCAAAGGATACATGAAAAATGTTTCCAATATCATTGCATGGACTTCTATTGATGAGCAGATTCACGCCAATGCAGGAATTTACTTAATCAATAAAATCCGTGAAGAACAGCCTGAACTACTAACAGATTCTGATATTGAGGATATTTACACTTTGGTTGACCAATCAATCGAATTAGAAGGTGAAATCATCGACTGGATCTTTGAATTGGGAGAATTCAGCTTTTTCACCAAAGAAGATTTGCTAAACTTTATGAAATACCGTGTTGATGACAGTCTGAAGAAAATCAACATGGAAACCCGTTACAACATCACTCCAGGGCAGTACAGCCCGATGAAATGGTTTGAAGAAGAAGTTTTCGCCAATTCTATGGATGATTTCTTTGCCAAAAGACCGGTAGATTATACGAAACACGATAAGAGTATTACGGCGAATGATCTTTTCTAAATTTTAATAATTTGGGCGCCAATTTCCGCCTTCCGTTCCCGCTTTTTGTTTTGTTGGCTGAGCGAAGCCGAAGCTAACAAAACAAAAGAGCTTCACTCAAGTCGGGGCGCGAGCGAAGCGAGCGGCAAAACAGTTAGTATTAGAAATATGTCATTCAGAACACAGTGAAAACCTTAATTGTTCTAATGGTGAGGTTTTAAATATTAAGATGGAGTTAAAAAGATTAAGATTATTAAGAGAATGTTCCGTTCCTGACAATAAGAAAGACAAAATATGATCAATGTAATCGTAACTTATACCGTAAATCCTGAATTTGTTTCAGAAAACAAAAAAAATATTCGGAAGTTTTTGAATGATTTTAAAACTTTAGATCAGACAAAATTTGAGTATAAAGTTTTTGTAAAAGAAGACGGGGTTACGTTTGTGCATTTTTCAAATTATGAAAACGAAGAAGTACAGAATGAAGTTTTAAATATTACGTCTTTCAAAGAATTTCAGAAATTTAGAGATGAAAGCGGGCTTCATGATTCTCATAAAGTAGAATTTTTAAAATCTGTTTAAATAGAAATTGACTTTAGAAAATTATCTATCTTTTTTTGAGCAAAGAGCCTTGTCAAGGTTTGAAACCTTGACAAGGCTGATTCAAAAACGAGAAAACAGATTTAAAAACGTTGCTACGTTTCTCGCAATAACGAGATTCAGAAGTAAAGAAAACAAACCATCGTCTTAGCCCTGATTGAGCGGTATGTTTGAGCTCTTTTTCTTTGCAAAAGAAAAAAGCGAGTAGCGAAAGCAGGTACACAAATGAAAAAAAACAAAATTTTCTGCTCCTAAAAAAAATTAATAATACAATGCACAGGTTGCATTTTACAATATAAGAAATGGAAGAACAAAACAACAATATCTGGTGGCTCAACGAAGAATCTGAGCAAATGCTGAACAGAGGTTACCTTCTGAAAGGGGAAACTGTAGACGGTGCGATTGAAAGAATCACGACTGCAGCAGCAAAAAAATTGTACAAACCTGAACTACAACCGGCTTTCAAGGAGATGATCATGAAAGGATGGATCAGTTTTTCTTCTCCGGTTTGGGCGAATATGGGAACGCAGAGAGGTCTTCCAATCTCTTGTTTCAACGTTCATATTCCGGATAGTATTGAAGGAATTACCCACAAAATGGGTGAAGTGATCATGCAGACAAAAATCGGTGGCGGAACTTCAGGATATTTCGGGGAACTGCGTAACAGAGGAACAGCAGTGACCGACAACGGAAAATCTTCGGGAGCGGTTTCGTTCATGAAGCTGTTTGATACAGCGATGGATGTTGTTTCCCAAGGCGGTGTAAGAAGAGGCGCATTTGCAGCTTACTTAGATATTGACCACGGAGATATTGAAGAGTTTTTATCAATTAAAGACATCGGAAGTCCGATTCAGAACCTATTTACCGGAATCTGTGTACCAGATTACTGGATGCAGGACATGATTGACGGTGATATGGATAAACGTAAAATCTGGGCAAGAGTTCTGGAAAGCCGTCAGCAAAAAGGTCTTCCATACATTTTCTTTACCGATAACGTGAACAGAAACAAACCACAGGTTTATAAAGATCTTGGATTGACGGTGAATGCAAGTAATCTTTGTTCGGAAATCATGCTTCCATCTACCAGAGAGGAATCTTTTATCTGTTGCCTTTCGTCTATGAATTTAGAATTATATGATGAGTGGAAAGATACGGATGCTGTGAAATTAGCAATCTATTTCCTTGATGCTGTTTTATCTGAATTTATCGAAAAAACAGAAGGAAACTATTACCTTCAAGGTGCAAGAAACTTTGCAATGCGTCACAGAGCACTTGGTTTAGGCGTTTTGGGTTACCATTCTTACTTACAGAAAAATATGATTCCTTTTGAGAGTTTTGAGGCTACGCAATTCAACGCGAGAGCTTTCAGACATATCAAAGAACAAGCGGATCAGGCTTCAAAAGAGTTAGCGAACATCTATGGAGAACCAGAATTGTTAAAAGGTTATGGTTTGAGAAATACCACAACAATGGCAATTGCTCCTACCACTTCAAGTTCGGCAATTTTGGGACAGACTTCTCCGGGAATTGAACCTTTTGCTTCCAATTACTACAAAGCTGGTTTGGCAAAAGGAAATTTCATGCGTAAGAATAAATATCTTGCAAAATTGTTAGAAGAAAAAGGTCTTGACAATGAAGATACATGGAGAACAATTATGCTGAATCACGGCTCAGTTCAGCACCTGAATGAACTGACGGATGAAGAAAAAGCAGTGTTCAAAACATTCAAAGAAATTTCTCCGATGGAGATTATTTCTCAGGCTGCACAAAGACAGCAATACATTGATCAGGCACAATCTCTGAATTTACAGATTCCGTCTACGATGCCAGTAAAAGACGTAAATTATCTTTACATAGAAGCCTGGAAGAAAGGAGTAAAAACTTTGTACTATCAAAGAAGTTCGTCTGTTTCTAAGGAAATGATGGTGAATTTTGTAAGCTGTTCGGCTTGTGAAGCTTAGAAAGTTTAAAGAGCTGAGTTTTTAAACTAAAATTAAATAGAAAACCGCAGAAAAATTTCTGCGGTTTTTATTTTGCATAAAATGTAAAACAAACTTTACATATTGTAAAATATTTATTACATTTGAATAATTAAAAATTACAAACATGAATACATTACAACTTTTCCCAAATCATTTTAAAAATATCGGTTGGTTTATTTTTATTCCGTCATTAATTTTAGGAATATTATCATTAACTGACATTTTAAATTTTCCTGACATCACTTTGCCAGTTTTTTATAACTCAGGATTTCCTTTGAGTAACGAAGAATCAGGATTTTTAAAAAATACGGAAACAGATTTCTTCTCAAATCTTTTTGGAATTTTAATTATTATTGGTGGAATACTGGTAGGCTTTTCAAAAGAGAAAATCGAGGATGAATACATATCAAGTTTAAGGCTAAAATCTGTTTTTTGGAGTCTTATTGTGACCTATTTTATCGTTATGCTTTTATTTTTAACCATCTTTGGAAGCCTTTTCTTTACAGCAATGATTCTGATTATGTTTTTACCTTTGGTTCTTTATGTTTTCAGATTTAACTATTTATTACTTAAAAAATGAAAAATAAAATTAAACTCGAAAGAGCCATAAAAAACATCACACAGGAAGATCTCGCAAAAAAAATCGGAGTTTCCCGACAGACCATCAATGCCATGGAAGCCGGAAAATATGTTCCGTCAACGGTTTTAGCCTTGAAAATTGCAAGGTATTTCGAAAAAAAAGTGGAAGATATTTTTGAGTTGGAGGAGGAAGATTAATTGTAAATTGTGTTGCCTATTCTAATTAAAATCAATGAAAAAACTAATCACAACTTTCCTAATTTTGGCTGTAAATATTTTTTATTCCCAATCTAAAATTTATGCATTTGTGGGTAAGAAAATTTCGGTCGAAAGAGTAACACCTGATGACAGTTTTTATTTAAAATATAAAAATGTTTATAAGGTGGAACAGGTTTTTGATGAAGAAATTAAGGCAGATACCCTTGTTTTTAATTCATTTACCCACATGAATCAAATCAGATACTCTGTTTATGATTATGCAATCATTTATCTTGTGAAAAATAAAAACGGTGAGTTCGTTCACAGAAGAACCTATTACAAGCCAATAATTTTAAAGAAAAATGGAGAATGGTATGGTTTTGACATTTCAGACAAGAACATTAAAGGATATGAAAGCATAAATAACGAACGCCTCAATATTAGGAAAAATCTAGCGATTGGAAAGACTACCATCAATGAGAAAATAAAAAATAAATGGCTTGTTAATGCTTTTTATCCTGAAACATTCTTTACTCGAATGGGTAAAAACAAAGTTGAGACTAAATATCTCAAAACGGCACAAAAACTTTTTAAATCTAATTAGATTTACTATTTTTAATATCCCAAAACTTAATCAACAGTTATGAAATTCGGACAAGTAGAAGATCCTTCGAAAATAGATTTTACATTGCCAAAAGATCATTCGAGAACCAAAGAAATTTTAAAGAAAAATAAAAAAGGGCTTGAAAATATCGCTATCGGATGTGCAAAATGGAATAAAACAGATTTGAAAGGTTTTTATCCTAAAGGAACAAAAGACGAACTGACGTATTATGCCACACAATTCAACTCAATCGAGCTGAACGCAACGTTTTATGGAATGCCGACTTCCGAACAGGTGTTAACATGGAAAGAAAAAACCCCGGCAGATTTTAAGTTTTTCCCTAAGATTACAAATACAGTTTCTCATTTCAGAAGACTTTTAAATATTGACGATGTTGTGACTCAGTTTGCAACGGCAGTTTTAAATTTTGATGAAAAATTGGGCATGGTTTTCTTACAGCTTCATGATAATTTCAAGCCAAAAGATTACGAAAGATTAGAACAATTTGTCAATAAATGGCCTAAAGAAGTTCCTTTAGCGATCGAACTCAGAAATACAGAGTGGTTTACTGATGAAGAGATTTTCGATAAAACATGCACGCTTTTTGAGGAAAATAATATTACCAATATTATCGTTGATACAGCAGGAAGAAGAGATATGCTTCACATGAGGCTGACTACCCCGAATGCCTTTATCAGATATGTCGGAGCCAATGCGGAAAGTGATTACGAAAGATTAGATGATTGGTTGAAACATTTAACAGAATGGAAAAAAGAGGGTTTACAAAACTTGTATTTCTTTGTACATCAAAATCTTGAAAAAGCATCGCCCTTACTTTCAGCATATTTTATTGAGAATATGAATAAAGAATGGAAAACTGATATTATTGTTCCGAAAATGGGACAGGAAAATATGCCAAGCTTATTTTAATTTGAATGCTAAAATATCAACTGGCTTACTAAAGAAGCGCTCTACGGAGTGTAACACCCATTCATCTACAAAATATTCTTCATTATTTACTTCCTTATCTGAACTTATGATTTCAGAAATGATTACTTCTTTCTTACCATCAGAGAAACATTCAAAAATATCAGAAGAAAACAGAGTGTTACCCAGATTCCTGTCTGCATGTTTTCAAAATTGTAGGCTTCTACATACCTTTTTGCCTGCTCAGAAAGCTTTTCACTCTGAATAATATAGTTTTGAGCCTCAACAATCTGATCCATATTTTTATTGGGAACAGCGTGCTGCGAAAAGTACACTAAATTTTTTTTACCAAGATAACCGGCAATCCAGTACTGATCAGATTTGGTCAATTTCAAATGCTCGATTCTGTAATATTCGGGACGGACTTTTCCTATATGCTTGGTCTCAAATGTTCCGCTTTTATCGAGATTATTAACATTAATCACATAAAAATCAAGCGGCTGCGGAAGTTTATTAATTACCTGCAATGAGACGGAATTACTCACAATGCCAATCGAACTTTTTTTGATAAACCAATACGTAAAAAGTGAAATGGAAAACACCAAAGTAAAGATCCGAAAAATCTTTGCCCATTTAGCAAACTGTCCGGACTTCACTTTAAATAAGAAAAGCGAAAGAATCAGTGAAAAAAAAATGATAGAAATGATAAATCCCATGGTGCAAAGATAATCATTAGAGATGTTTTGAGGGAATGTTAATCAACATTCCATTCTTTATAAAACTGGTCGAGGAAATTCAGCATAAAATCATGTCTTTCTTCGGCTATTTTTTTACCTTCTGAGGTATTCATTAAATCTTTTAACAGTAAAAGTTTCTCGTAAAAATGGTTAATAGTCGTTCCGTTTGATTTTTTGTATTCCTCTTTTGACATATTCAACTGAGGTCTGAGATCAGGATGATACATGAGATTATTTTTAAATCCTCCAAAATTGAATGTTCTTCCGATTCCGATAGCACCGATAGCATCAATGCGATCTGCATCCTGTACAATTTTAAGTTCAATAGGCAAATCTTTTGGAGCTTCTCCTCTATTTTTAAATGAAATATTCTGAATTACAAACAAAACCTGCTGAATAATTTCTTTGTTTACATTTTGGCTTTCAAGAAACTCTCGTGAAATCTTTAGAGCTAAAGTTTCGTCTCCATCATGAAATTTAGGATCGGCAATATCATGAAGTAAGGCAGAAAGCTCTACAACTTCAAGATTGCAGTTTTCTGTTTTTGCTATTTTTTTTGAAAGTTTCCAGACTCTTTCAATGTGAAACCAATCGTGTCCTGCTTCTGCGCCTTCGAGTTTTTCTTTTACGAATTGTACTGTGTTTTGTATGATGCTACTCATTGTTAGTTTTAATTTTTTTTGCAATTAATTCTTTTTAAACCACCCCGTCAAAAAATTCTTTGAATTTTCGCCAGCCTCGAGAGAAAGTGAATTTTTTGCTTCGATTTACTGCTGAATTTCTTTTAAAATAATTTCCCAAAGATTTTTATTATAACTTCTGAAAAAATTGATATGCCCTATCTCACCTTTTTCAGATTCTGAAGTTTTGATCAGTCTGTATGTAGGTTTCAGATTCGGATAAGTGTCATTTAATAATGATTTCACTCCTTTATCCGTTAACCATACATCATCTTCAGCCTGAATGACGAAAACTTTTTGTTTTAAATCTTTCGAAAAATCATCTGCCTTAAGCAATAATTTATTGGTAGATTTTGGGTTCAAAATTAAGATTCTCCAGTCATAAGCGCAATTTTTTGGCAGACTTTCTCCAAGACCGAACCAATGTGCCGGAAAATAGCCGAATAATTCTGTAAATATGGGCTGAACAATTCCAAAACCTAATAAGGCTTCAATTTTTGTACGCCATTTTAAATGTCCGATAAAAGCATTTTGAGTTCCAACGAAGAAAAATTCATCGAATATTGCAGAGTCTTTATTCAATCCCAAAATCAAAGCTCCAACAGAATGCCCGAGACAAAATTTCTGATGGTCAGGGAAATTCTTTATTATAAATTGAGTTAAAGCTTTATAATCCTGACTTCCCCAAATTCTCATGGAAGCTTTGAAATTTCTCATTTTTTGAGGTTTTGAAAGACCAATTCCGCGGTAATCGTAAGTGATAACGGTAAAACCCTTTGAAGCGAAAAACTGTGCAAATGAAAAGTAAATCTGTTGCTTTACGCCGGTTGCAGAATTAATCAATAAAACTTTACAGTTGCTTTTTTCTGGTTTAAAAAGATGTGCTACAATCTGAATTTCATCATCGGTTTGGAGAATCAGTTTTTCCATAGGATTAAAATAAAATATCCACTGTAAAAGTGGATATTTTTATGATGAAATTTTATCTATTGCTAAGATTTCGATATGCGGCAAATAATTTACTTTAACAATTCTGAAAGATTGGGAAGAGCAGTCTGCGCACCTTTTCCTAATGAAACTTTTGACGAAACTTCATTTCCGAACTTGACACAGTCTTCAATGGAATTCTGATGACAGAGTGCGATTGCAAAACCGGAAGTAAATGCATCACCCATTCCCATTTTGTAGACCATACTTTCGTTTTCGTTTCTGAAATATTTCATTTCTATACCGTCAAAATAAATCGTGGAGTTGGTTTCGTCTCTGATAAACACTTTGTTAAAATATTTCTTCAGAACTTCCTCTTTTTGGTCTTCGCCGAAAATGATCTCTAATTCACTGCTTTTGGCAACGATAAAATCAGCATTTTCAATAACTTCATGATTCAACGGAAGTCCCGGAGAAGCATATAAACCAACCATTTTGCCATAGCTTTTTGCTTTTTTAACAGTGTACTCTACAACATTCATCGGAATTTCCAACTGAAGAAGAATCATATCAGATGCCTGAATGTATCGGTCTGCCTCTTCCACATTTTGAGTCGTAAGATATTTATTAGCTGCAGGTACCACTACAATTGCAACATCACCATCCGAGCTGGTAACATATGCCGTTCCGGTAGAATCCTGATCAGTTTCAGTAACAAAACCTACATTTACGTTTTCTTCAACGAGGTTTCTCATGATCTGCTGTCCCAGAGGATCTACTCCCACACAGCCTATAAAATAAACACTTGCGCCCAACCTCGCGGTTCCTACTGCCTGATTTGCACCTTTACCACCAAAATAATTGTCACAGTGACTTGCCATGACCGTTTCATTGGAAGAAGGTATTCTTTCAGTATATAAAACCAAGTCTAATGAGCAACTGCCAACAACGACTATTTTGGGTTGTGCCGAAGTAAAATTCATATTTATATTTTAGTGTAAAACAAAAATAAACAACTTAACCTTATAAAAATTAAATATTTTTAATTCACTAAAATCTCTATAAATTCAGTAACGATTTTTACAGGTTGACCAGCTTTATCATAAGCTACATAACTAGCATAGAAACCTTCTCCGTAGCCCGTTTCGAAACCAAAAATAGTTCCGGGAAGTTCTTCTGAAGGTTTTAGAAATGCATATTGATCGATGGCACCATTTTCGTCAAAAAAATGCTCATGGAAAAACTCTTCATAAATTCCCATAAAATCATCTCCTTTTCTACGATATAATTTTTGCTCCAGATCGTTAAGACTTTTCTGCGTTTCAACATCCATAAAACAGCCCATTCCGCTTTCAACGGGATAGCCAAAAACTTCACCTTCAGCCAGATCTTTGATATTCTGACTTTCGGTTGTTGCTAATTCCCACGATACAATTTCAGTTTCGCTAAAAACAATTTCGGCATACGCAACGCAATTGCTTTCTCTTTCTTTATGAAGTAAAACAGCAAAATCTCCTTTCGGAAAAACATCGGTAAAAGGCTGCATATCATTCGTAATCAAAGGATCGCACGCAACCAGTTTTCCGGTCGCAAGATATATTTTCCCCACATCAAAACTTTCGAGAAGCGGGCTTTCCACGAAGTTTTTTGAGAATAGTTTTTGTATGTTTTCTATGTGTGTCATTATTTTGATAGGTGTTTGATGATGGAAGTTAGATTTTTGATGCAGCCTTACGTACATCCAGCCTCCTGCATCCTACAGTGTTTTTAATTTCTCTTCCAAAATCGCAATTTTATCCTGCGCATCTTTTTGTTTCTTGCGTTCAACTTCTACCACTTCAGGCTTTGCATTGGCAACAAATTTTTCATTAGAAAGCTTTTTATCAACAGAAATTAAAAAACCTTTCAGATATTTTACTTCTTCTTCCGTTTTCTTTTTTTCTTCTTCTAAATCTAATTTTTCACTCAAAGGAATTGAAACTTCAGTTGATCCTACCAGGAAAGTAAAGCTTGGTTTATCCGTTTTTTCACCAAAGTGAATTTCAGAAATACTTGCTAACTTTTTAACAACCGCTTCGTTTTCAAAATTGGCAGCGTTCGTATAAATATCAACTGCTTCTCTAGGTGAAATTCCTTTTGTCTGACGGTAATTTCTCACTCCTGAAATAATTTCTTCAGCAGTTTCAAACTTTTCTATGATGCCTTGATTAAATTCTTCAGCTTTCTTCTGTTGAGCAATGACCAAAGCTTCTTCAGGTTTTCTTTCCGAGATCAACTGCCATAATTCTTCTGACAAGAATGGCATAAACGGATGCAGAAGTTTCATTAGTTCTTCAAAGAAAACAATCGTCTGATTGTACACTTCTTTAGAAATTCCTTCTCCATAATTTGGTTTAATAGCTTCTAAATACCATCCGCAGAAATCATCTTTCACCAATTTTTGAATCAAATGCAGGGCATCAGAAATTCTGAATTTGTCAAATTGATCATTAATTTCAGCAATTGATTTATTTAATTGATTTTCAAACCATTCAATTGCCTGAATATCTGAAGCAATCAATGGTTTATCTTCTTTAGTCCAGTTTTGAGTCAGACGGAAAGCATTCCAGATTTTTGTCATAAAATTTCTTCCCTGTACCATCAAATCTTCATCAAACAACAAGTCATTTCCGGCAGCTGAACTCAATAAACTTCCTACACGTACTCCATCTGCACCATATTGAGAAATCAGATCTAAAGGATCGGGTGAATTCCCCAATTGTTTAGACATTTTTCTTCTCTGCTTGTCTCTTACAATCCCTGTAAAATAAACATTTTTGAAAGGAACTTCTCCTTTAAATTCTAATCCGGCCATAATCATTCTGGCAACCCAGAAGAAAATAATATCCGGACCTGTCACCAAATCTGAAGTCGGGTAATAATAATTGATATCTTTATTATCCGGATCAAGCAAACCGTCAAAAACCGACATTGGCCATAACCAAGATGAGAACCAGGTATCAAGAGCATCTTCGTCTTGCTTTAAGTTGTCGGTTGTCAGTTGTTGGTTGTTGTTTTTTTGCTTCGCAAGTTCTAATGCTTCTTCGATGTTTTCTGCAACTACAAAGTCATTTTCTCCGTCACCATAATAGAACGCAGGAATTTGCTGTCCCCACCAAAGCTGACGGGAAATATTCCAGTCGCGGATGTTGTCCATCCAGTGTTTGTAGGTATTTTTAAACTTTTCAGGATAGAATTTTACTTCGTCGTTCATCACAACATCCAATGCAGGTTTTGCGATTTCAGACATTTTCAAAAACCACTGAACAGAAACTTTAGGCTCAATAACTGCTCCCGTTCTTTCAGAAGTTCCTACTTTATTTACGTAATCTTCTGCTTTCAACAAAAGATCTTTTTCTTCTAATTCTTTTGCAATCTGTTTTCTTACATCAAACCTGTTTTTTCCGGCATATTGTAGACCATGATCGTTCAGATTTCCGTCATCATCCAAAGAGTCAATCATCGGTAACTGATGTTTTTGCCCGATTTCGTAATCATTAATATCGTGAGCCGGAGTAATTTTCAAAGCACCTGTTCCGAATTCGATATCGACATATTCGTCTTCAATAATCGGAATCACTCTGTTAACAATCGGTACAATAACGTTTTTACCTTTCAAATGAGCATATCTCTCATCATTTGGATTGATACAAACCGCAGTATCACCAAAAATAGTTTCAGGACGTGTAGTCGCCACGGAAAGAAACTCTTCTGTTCCTTCTATCTTATATTTCAAATAATATAATTTACCGTTTTGTTCTTTAAAAATTACTTCTTCGTCAGAAATATTGGTTTTTGCTTCCGGATCCCAGTTGACCATTCTGTATCCTCTATAGATAAGTCCTTTATTGTATAAATCAACAAAACTTTTGATGACCTGTTGAGACATTTTATCTTCTAAAGTAAAACGCGTTCTGTCCCAATCGCAAGAGCAACCCAGTTTTTTCAGTTGTTCAAGAATAGTTCCGCCGTATTTATCAGTCCAATCCCAAGCATGTTTCAAGAATTCCTCACGGGTGATATCAGATTTATTGATTCCCTCAGACTTCAGTTTAGCAACAACTTTCGCTTCAGTAGCAATCGAAGCGTGATCTGTTCCCGGAACCCAGCAAGCATTAAAGCCCTGCATTCTTGCACGGCGTACCAAAACATCCTGAATGGTATTATTCAACATATGTCCCATGTGTAAGATCCCCGTAACGTTTGGCGGCGGAATTACGACCGTGTAAGGCGGCTTCTCATTAGGTTCTGAGTGGAAATATTTGTTTTCCAGCCAGTAGTTGTACCATTTCTGTTCTGTATCCTGTGGGTTATATTTTTCTGAAATCTGCATAAATTCTGGTTTCTTTAACTTATAATCTGCAAAAATAGTTTAAAGTAAAAAAATGTAAGCATTAATTAAAATAATTTTTAACTTTGTTTCTCAAAATTTATCTAACAAACATATTAACATTCAAGAATATGAAAACATTATTTGCAGGAATTGCATTATTCGGAACGATTGCTTTAGCATCTGCACAGACCATTACATTCGACAAAACTACTTTTGATTATGGTGCAATTAAGCCAAATTCAGATGGACACAGATTTTTTAATGTAACCAATACAGGTGACAAGCCGTTGATCATTTCAAATGTAAAAGCATCTTGCGGATGTACAACTCCTGAATTTAGCCAAGACCCAATTGCACCGGGAAAATCTGCTAAAATCAAAGTTGGATATGCTACTGCTAATCCTGGTCCTTTCAACAAAATGATTGAAGTATTTTCTAATGACCCTGTAAACAGCAGAAGCGTAATCTACATCAAAGGTGACGTAAATGCAAATGCGCCTGAACCGAAACCTTTAACTCCTGAAGAAGTAAAAGCACAGGCAAAAGCTGACAAAAAAGCGGCAAAAGCTGCGAAAAAAGTAGCTGCAAAAAATTAATATTATCTTAAAATAATAATAAAACCGTCTCACAGAGGCGGTTTTTTGCTATATTTATGTCATGTCTCAATATTTAAATAAAATCTAAAATCAAATTAACTAATCATATATGGCAAATAATTTCTCAGACGATTTTCTGGTGAAAGGAAAATTTTCAATAAAGAAAACTTCAACGGAATATGTAGGTAAGCTTACCAAAGAAGAGGGAACTCAAATCTTGATTCAGGAAAAAGAAAAACTTCGTGAACTTCAGGAGAAACTTTACGCAGATGGCAGCAAATCTCTTCTGGTTGTGCTTCAGGCAATGGATGCTGCAGGAAAAGACAGCCTCATTGAGCACGTTTTTGGAGGAGTAAATCCACAAGGATGCAATGTGACCAGCTTTAAAACTCCGAGCTCCAAAGAATATTCGCATGATTTTTTGTGGAGACATTATTTAGCGTTGCCTCAAAAAGGCATGATCGGAATTTTCAACCGCTCACATTATGAAAGTGTTTTGGTTTGTAAAGTACACCCCGAATATAATTTAAGCGAAAAAACATGGAAATCTGTACAAGATTTTGATGATAAATTCTGGGGAAACCGTTACGAAAGTGTAAGAAATTTTGAAAAACATCTTGCCCAAAATGGAACAACTATCGTTAAAATTTTCCTCCATGTTTCTAAGGATGAACAAAAGAAAAGATTAATTGATAGAATTGACGAACAAGAGAAAAACTGGAAATTTTCTTCAGCAGATCTTCCCGAAAGAGCATTGTTTGATGAATATATGAACTGCTACGAAACTGCCATCAACGAAACTTCAAAAGATGAAGCGCCTTGGTATGTCATTCCGGCAGATAACAAATGGTTTGCAAGATTGGCTGCGATACAGATCATCATCGATACTTTAGAAAAAATGGATTTGCAATTTCCAAAACTTTCCGTAGAAGAAAAAGAAGGTTTGAAAGATGCTAAAAAACAACTGGAAAGCGAGTAGAATATTAAATTAGAGTTGAAAAACATCTAAAAATAATTGCCACGGATGCAATAAAAATCTCTAAAAAGGTTTGTGCATTCCTGGCATTCTAATAAAAATCACGAGAAAATCTATAAGCCGGATTTTGTACTTTATAAAAAGCGCCTGTTATTTATCTACGCTTTACATTGCTGCAAAGCTTGAGCTGATTACCCCTCGGCTTTCAGGACGAGCCGCCCCTATTTTCATTGCTGAAAAGAACCGATATACTTATCATTGCACCGCAAAGAGTTTACCTGGTTTCACTACAGCCGAACTGTACCTGCTTTCTGTTGCACTTGTCCTATCCTCACGGATGACGGATGTTATCCGCTTTGCTGCTCTATGGTGTCCGGACTTTCCTACCCTTACCGAAGTAAGAATCAACAAGCCGACTTTCTCGTGGCAGCAAAGATACGTGTTAATTTGAAAATTTGGTAATGAGATAATTTGAAAATTTCTAACAGCATGATAATTCTTCATATTGTTTAAAGAAAGTCTTTTATTCATTCATTTTCAAATTATTAAATTTTCAAATTTTCAAATTATATCATATCTTCGTGCCAATTATATATTATTTTGATTTCTAAAGAGAAAGAATTTGCCCAGCTTATAAAAGATAATCAAGGTTTGATTATCAAAGTTTCGCGGCTATATACCAATTCTCTCGAAGATGAAGAAGATCTTTTCCAGGAGATTGTCTTGCAATTGTGGAGAAGCTACGACTCATTTAAAGGAAATTCAAAAATATCGACCTGGATGTATCGTGTAGCTCTGAATACCGCAATCACGCTTTTCAGAAAGAAAAGCAAAAGCTTACCAACTAACGAACTGGATATCAATCACAGAGATTTTATTGAAGATGATGATGATAAGCAACAGCAGATTTCGTTGCTGTATACCGTAATTAAAACTCTTCCGAATGTTGAAAGAGCCATCGTAATGATGTATCTGGATGATCTTCCGTATAAAGACATTGCAGAAAACCTAGGGATTACCGAAGTGAATGCACGGGTGAAGATGAACAGATTAAAGAAAGTCCTTAAAGAAAAAATGGAAAAAAATGCCTGAATTTGATTTAGATAGCTTTAAGAAAACCTGGCAGGAACAGCCCGTTCAGCCAAAATATGATAACAATGAGATTCTTCAGATGTTAAATAAAAAATCACGTAATTACGTGAAATATATTTTTTGGATAAGCGTTATCGAATTTATAGTTTTTACAGCTTTCGGATTATTTTATATTTTTCAGAACAAAGCATCTAATACTTTTCTGACTTCGCTGCAAAAATTAGGAGTTGAAAAAAATGAACAATTAGAAGATATCCTTGATAATATTTATTTAATTATAAAAATACTGACTTTGTTTATAACAGGCTATTTTGTTATAAAATTTTATCAGAACTATCGTAAAATAAAGGTTGAAGAAGATTTAAAAGAGTTTATCTCCCGAATTATTCGTTTTAAAAAAACTGTCAATGCGTTTATTTTGACTAATATTCTAATCGTAATTATCGTTACATCTGCTCTTACAATTTTTGGAATTTATGCTATTCAAAACCAAAATACCGAGCTTGCAAATTCTTCCGTAGTAGCTTTTACCATAAGTTTTATCATCAGTACTGTTCTTTGTGTTATTCTCATTTGGGCATATTACAGACTTGTCTACGGAATTCTTATCAAAAGACTCGATAAAAATCTCCATCAACTTAAAGAAATAGATTCTCAGGAAAAATAATGCTGTAAAGTTTATTGCATAAAAAAAGCATTTCAGAATTCTGAAATGCTTTTTGCTTTTATAATTCTTTCCTTAATCTTGCAACAGGAATGTTTAGTTGTTCTCTATACTTGGCGATTGTTCGTCTTGCGATGTTATAGCCCTGTTCCTTTAGGATAACGACTAAAGCATCATCCGTAAGTGGTTTTCTTTTATTTTCTTTGCTGATGACTTCCTGCAGATGCATTTTAATTTCTTTGGTAGAAACTTCTTCCCCGTCATCATTGGTCAAACTGTCAGAAAACAAATCTTTGAGATAAAGAATTCCGTTCGGTGTATCTGCATATTTGCTTTTTACTACTCTTGAAATGGTAGAAATATCAAACCCTGTAATATCAGCAATATCTTTAAGAATCATAGGTCTCAGAGATTTTTCATCACCCGTAATAAAATAATTATGCTGGAACTTTACAATTGCATTAATGGTTTGTAATAAAGTATTCTGACGTTGATTAATAGCATCAATATACCACTTTGCAGCATCCAATTTTTGTTTAATAAATAACGCAGCCTGTTTGTGTTCAGAAGAATTTTTATCGTGAGAATAGGTGGTCAAAATATCTTTATATTCCTCAGAAACCCTTAAAGTCGGCGCATTTTTACTGTTCAGCATCGGAATCACCACTCCATCTTTCACCTGAATAACAAAATCCGGAATAATCTCCTGATTGATCGTGATGGTTTGAGTATCAAAATTGCCTCCTACTTTCGGAGAAAGCTTAGCGATTTCTTCTAATGCATCTTTTAAATCTTCCTCCTCAATATCATATTTCTGAATAATTTTATTGTAGTGTTTATTCGTTAAAGCATCAAATTGGAATCTCAAAATATTCGCAGCCAAAGAAACAGCTTTATTTGAACTAACTTTCTTTTCAATCTGTAACAATAAACATTCCTGCAAACCTCTTGCTCCAACACCGGAAGGATCAAGTTTTTGTATATAATTTTCTAAAATATCTTCAACCTTATCTATTGAAGTATAAATACCCTGAGAAAATGCCAAATCATCTACTATAGATTTTACTTCACGTCTTAAATAACCGTCAGTATCCAAATTACCAATAATATATTCAGCAATTTTCAAATCTTCCTGACTAATGTTAATCAGGTTAATCTGTTCCATCAGATAATCATATAAAGACTGACCTTCAGTTAAAAGACTTTCGTTGTCAAAATCTTCATCATCTGCAGAATAATTACTTGATGCTGTTTTATAATTAGGCTCATCATCATAAATATAATCATTAACATCAAAATCAGTTTCAATGCTTTCAGTACCTTCCGTTTCATAAGAATCTTCCAATGAGGAATATTCTTCCTCTTTTGGTTCTTCTTTTACTACTTCCAGAGCAGGGTTTTCCTCCAATTCTCTTTCCAATTCCTCCTCAAACTCTAAGGTATGAAGTTGTATGAGCTTCATCAGTTGGATTTGCTGAGGAGCAAGCTTTTGTCCTAATTTAAGCTGTAAATGTTGTTTTAGCATATCGACTGTGATTAAATATATGGTATTCTACGAATTTATGAAATATTTTTCGATAAAAATAACTTTTAGCACGATTTTTGATACACGTTTTATACTATAAAAAAAATCTCAAACTTATTGTATGGGATTTTTTTAGTTTTTACAGGTAATCTTCACTTCACTTTTA